>NZ_JBRUHR010000005.1:0-103563 GCF_053206925.1 Streptococcus dentiloxodontae | reverse complement strand
GGCTTTCGAAACTTCAAAAACTTTAAAACTAAAATTCTTATCGCTTTGAACATGCAAAGAGAGAGAACCAATCTGATTCTCTCTCGTGCTTAGTTATAAGTCACCCACTACAGTTGACAAAGAGCCGAAAAAGAGGCGGAACCTCTGTCCCAGCCTCTGCTGCACCCTAAGGGAATCGAACCCCTATCTCAAGAACCGGAATCTTACGTGATATCCATTACACTAAGGGTGCTCACAAAAGTGTATTATACCACATTTCGGCTAAAATTTCTCCCCAAAACATAAAAAAGACCTAATAAAGTAGGCCTTTTTTAAATTACAATTCAATATCTCCGAAAAGATCTGCCATTGAGAATCCAGTTTGAGTTTCTGGTAACTCGAAATCACGTTTTTCTTGACGTTTTGGACGGCGCGGACGTGATTGACGTTTCTCACCATTGCCATCAGCATTAGCAGGACGTTCCTCAAGCGCTTTGATTGACAATGAAACACGTTCTGCCTCCGCATTGACATCAAGAACCTTAACCTTAACATCTTGACCGACTGAAAGAACATCTTTAGGATTTTCAACACGTTTGTGTGAAATTTGTGAAATGTGGACAAGACCATCAATTCCTGGCAGCACTTCAACAAAAGCACCAAAATCAGTCAAACGTTTCACTTTACCTTCAATAACATCGCCAGCAGCAAGTTTTTGCTCAACGCCATCCCACGGTCCAGGGGTTGTTGCTTTAAGTGAAAGTGATACGCGTCCTTCCTCTTCATCAATAGCAAGAACTTTAACATCTACCTCTTCACCAACAGAAACAACTGATTTAGGTGAAACATTGCGTTCATGAGACAATTCTGTCACGTGAACAAGACCGTCAACACCACCAAGATCAATGAAAGCACCAAAACTAGTCAATCGTGCAACTTTACCAGTTACAATTGAGCCTACTTCAAGTTTAGAGAAGACTTCCTTACGAGCTGCGGCTGCAGCTGCTTCAACAACTTCACGACGTGAAAGGATGAAACGATTTTCAGCAGCATTGACCTCTTTAATTTTAGCTTCAAATTCCTGACCAACAAATTGTTCTGTATTGCGAACAAAACGTGTGTCAATCATTGAGGCAGGAATGAAACCGCGAAGGCCTTCAAATTCTACTGACAATCCACCCTTAACAGCACGAGTTCCTTTGACAGTAACAACTTCTTCTTCACGGCCGACAAGTTTATCCCAAGCTTTACGAGCTTCTAAACGTTTTTTAGAAACAAGATATGTAACGGTATCAGTGTCTTTACCCACTACTTGACGAAGAACAAGCACTTCAAGTGTATCGCCAACTTTAACAAGCTCGCTGACATCTGCTTCACGATCGTTTGTTAATTCACGACGTGTCAAAACGCCTTCAATACCTGTTCCTTCGATGACAACGTTTGCTTGGTCACTATCAACAGAGATGACTTCTGCAGTAACAACGTCACCTTGGTTAACTTCGCTAACACTATTTAGCAATTCTTCAAATTCATTCATTCTAAAAAGATCCTCCGACAAAAGCCAGCCTATTCTGGCTTTTGATAACAATATATTTTTCAAGGGTACCCGCAAAGACAATAGCTGACATTAACGGTGTCGAGTAAAACCCGATACCTTTGACTGGGGTAGCTGGATTCGAACCAACGCATGAGGGAGTCAAAGTCCCTTGCCTTACCGCTTGGCTATACCCCAATATAAATAATCCAAACTCAAGAAAATTAGCAAAACTAAGTTGTGTACGACCTAAAATCCTAGTGAAAAGGGAAACTTCCTAGCATTATCGCCAATGTCTCGGTCAGCTTCCTATCCCTATTTTTATACAGATTTTAAACGATCTTTGTATCCTGAGTATGGAGAGGGAGGGATTCGAACCCCCGAACCCGAAGGAGCGGATTTACAGTCCGCCGCGTTTAGCCTCTTCGCTACCTCTCCAAGCAACAGTGACCATTGTATCATAATTCCCTAATGAAAGCAAGCTTCATCTTAATGATTTAGATTGTAGTTTTCAATAACAGATTCAACAGCTGCGTCCAATGTTTTTTGAAAAATATGAACCTCTCCATTTTTTAGCACAGCAAACTTTTCATCAATCTCAGCAATTTGCCCAATGAGCTTCTTGCCGATAGTCAGTTCAAAACCTTCTATCTTACTATTATTAACTGTCACTTTAGCTTCTTGCAGCTGAATTTCGATCTTTTTATCTTTTCGACTCATTCGTTTAACAATCAAGGTCTGCTAAGCCGACCTCAATTTACCCTTTCTTTATACTGATGTCCCTATTTTACAAGAATTCAAAAAAGCTTGCAAGAGCAAGCCTTAAGTAAAGACGATTAGTCCACTTTAACAATCCAGCCTTCCGGCGCTTCAACATCGCCAAACTGAATGCCTGTTAATTCATCATACAGTTTACGTGTGACAGGACCAACTTCTGTTTCGCTATAAAAGACATGGAAGTCATCCCCGTGTTGTACTCCGCCTATAGGTGAGATAACTGCAGCAGTACCACAAGCACCGGCTTCAACGAATTTATCCAATTCGTCTACCCGTACATCTCCCTCAATAGCCTTTAAACCAAAACGATTTTTTGCCAAATATAAGAGAGAATACTTAGTAATAGATGGCAAAATTGATGGGCTAAGCGGTGTAATAAATTCATTATCGGCTGTTATTCCGAAGAAATTGGCTGACCCCACTTCTTCGATCTTAGTATGAGTTGCTGGGTCAAGGTAAATAACATCTGAAAATTCATGGTCTTTAGCAACCTTACCAGGAAGCAAGCTAGCCGCATAGTTACCGCCAACCTTGGCAGCACCTGTTCCATGCGGTGCAGCACGGTCATAATCATCTTGAATCAAGAAATTAGTTGGTGCCAGACCTCCCTTGAAGTAGTTGCCAACTGGCATAGCAAAGATTGTGAAAATATACTCATCCGCTGGATGAACACCTATAATATCACCAACACCAATCAAAAGCGGACGAAGATAAAGTGTCGCACCTGTTCCATACGGCGGAACATATTCTTCATTGGCACGAACCACTTGTTTGGCTGCATCTATGAATTTTTCTGTAGGTACCTGAGGCATCAACAAACGATCTGCTGTACGTTGCAAACGCTCTGCATTTTGATCTGGGCGGAATAATTGTACAGAACCGTCTTTGGTACGATAAGCTTTTAAGCCTTCAAAAGCTTGCTGCCCATAGTGAAGTGACGGTGCTGCCTCCGAAATATGCAAGGTCGCATCTTCGGTCAGTTTGCCTTCGTCCCATTTTCCATCTTTATAATAAGAGATATAGCGAAAAGGCAATTTACGATACTCAAATCCAAGGTTCTCCCAGTCTAAATCTGCTGTCATATTGGTTTCCTCTTTTCTGTTACTAGGTATTTTCTAGTATAGTCCTTTTTCACACAATTTTCAAGTATTATTTCAAAATTCTGACAATTCTTTCTACAGAGCGAGATCTTCCTTTAATTGTTGTTTTTTTGAATACTAAACAGATTTTAAATCTCTGACAAGATATAAAAATGAGACGAAATTTCGTCTCATTTTATTTTGTCAATTTATCAATCTGAGGATAGATAAATTTAGAATCTGTTACAATATCATATGCGTAAAAAATCCCTGGTGCCCAGAAGAAAATAGTAAGGATAAGCGAGATAATTGTACGAAAGACCTGTCTATCATTTCCCTCGCTAGCAATATAAACTGCAAGTGGCGGAAGAATAATTGATAGGGCAATCATTAAAAATTTATTATTTGCCAATATGTTAACCTCCTTCATTAATACAATTTATATTAACACAAAATATAAATCTTGTAAATCCTATAATAATAGGAATAAGAAGCATCATCAACCAAAACTCTGAAACAAGCTAAATACAATTTTGGAGCCAATAGGTCTTTTCATTTGAACAATTGATTAATCTGAAAAATGGAGAATCAAGCTTAAAATCCTTGTATCTAATGTTGTTTTGCGCTTTTTCAAATAATTATTGTTATGCTTTAGATTAACATATTTTTCCTAATTGTTTTTATTAATGACAGGGAAACCAGTTAGCAGGTAGTTTTGCGTTATTTAATTGTCACATATATATAATATAACTGTAAGTTTATCCGCGAAACTTTGTTGGGGATTTTCTTTTACCTCATTATAAAAAACTCTATGTGAAAGCTATGAGCCTTTACATAGAGAAGTAAAATCGTATTTATTTTATTTTGGCTGCAAAAACAGCATGATCTGAGATACTATCCGAAATAAAGCTGCCATTGCTGTTGCGTTCTGATAAGCCAAGTTCAGATAGATTTTTTTCAATAATTTCACCAGTATCAGAGACAACCCTCAGAATTTGCTCTTTTTCTTGGCTTTCTGTGCTGAATAAATCAAGCTCTGCACTGCTATTTCCAGCCAAGACAGAACCGGCCATAAAGACACGATGCGGTTTATTTTTAAGCTCGCGAAGGACTTGGAGGCCTCGGCCTGCTCGCTTAGCTGGCGGTATTTCAGCAGTTGCTACGCGTTTAAGACTGCCACGCTGCGTCAGCAGATAGAAACTTTCTGTGTTGGCAATGAAAGCTGATTGGATGGTGTCACCTGACTTGAGGTTGATGGCTTTAACTCCTGCAGCTTTTGCTCCGACGATTGGCACTTCTTGGATGTTAAAGCGCAGGGCGTAACCATTGTAGGTAACTAGCATAACATCATCCATAAGAATCGGTGATATGGCAACAACACGATCCTCTTCTGTTTTAAGCTTAGCATATTTAACAGACTTGGTCTTATAGCTGCGCCATGGTTCAAATTCTTTACGTTCAAAACGCTTTATCTGTCCAAGCTTAGTCACTGCAAAATAAGTTTCTGGGGTAAAGTCATCAATAACCTCAGCATAAATCACTTCTTCATTGGTCGCAAAATTTGTAATGGTTTGCGACAGATGCTCACCAATTTCTTTCCAGCGAATATCTGTCACTTCATGGATAGGCCGATAGATGACATTCCCAAAGTTAGTGAAAATGAGAAGATGCTGTGTTGTTTTAGCTGCTTGAATAAGGATAGAATCATCATCCTCACGTTTACCGAGTTCTTCAACAGTTGAGGCATTGTAAGAACGTGGGCTGGTGCGTTTGATATAGCCGCCTTTGGTCACGCTGACATAGGTCTCTTCTTCTACAATCAAGCTAGCGGTGTCAATCTCAATAGCCTGCGTTTTGGCTTGTAATTCTGAACGACGGGCATCCGCAAAGCGTTTTTTAACCTCACGCAGCTCACGTTTCATGAGATTAAACATCGTACGCTCATCACCAATAATTGCTGTCAGTGTTGCAATTTGTTCACGAAGAGCTGTCTCTTCATTTTCAAGGGTGACAATATCAGTGTTTGTCAGACGGTAAAGCTGCAAGGTCACAATGGCTTCTGCCTGTTCTTCTGAAAAATCATAGCTGACCTTGAGGTTTTCTTTAGCGTCAGCCTTATTTTCCGAAGCCCGAATCAAAGCGATAACCTCATCTAGGATAGAAATCACACGAATCAAGCCTTCAACAATATGCAGACGCTTCTCAGCCTTGGCCTTATCAAACTTGGAGCGCGCAACAATAATGTCACGACGGTGGGCAATGTAGCTGGACAGAATCTTTTGAAGACCGACTTGACGCGGCGTGAAATTGTCAATGGCCACCATATTAAAGTTATAGTTGATTTGCAAATCGGTATACTTGAAGAGGTAATTCAAAATAACCTGAGCATCAGCATCTTTTTTGAGTTCAATGGCAATGCGCAGACCATCTCGGTCAGATTCATCACGGACTTCAGCCATGCCAGGTACCTTATTATTGACACGGATATCGTCAATTCGCTTAACCAGCACAGCTTTATTAACCTCATAAGGAATTTCAGTGACAATGATCTGTTCTTTGCCGCCTCTAAGTGCTTCTATTTCTGTACGCGAACGAACAGCTACGCGCCCCTTGCCCGTTTCATAAGCTTTGCGAATTTCATCTGCTCCTTGGACAATCGCTCCTGTCGGGAAATCTGGTCCTGGCAAAAATTCCATCAGCTTATCCAATTTAGCCGAAGGATGGTCAATGAGATAAACCGTTGCATCAATAACCTCGGCCAAATTGTGAGGCGGAATATCCGTCGCATAACCTGCGGAAATCCCTGTAGCACCATTAACTAGAAGGTTTGGAAAGGCCGCTGGCAGAACCGTTGGCTCTTTCTCCGTATCGTCGAAGTTCCAAGCCCAAGGTACTGTGTCCTTGTCAATATCTTGAAGCAAGTAACCAGCAATTTCTGAGAGGCGAGCCTCAGTATAACGCATGGCAGCCGGTGGATCTCCGTCCATAGAACCATTGTTCCCGTGCATTTCAACAAGGATCTCACGATTCTTCCAATCTTGCGACATGCGCACCATGGCATCATAAATAGAGGAATCCCCGTGCGGGTGAAAATTCCCCATAATATTGCCGACAGACTTGGCCGACTTACGATAGCCCTTGTCATGGGTATTGCCGTCTTTATTCATAGAATAAAGAATGCGGCGCTGTACAGGCTTGAGTCCGTCACGAATGTCAGGAAGCGCGCGTTCTTGAATGATGTATTTGGAGTAGCGGCCAAAGCGCTCTCCCATGATGTCCTCAAGGGACATGTTTTGAATATTGGACATAGGATATTAAGCCCGCAAAAGTCTCAGTCAAAATAGGAAGTCGGCAGGAAATCCTGATTTCCTAGACGACTTATCTTTTTGACAAAGACTTTAGGGCGAATTCAACTCCTTTCATAAAATACAAAGGGACATTCAGCTCGCCGAAAAATTCCGTAGAAAAATAGGAAATCTGACGAAGATGCTTCAGCATCTAGGAAGATTTATCTTTTTTCCTAGGAATTTAGTCCCGTGTTCAATTCCTTTCGTTAGATTAAAAGGGTAATTTTCTTTTTGTTCTTTGATACTCTCCTTGAGTGGTGGGGTCGTCAGCGACCGACTACGTCGTTCCATGACTAAGTCAAAAGTCTAAAGTCTTTTGACCTTTCCCCGAGTGACTACGTCACTCTTTTCACCACGGCGGAGAGTATCGGGTAGCCCTCTTTCGAGGCTTATGCTCACTGCGTTCGCAATGGCGGAGCTTATTTATCGGTTTTACATATGCAATATAGGTTGACCACTACCAAATTTTAAATCCGTTAGTGATTTTTTTGTAAATGCCTAATTTTTTCTGACAGTTCTGCCTTAGAAAAAGTACGGCAAAGTGAGCTAACGAAGTAATAAAAGATAAACTAAAAGACTATATCACAGAACAATCAGCCATCTGCTTTACTTTTGACTTCTTTGGTGATAAACATGGCGATAATAGTTGGTAAGTAGATGCTAGCATAGAAACAATATTCCAGTATCTTTGGGATTAGTCCACCTGCTATGTCGCTACTGATTAGGCCATAAAAAACCATCAGGAAGATAAAGGGGCAAAAAAGAGCAAGTACGAGGTACTTGGTCAGCTTGCTAGGGTGACCTTTGTGAAAGAACCAGACTTTAGCTAGCGTATAGAGGAGGGCTGCAATAACTAAGGGAAAGACCGTCCAGACGATAAAAAACAAAAACCAAATAATCTGCCACAGTATTTCCAATAGGGTGCTATTTTTAGAGAGAACCTCAGGAAACTTTCCCATCAGTAGAAATAAGGCAAGGGTCCAAGTCACTGGGTAAAGCCAGAGCCTCAGTTTTCCCGTTTTTTGCGGCCATCCTCTTGTGACATAAGCGAGGGGAATCGCTAACAAGATGACCGATGCCGGCAACCAAGGGAAAGTTGCAATTATGATGGTTCGAAACGTCTCCATTACGGTCTCCTTTTGTTAAGAAAGATTTTGTCTCAGGTATCATGGATATACTAGCAAAGTATCATTCTCATGACTAGGTTAAAACCTATAGAACAACCTTTAACTACCTAAAGCTCCTCTGTCTGATAGAGAGTGTAGCCTTCGTAGGAATAGCTGTGATCAATGCCTTTCATGTAGAGTTCGCGGTCATTGATTTGGCTGGTGAGGGCTTGCTTGAGGACTTGTTTGATTTCAGTATCGCGGATGGGGCTGCGCTCCATGGCAAGCAGGTAATCTTCCTTATCCACCTGTGACCAATCAATCACCTGCCCTAGTTTTTCTTTTAACAAATGGTCTAGCCAAAGTCTCATACTTCGACCATTACCTTCACGAAAAGGATGGGCAATGTTCATCTCCACATATTTTTCAATAATCTGCTCAAAGCTAGCCTGTGGCATGCTGTCAATATGCTCCAAGGAAGCTGCCAAGTACATGACAGGAGCAAAGCGAAAATTGCCTTTAGCCAAATTGATCGTGCGAACCTGACCAGCAAAATCGTAAATCTCCTCAAAAAGAAACTGATGAATAAAAGCTAAGGTCGCAAAAGTCCCAGCAGCCTTATCAGCAAGGAGGTTTTCTTCAAAAAGCTCTTTAGCACGGCTCTTACTGATTTTCTCCTCAGCCTTGGCGAGGTCAAGCGAGTCGGTCAAGCCAAGTTTATTGTCAAGTGTCATGGCAGGCTCCTTTCATTAAGATAAATGCTTAACAAAGTCATATACTTTATCAGACCATCTCATCAATCCTTCTTGCTGATAGTCCAAATAATAGACTTTCGAGAGAAACTTTTTTGGAATGATCTTTTCGAAATTTATTTTTTCATTGGCTGGAATAATACAAGCAAATAAGTTTTCTAAATCAAGGCTATCCTTAATTTTTGCAGGGTGATAACCATCAAAGACATACCCGTCAGCTGTAATCATATCGTCATACCTAAAGTGAAAACTCACACCAGGAATAAAATCTTTCCCTAGTTCATCATCAGTCGGCATTCTTCCAAGCAATCTCTCCATAGCCAGCCGATATCCAGAAGTCGTATTCGACCATGCGAGCATGACATAGTCAAAATAATCTTCTGGATCACCAGCCGCATTTCGACTGTCTTGCACCAGTTCTTGAGGTGTTTTCTTGAAAGCCTGAACTGCTGACAATAAATAATCGCTTTTAAAAATCTCTTGAGCTGTTTGCGCCGTGCAAGTATGACTTAGAAAATCTGAATAAACACAATGACCTTGTGCATCATAGGTAGATGCCACTATCTTACTGGAGGGAGTAAAGGGAAAATCATCAACTGACAGACTAGGCAAAGTCGCAAGCTGATCACAAACCGCCTTATCTTTACTCACTATTTCAGTTTCCCTGCCGTGTAGCTTTTCATAAGCTAGAAAAGTTGCTATCTTCTCCAGTTCCCAATTATGAAGTTTAGGATAATCAAACAAAGCAAGATGATAGGTGCCATCCCATTGAAGGCTATACCTCTCATCCCATATTTCTAGTCTCATAGACTACTCCTCTTGCGCTACTTCTGCTTTCTTCACAACCTTACGTTTCTTGTAGCGTTTGCGGATGGCATTGAATTGATCACGGAGGTCTGCAAAATGAGTTTTCTCAGGATAAGCATAGGCATTGATAGCTGTGAAATCAACAAGGAAGTTGTAGAGTTCAGTCAGTTCTGTGCGCAAGGCTTTGGTTTGGCTTGGTGATTTGGAAGCTTGCTCTTGCAAGCGTTCTTTATAGGCTTTTTCAAATTTAGCTTGAGCAGTCGCCAGTGCATCTACGTGAGTTCCCAAGTTTAATGTTTCAAGAGCAGATTGATAGTGTTCCGAGCGTAGCTGATTTAACAAATGATTAATGCTTTCAGACTCTTTTTCGTAATTAGCTCTTGCAATTCCCTTATAGTTCCTTAAGAGTTCGGACAAAGATTGGTAAGCGTTCTGAAATTCTGGAATAGTCACACGAGAAACAGCATTTATTAACTTGATTACTGTTGCTAAAGCATCATCTCGAATTTTATCAGCAGTCTCTAGTGCACTTGCATTTTTACTCATTCTTGACTGATGTACCCCTCCTTGTAGGTTAGCTAAAAGTTCTTCAAACTTAGCTATTCTAGTAT
The DNA here is from genome assembly GCF_053206925.1 of Streptococcus dentiloxodontae. NCBI lineage: Bacteria > Bacillati > Bacillota > Bacilli > Lactobacillales > Streptococcaceae > Streptococcus > Streptococcus dentiloxodontae. Next base: position 93,571 of record NZ_JBRUHR010000005.1, on the reverse strand, counting down.
TATAGGCACTGTCAATTTTATTGGCTTTTACAAATGCTGAGATAGCATCATAGCTTTCTTCCATCAATTCTGAGAATGATGATAACTCTAAGCTTTTGGTATCGAGACTGGTTACTTGATATTGTTTCATGTTAAGATTCCTTCCTTTTGGCTGTAGCATCTAGAATGTCTGATAAGAAGACAGATTAAATATAGGGCAGTCAGTCCGAAATGCGGACAGAGGGTTTCATAGATATGGTGACTTGTCTGAGACTCGGACTTCCCATTTCTTTTTAGCGACAGCTCGTCCGAAGCTCGGACGGACTGTTTTTATTGTGCGGGAGCTTGTCCGAAATTCGGATGAGCTATTTCATTTATGTGACGACTTGTCCGAAACTCGGACGAATGCTTTTGTGGAAATTAGGCATCAAAACCAAGGTAAGTTGAGAAACCTAGCATATAAATGGCCATAGCTACGGCTAAATCACCATCAACTTTTTGATTTTGTTCTGCGTTGACAATAATTTCTTCAAAAACTGTGTCGTGTGGAATAGTTGATGTTCCCAATTCTGCAACGGCTTTTTCAATCACTTGAGGTAAGACCATGCACATTTGGTGAAAAGCATCTTGCTGACCAGTTACCAGAGCATAAAACTGATCAAGACTAACACGTCTAATGAGTTTATGACCCATCTTTTGACCGTCTACTTTAGGTTCCCATTTAATATTTTGAGAAGATTTTGCGATGGCTTCAACTAAAAAACAGGCGCAATCATCATCTTTTAACAATTGATTTTGCATTTTGATAAAAGTCTTGCCAGATGAAGCAGAATTCATAGTATTATGCTTGTTTTTCATTTCAACATAAATTTTGCTCACTTTAGAACCATCTGGTAATTTAATGCCTTCTGGATTTTCATAAATGACATCCCAGCCACCCTCTTGACCATTATCAGGAACACGGCAGTTTGTCATGTACTGAAAAATAGTTTGATGGAAATAACCGATATCATTATTGTTTGACTTGTCGCGTTGGCGGAAAATTTCATTGCTAATGATTTCATCCCAAGAACTACGGTAAACAGACTTGTCAAAAATCAATTTAATAGGGTCTACAATGTTTTTATTAAACCTTTTCAAGTCAAAGGACTTTAACTTCTTACCATATTTATCAATTGTTGCTTGCACATGCTGATAAAAATCTTCTTCACTAATAAAATCTAATGTCCAAGTCATAGCATTTCCAAACTTTCTTTTATTTTTAATCCAACTTCATAAGCAAGATTGACAGGGACTGCATTACCTACTTGCTTATATTGATTTCCTATACCACCTTGAAATTCCCAATCATCTGGAAAACTTTGAATACGAGCATTCTCGCGTATAGTAAAGGGTCTTGCTTCTAGTGGGTGACAACGCTCTGTCTGCTTTTGAGTTGGTGATGTCAAAACTGTGAGAGAAGGTTCATCTAAACTCATGCGCCTTAGAATTCCCGTTCTCCCACCAGCCATATCCCATGTTGATTTCATGTATTCTTTTGCGATATCCTCTGGAATATCACGCCAGTAGCCACCAGGAGGCACTAATTCAAAAAGTTTCCGTTTATAGTCTGAATACTGTGTTCCAGCACTTGACGGACAATCTAGCAAAACGTCTCTAAGTACAGGTTTATAGTCATGAGGTTCAGGATATTCAAAAGAAATTTTATTAACGAGGTCATTTCTAATGCCGACCATAATCATACGCTCGCGTTTTTGAGCGACACCATAGTCCCAAGCATTTAAGACTTTCCATTTAACGGTATAACCCTCAGCCTCAAAAATTTCCATGATAGTACGGAAAGTCTTTCCTTTATCGTGTGAGACAAGACCTCTAACATTTTCAAAAAGAAACATTTTAGGCTGTAACTTGTCTAGGAAAACTGCATAATGGTAAAACAAAGTTCCACGCGCATCTTCAAGACCTAGTCTCTTACCAGCGTAAGAGAAAGATTGACAGGGAGCGCCTCCACTAAGCAAATCCAAGTCCCTACGTTTAATATTAAAAACTTCTTCCAAATCTAAGGGGGAGATATTAGCAATATCATCATGGATAACATTCCAGTGAGGTCTATTATGCTTTAAGGTATCAGCTGCTGATTTATCAAATTCCACTAAACCAATAGCTTCAAAACCAGCTTTTTCTATTCCAAGTGCCAGACCACCAGCACCTGCAAATAATTCAATTACTTTCAATCATTACTCCTTTAAGTTATTTCTAAGAAATAAACTTTAAAACACCGTGCTCTCCTCCAAGGTAAACTTGACATTATCCTCAATCCACTGGCGGCGGGGGGCGGCCTTGTCGCCCATGAGGACAGAGACGCGGCGTTCGGCACGGGCTAGATCTTCAATGGTAACGCGAATCAGGGTACGGGTTTCAGGATCCATGGTGGTTTCCCAGAGCTGGTCGGCATTCATTTCACCGAGACCTTTGTAACGTTGCAGGGTGGCACCCTTGCCAAATTTCCGGCGCAAATCTTCTAACTCACCGTCTGTCCAAGCGTACTCAACTTCTTCTTTTTTACCTTTGCCCTTACTCATTTTGTACAATGGCGGCAGAGCGATATAGACATGGCCTGCTTCAACCAAAGGACGCATGTAGCGGTAGAAAAAGGTCAGCAAAAGCGTTTGAATATGGGCGCCATCGGTATCAGCATCGGTCATGATAATAATCTTGTCATAGTTGATATCAGCCAAGTTGAAATCAGCACCAACTCCTGCTCCAATCGTGTAAATCATGGTATTGATCTCTTCATTTTTGATGATGTCTGTCATCTTGGCTTTCTCAGTATTAAGCACTTTCCCGCGCAAGGGTAAAATAGCCTGAAACTTGCGGTCACGGCCTTGCTTGGCTGAACCGCCGGCAGAATCCCCTTCGACCAGATAGAGCTCATTTTTTTTTGCATTTTTGGATTGGGCTGGGGTTAGTTTACCTGAGAGAAGACCCTTGTCTTTCTTGTTTTTCTTGCCGTTACGCGACTCGTCTCTAGCCTTTCTGGCTGCTTCACGCGCATCTCTTGCCTTAATAGCCTTACGAATCAAGTTGGATGCCAGTTCACCATTTTCCAAGAGAAAGAAAGTTAACTTTTCAGACACAAGACCATCCACAATCGGTCGAGCCAGAGGACTGCCCAGCTTGTCCTTGGTCTGTCCTTCAAACTGCAGGTGCTCCTCCGGAACCAGAAGCGAGATGACAGCTGACAGACCCTCGCGGTAGTCGGAACCTTCGAGGTTTTTATCTTTGTCCTTCAAAAGGCCTGTCTTTCTGGCGTAGTCATTCATAGCCTTGGTTAGGGCTGTTTTTAAACCTGTTTCATGCGTTCCGCCATCTTTGGTACGGACGTTATTGACAAAGGAGAGGATGTTGTCAGAAAAGCCATCATTGTACTGCAGAGCCACTTCCAATTGGAAATCCTGCTGCTCTCCTTCAATGGAAATAACAGGTGTCAGAGTTTCTTTATCTTCATTTAAGTAAGCAACAAAGTCCTGAACACCATTTTCATAATGAAATGACTCATGTAAAGGCTCATCCGGACGCAAATCCGTCAGAGACAGAGTGACATTTTTTAAGAGAAAGGCTGATTCTTTGAGGCGTTCAGAAATGGTATTAAACTTGAAATCGGTTGTTGAAAAAATAGTAGCATCCGGCATGAAAGTGACTTTGGTCCCTGATTTTGATTTAGGAGCTTTGCCAATTTTCTCAAGTGTCGTAACAGGTTTCCCGCCATTTTCAAAACGCTGCCTGTAAATGGTGCCGCCGCGGGTAATCTCGACTTCCAGCCAACTGGACAGGGCATTGACTACAGAAGAGCCTACCCCGTGAAGACCACCAGAGGTCTTATAACCACCTTGACCAAACTTACCGCCAGCATGAAGAACGGTAAAAATAACCTCAACAGTGGGAATGCCCATGGCATGCTTTCCGGTTGGCATTCCGCGGCCGCTGTCAGCTACACTGACTGAACCGTCACGATTGATTGTCACTTCAATCCGATCACCAAATCCTGATAGAGCTTCATCTACCGCATTATCTACAATTTCCCAAACCAGATGGTGAAGGCCTGTCGCATCAGTTGATCCGATATACATTCCCGGACGTTTGCGAACTGCATCTAGGCCTTCCAGAACCTGAATGGCATCGTCATTGTAGTTATTAATTGTAATTTCTTGTTTAGCCAAAAAAACTTGCCTCCAAATTTTTCATCTCATCTATCTTACTTGTTTTTTGCCATTTTTGCAAAATTTTTTTGAAAATAGCAGAGCTTAAGCCTTGATAGCTTTGGATTCATTAGAACTTTATGCTATAATATTCTCATGAAAATTTTAAGTTTACTTCTTATAGGCTATTTATTAGGTTCCATTCCAACAGGTCTTTGGATTGGAAAGCTTTTTTATCATACCAACTTGCGTGAACATGGCTCTGGAAATACTGGGACAACCAATACCTTTCGGATTCTTGGGATTAGAGCAGGTATTGTCGTTTTAGCAATAGACATTCTCAAAGGAACATTGGCCGTTCTTCTGCCTATCTGGTTGGGCATTGACAGCATATCACCTCTCATTTTTGGATTTATGGCTATTTTAGGACATATTTTCCCAATTTTTGCAGGTTTCAAGGGTGGCAAGGCTGTGGCGACATCTGCTGGGATTCTGCTGGGATTTGCGCCTGTATTTCTCATTTTCTTGCTGGCTGTTTTTTTCATCATGCTTTATCTCTTTAGTATGATTTCCCTATCTAGTGTAGTTGCTTCATTTGTTGCCATCATTAGTGTGCTTGTCTTTCCGTTGATTGATTTTATTTTGACAGATTACGATCTTCTCTTTGATGCCTTAATTATTATCATCGCAGGATTCATTATCATTCGTCATAAGGACAATATGCAGCGTATTAAAGCCAAAACAGAAAATTTAGTTCCTTTCGGCCTCAATCTTTCTAAGCAGGTACCAAATAAAAGTGAGAGCTGATATAAAATAATAGGCTGCTGTCTCTTTGTTCATTTATAATCTTAATTTGAATACCAAAAAATCCGTTAGATTAACTCTAACGGATTTCATTTACTCAGCTTTAAAAGTTACGCCATTTTCTTTGAGTTTTTTAACAGTTGCAGGTCCGACACCCTTGAGCGCCAAAACTTCTTTTTCACTAACATTAGCAAAGTCTGAAGCTGAAGCAAAGCCTGCTTCGTAAAATGTTTCAATTAAATTGGCACGAATCTCAGCCAAAGCTGGAAGGGCTGAAAATTCCTCCAAGCTTAATTTCACCTGCTTAGCCGCAGTTTTTTTAGCTGCTGGTTTAGGAGCAGATGAAGTCTGTGCGACCGTAGTTTTCAACACACCTTTTCGCTTCAGTCCAAGTTTAAATGCTTTTTTTCTATTTTTTTGTTTTGCCATAACGATGTTGGGGTTATGCCCTCTTCCTTTCTCTGCTGTGATTAATAATCCCGTTTTCCCAATAAATCATCTGGGAAATCATGAAATTTTTTGCCCGCCTGATAATTAGCAAACTTACCTTGTAAGAAAGTATAAGCATCTAACTTAGCCTCATAGCGAAGCACAGCATCACGAGCACGTTCATCCTGTTCTTCTTCCCAGACTTGCTGGCTGGCTTTAACAGCTCCTTGGTTGACAATAATTTGCGTATTAATCCACTCTTCAAAATCTTTGAGAAATTCCTGTTCGTAATTCATAGCTTCCTTTTCATCAAAAAACCAGCTTGCGCCGGCTTCTTATTTCCACTACTTTAGCGTAGCTGTAATGCTTCTAGCCTTACAATGCTAACCATTATACCAAAAATTTCTGTACTTGACCATAGTATAAGAGCGAAAAACTAATCCTCAGTCTCTTCAAAGACTTCTTTGAGGATAGCAACCCCCTTATCAATTTGCTCCTTGGTCAGAGTCAGAGGCGGCAGCAACCGAATAACATTAACTCCTGCAGTTAGAACAATTAACCCCTTATCGCGCGCTGCTTGAACTACTTTGGACAGATTTTTATTAGTTTCAATTCCAATCATATAACCAAGACCGCGTACTTGTGTTACGCTAGAATTTCCCAAAAGAGCCTGGGAAAGCTGATTTTGAAGATAGTGTCCATGTTCTAAAGCTGTATCCAGAAATCCTGAAGCAGTCATGACATCTAATGTAGCTGAAGCAGCACTCATTGCCAGTTTATTACCGCCAAAGGTTGAACCATGGCTGCCATAAGAAAAGGCTTCTCCTAATTTAGATTTAGCCAGCATGGCACCAACTGGCACGCCATTTCCAAGACCTTTAGCAAGCGTGAAAATATCAGGCTCAATACCGTAATGTTCAAAAGAAAAAAGTTTTCCTGTTCGGCCCATGCCTGTCTGAACTTCATCTACAATCAGCAGGATTTTCTGCTCTTTACAATAGACCGCCAGCTGTTCAACAAAAGTCTTATCGGCAGGCTGAACACCAGATTCTCCCTGAACCAGCTCTAACATCACCGCTGCTGTTTGATTACTGACCAGCTCTTTAACACTGTCAATATCATTGAAAACAGCATAGCTGAAATGCGGTACAGTGTCTCCAAAACCTTCTTTGATTTTATCTTGGCCTGTTGCCGACATCGAACCAAAAGTTCTGCCGTGAAAAGAATTGATAAAGGTAATAATCTCCTGCTTGCCAGTTGCTTTACGTGCAATTTTAATGGCAGCTTCGTTGGCTTCTGCACCGCTGTTGCAAAAAAAAGCCAGAAAATCTTTATCGCCAATTAACTTTTCTGCAACTTCTTCTTGAAGGCTGTTTTGGTAGAGATTAGGCGTATGCCAAATGTCATCCGCTTGATGGTGCAGTGCAGCCGTCACTTGTGGGTGAAATCCTAAATTAGTCACCCCTATCCCTGTTGAAAAATCCAAATAGCGCTTGCCCTTAGTATCAATCAAAAAATTACCATCAGCTTTGACAAATTCAACAGCAGCTCTTTTATAGTTACTAAATAATTTTGACATGTTACATACCAAAAACAGAAAGCAAAGGATGTCCTTCTCTCTGTTTCCTTTCTCTTTTATTCTCGTATAATGCTAGTTCCTGCTGTCAGACTGTCACCTATCACAACTTGCTGGACACCTGCTTCTACAGTTTTAACTGCTGATTCAATCTTAGGTATCATGCCATCTCTTATAACACCAACTGCTATTTTTTCAGCGGCATCTTTGGTCGATAGCTGAGCTAGTACCCGATTATTTTCCAAAACCCCTTTGACATCTGTCATGAGAATAAGTTTTGAAGCTGCCAGCTCAACTGCCACTGCAGTGGCCAAGTAATCAGCGTTAATATTCAACAATTCCTCTTCAGTTGAATAGCCCAGCGATGCTAAAACAGGAATCTGTCCTTGATTCAGACTGTCTTTGATCGCCTCAGGGTTTAGTTTACTCACTTGACCAACATAACCGTAAACAGCCTGATCCAGAAAAACTGCTTCAACCGTTGACTGCAAATCAATCTGTTTTGCTTCAAGCTCCGCTTCAGATAAAGTTTCAAGAATTCCCTTACCAACGAGATCAAGCAGAGCGTAACTGATTAAGTTCATATCCTCCTTGGCTGTCACGCGCAGACCATTGACTTTCCTTGTGACAACACCAGCAGCTTCCAAGGTCTCTGTAATGGCAAAGCCACCGCCATGTACAATAACAATCTGTTGACCAGCTGCTTGCCAGTCCTTAAGCTGGTTCACAAAATCATGAGACAGCTTTTGGCTGGCTAGCCCGCCAATTTTAATCACGATAATAGTTGACATAAGTTTCCTTTCATTCAGCCTGTCAGCTGTTAGCCCTTGCATAAGCCTTTATTAGGTATGATAAAGAGCATTAATCTTAACATAATCATAGGACAGATCGCACCCCCAAGCTGTTCCTTTTTGATTGCCAGCGTGGAGATCAACGGTAATGGTAATGGTATCATTCTGCATAACATCTTTCATTTCTTCATCATCAAAATCAACAGGACTTGAAGCCAGCATGACTGGAAGACCATCAAGTCTAATGTCAATATTATCCACTGGAATATCAACACCTGCGTAGCCAATCGCTGCCAAAATCCTCCCCCAATTAGGATCTTCGCCAAATATAGCTGTTTTAACAAGACTTGAACCAACAACGGATTTGGCCAGCATGCGAGCTTCCAAGGAATCGGGAGCGCCGGTGACATCTACCTGAATGAGTTTGGTAGCTCCTTCGCCATCCTTAGCAATCTTTTTAGCCAATTCCTGCATGACGAAATTGAGCATAGCTGAAAACTTTTCAAACTCCGGCGTGTCTGGCAGGATCTCTTGGTTGAGTGTACAGCCATTGGATAAAACAAGCACCATATCATTGGTAGAAGTATCGCCATCAACCGTAATTTGATTGAAGGTTTTTTCTGTATTTTGACTGAGAGCCAATTGGAGGGTGCTGCTTGCTATGTTGGCATCACAAGTAATGAAAGCCAGCATGGTTGCCATATTAGGATGAATCATTCCCGAGCCTTTGGCCACTCCGGCCATCGTTACCACATCACGTCCGAAGGTTTCTGTCACCGCAACTGTTTTTGTGCAAGTATCTGTCGTCAAAATAGCTTGAGCAAAGTCATCTGCATTGCCATTAACCACGATTTTATCCAAACCATTTTTCAAAGTATCCATTGGCAGCAATTCGCCGATAATACCTGTTGAGGCTACTCCAACCAAATCCGGCTCAACACCTAGCTTTTCGGCTGTCCACTGCTGCATCGTCTGAGCATCTTCTATGCCCTGAACACCCGTACAGGAATTGGCGACACCAGAATTCACCACCACAGCTTTCATTTTTTGAGCCTTGTCTACTGCGTTTTTGGTGACAATAAGCGGAGCAGCAATGACTTTATTGGTGGTGTAAACACCTGCCACACTGGCTGGCTTTTCAGAGACAATCCAGCCAAAATCCATCTTTCTCTTTTTGAAACCGGCATGCAAGCCATCAGCTGAAAAGCCTAGAGGACTGGCAATCGTTCCGTCAATGATTTTCATAATTAATACCAAGAATTCCGGGAAAACGATTGAAAGTAAGAGAGCCATCTCATATGCTGTGTTTTTAAGGCTGATTTCTCTCCAGCTGGTCGAACTTTCCATGCTTATAAGTCAGAAAAACTCCAGCTAGCTCAAATATTGCGTTTTTTGTCCTCCTTTTGATTTTAAGAGGAAGCTGAGATTGCTCATGAAAATCGTTTTTAGAAATTCTATTTTTCCCTTTCGTTTTATATTTTTAAAGTTGATGCCATTTCTGCTGCCCTTTTATAGCAGATTCTAAAATTATAAGTAATTTGGTGCCATTGGGAATCCTTCTGTTTCAGCCCAGCCTTGCATAAGATTGAGATTTTGCACAGCCTGTCCTGCTGCACCCTTAATCAAGTTATCAATAACTGAGATGACCGTCAGCACATTTGTTTTTTCATTATACGCAAAGCCGATGTCCGTAAAATTTGAACCGATAACATTATGCAGCTCAGGCAGTTCCTTCTGAAGACGGACAAAAGGCTTATTGGCGTAAGCCTGTTCAAAAGCTGCTGCTATGTCTGCTTCACTGACTCCTGTTTTTAACTTAGCATAAACGGTAGCCATAATCCCACGATTGACCGGCAAGAGTGAAGTTGAGAATTGGAAATATTCCAGATTGTCATCAAAGAGCTTTAATTCTTGCACAATCTCTGGGATATGCTGATGGTGATTTAGCTTGTAGGTCACATAATTATCGTGCACGTTGACAAAATGACTGGAATCGCTCAGTGCTTTTCCTGCACCAGTCAAGCCGGATTTGGCATCAACAATGATACTGTTAAGTTCAATAGCCTGCGCCTTAACAAGCGGAATAAGTGCCAGCTCTGCTGCTGTAGCATAGCAACCAGGATTGGCAATAAATTTTTTTCCAGTTAGGTCAGCAAACTCAGCTAATCCATAGGTAAACTTATTCAAACTGCTTTTTGCCGCTGGTGTCTTTTTATACCATTTTTCATAACAAGCTGCCGGCAATCGATGATCTCCTGATAAATCAATGACAGGAAAACCTGCTTCAACAAAAGGTTGAGCCAACTGACTGGCAATACCGCTTGGAGTCGCAAAGAAAACTAAATCTGACTGGTTCATGATGGCCTGTGCATCAAAATTTTCAATTTTCAAATCACAAATACCTAAAAGATATGGGTAAAGTTCAGACAATCGTCGGCCAATTTCTTTAGTCGCATGGATAGAGACTATTTCAATTTTTTTATGATTATTCAAAATTTTAACAAGTTCTAAACCACTGTAACCTGTTATACCAACAATTGAGATTTTCATTTTATACAACTCCTTGAATAAATATAAAATATAGTTTACTGTATTTTTATACATAAGTCAAGAGAAAAATAGAATAAAATTGCTATTATTTGCATAAATATTATCGAAAAGAAAAAAATAAGACTGATACATCATAAGTCTCAATCTTATTTTTATATAGAACTGTTACCAAAAAATACTGACTAGCAAAGTGATAACAAAAGGAAGATTATTAAAAATATGCACTAATATTGAATCTTTGATATTGCCCCTACGTTGGTAAGCCAAATAAAAGACAGTACCAAGCCCCGCATAAAGAAGAAACTCTAAGACAGTGCTTGAATGCGGCAGAGCAAAAATCGCTGTGGTAATGATACCAGCTAAAACTTTATGGCTGTACTTAAACCAAAGATGATCTGGAAAGGCACGGTAAGATAATTCTTCTATAATGGGACCTATTACTCCAACAAGGGCCACGTATAAAAGGGGATAGAGCAAAAATCCGTGTTTAAATAAATTCGCCATGCTTTGCAGTTCTTCATCATTAGCTGTCTTTGCTTTTCCAGACAGCCACCAAATGGCTAAAGTCCCTATAATAGCAACAGCTCTAGCCGCTAGGAAAAAGAGAAAATCAATTCCAACATCTCTTGAAGTCATCTTTTGAGCGCTTACCTCTTTTGGTTCATGCTTTTTATGCGCTTTCCACAAGAAATACAGCACCAAGGCAATAAAAATTATATAAGCTAAACCAAATCCCCATTTGACACTCAGCGAGAGCTCATCCTGATGTTGTAAAAGAAGTATTGAGATGGTATTACAAATCAACGATAAAATCAGCAAGCCAAATATTTTTAAGCTATTAAGGATAAATGTCATTTTATGTCCTCCATTTCATTTATAGTATCTTTTTATTTTCTTAAATTTACGGCTAAAATACAGTAAAATCTTTACCCATATACAATAACAGCCAAAACAAAAATCAGATAAAGCAAGCCTGTTCCCCATTCGACAGGCATTGCCAAATAATTTTCTCCCTGCAATAATATAACAGCATCCCAAGACAGGGAAGACAAAACGAAACTTAGAACATTTGGACTGGTCAAAATGATTTTCATGCTTTCTTCCTCCAGTCTATCTATAGTATTTATTAGTCATCTTAAAATTCATAATCAAAATGTACAGATGGATAACGCCAGCTACTAGCATTCCTACTAATTCAGTTTTCTGAAGAATAATTGACAAGAAAAAGAGACCGACGTAGATAGCGGGCAGGATAATATTGTTAAGGGTCATGACAATATCAAAAGACATTTCGTAATTAGCTTCCAGCTCTGCTTCGTCCATTTGCATGATGTTGTTTTTTAGTTCTTTTACAGTGGGTACTAGAGGCATTTTAATACCGCGAATGCGATTATAAACTTTAAAAATATAAGACTGAAGAAAAGAAAAGATTATCAAGAAGACAAAATCAAAGATTGGAAAAAAAGCTTGGACACTATCACTATCAAAAGTAAATTTATAAGATAAAGCCATACTTAGCATAGCAAAAACAATCGCGATATTATCAAAAAGGATTGCATAAGAATGTTTACGATTCATAACACGGTAGAGCTCTTCTGAATCATCATCGTTCATTGTTTGGTATATTTTATAGTTTTTCCGAACAGAAATAATGTATATAATTGATACGATCATAGCAATCAAGTACACACCCCTTAAAACAATTACAAAAAAATTAGTAACAGATTCTTGTGAAAAAGGGAATCCTTCTTCAGGAATATTGAATACGCCCATACCAAAGAAGACTGCAAAACCGAGGACTGCTCCTATAGCACCGCCAAGGAGCAGCTGCTTTAGAATTCTCGCTATCATGCCGTTTTGTTTTTTCACTTTCTTCATACTTCTTCCTCCTCTAAACGAAAGACATTTTCAACAGGTTCTTTAAAAACCTGAGCGATTTTCATAGCGATAACAACCGAAGGGGTGTATTCATTACGCTCAATTAGGCTGACAGTCTGTCTGGAAATGCCTGCTAATTTAGCTAGCTGAGTCTGATTAACACCATCTCTGGCTCTTAGTTCCTTAAGCCGATTTTTTAATTCTGGCATAAAACGAAAACCTCCTCATTCTTCATCTTTATTTTCCTCGTTGTTTCCAAAAAGCAGAAGAAAGAGACTAGGCAGTAAAGCAAGGAACATCAAGGGACTGCTTTTGCCGTCTGAACCAAAGTAAACTCCGAAAAGAAAACCAGCAACAAACAAAGCAGCCGAAATTTTAATGATTTGTTCTGTTTTCATATTTCCGTCCTCCTTTTCCACTTATAGTGTAACATATCATATTATTTTTGACAACGATAATGGTCAAAAATGATATGATTTTTGTCAAAAAAATCTGAGACCAAATGATCTCAGATAGGTAAATTTAACTTAGAACGGCTGATTGCCATGGATTAACTTTCGAAAACCGCAGAGAGGTATTGACTTTTTGTAACTCATCAAAATAACTGCAGATCCTCAACCCGCTTAACAGCTTCAATGAGGCGCTCAGGTTCAACAAGAAGTCCTATTCTGACATAGCTATCTCCGCCTGCTCCAAAACCCTTGCCCGGAGCGACCGCTACATGAGCCCGATCAAGCAAAAGCTCCGCAAAACTTTCACTGTTATAGCCTTTAGGAACAGGCATCCAAGCATAGAAAGATCCTTTTGAGGGAAAAGCCTGCCAGCCAATTTTAGCTGCGGCTGTGACAAAAGCTTCTCGTCTTTGGTCGTAGATGCGATTTAGCTCTGCTATCTTCGCGCTTGCGCGGGTGTCCAACAAAGCTGCAACGCCTGCATCCTGAATAGCTGGAAAAACACTGACAAAAAGATGGTCCTGCAAGAGATTGAGAGCCTCGATCATGTCAGCATTGCCAGCAGCAAAGGCTAACCGCCAGCCGGCCATGTTAAAGGTTTTGGAAAAGGTGTAGAGCTCAATGCCGACTTCCTTGGCACCAGGGACAGACAAGAAACTTGGATTTTCAAAGCCGCTGTATCCTAGAGCGCCGTAGGCAAAATCACTAATGACACCGACATTATACTTTTTAGCCCAAGCCACAACTTGCTTATAAAAGTCGACCGTCGCAACGGCTCCTGTCGGATTGTTGGGATAATTGAGGTAGATAAATTTGGCGCGGCGGGCTGTTTCTTCAGGGATGGCAGAAAGATCTGGCCGAAAGTTATTTTCTGGTAAAAGCGCGAAGGTTTCATAATCCACCTGAGCCAAGGAAACTCCTGACAAATAATCCGGATAGCCAGGATCTGGCAAAAGTAAGAGCTCACCAGGGTTCATCAAGGCTAGGGGCAACTCGACAAGGCCTATCTTGGCACCGCCTAGGACACAAATTTCTGTTTCACTGTCCAGCTCTACGCCGTATTTTTTCTGATAAAATGCAGCTGCGGCAGCTTTGAAATTAGGATTTCCTCTGAACTGTGAGTATTTATGAGAAGCCGGCTTTTGAGCTGACTCTCTTAAAGCCTCTACGATAAAATCATAAGTCGGCTGATCGGGATTGCCCTGACCGAGATTAATAACATCAGCGCCTTGAGCTATCTTGGCATTGACCTTGGCCACCAGACCTGCAAAAAATTGGCTGGGAAGGTCTTTTAAAATGTGAGATTCTTCAAATTGCATAGCGGCCTCCTTTAGTGATAGAGTTCTGGTCTTCTGTCTTCAAAGACAGGGATGCTGCCACGTACTGCAGCTGTTTGGGAGAGATCAATGTTTGCGGTAAAAACGCCTTCCTCATCGTCTCTTGCCTGCAAGATGATATTGCCCAAGGGATCGATAATCATTGAATGCCCGTTAAAGTGATCATCGGGTCCGTCTCCAACACGATTGACAGCTACTACGAAGGCTTGGTTTTCCACCGCACGCGCCCTGAGCAGAATTTCCCACTGCTGAATGCGCGATTCAGGCCACTGCGCCACCACAAAGAGAAGCTGGGCTCCGGCGCTCATTAGTGTGCGCAGCCATTCTGGAAAACGAATATCATAGCAAATAGCGCTGGCAGCTTTTACGCCATCCAGTTCAAACTGACTTTTTTTATGACCAGCCGCTAAAAAACAATCCTCTGCCATGAGTCCAAAGAGATGCACCTTGCTGTAATCAACAAGGAGCTTACCAGTTCTATCATAGACATAAGTTGTATTGAAAAACTGATTATCCTTCGCGACAGCAACCGATCCCCCCACGATAGCAACCTCGTGTTTTTGGGCAAATTGGCTGAGCAGTTTTTGTGTCTTTTGTCCATCTGTGTCTGCAAGTTCTGCCAGATCAGACAGAGCATAGCCTGTATTCCACATTTCTGGCAGGACAATGACATCAGGGCTTTCCAGCATAGCCTTTTCCAAAAAATCCAAAACCCGGTCACAATTTTGTTCAGGCTGACCGTGTAAAATATCCATTTGAATGAGGGAAATACGCATATGATTCTACTTTCTGTATTAGATTTTAAATAATTCTGCCATAATGGCTGTGTTCCTAAATGTTATTCTCAAACACATGAAACACTTAAGCGCTGCCGATATCAAAAAAATGATGACCAAACATCATTTTTTCTATTTGATACTGTCTGCCTTGTGCATTTCATCTTTGACAGGACAGCTGCAATCGCAATCGCCGCAAGAGCCCTTTCCTTTGACATAATGACGCAACCCTAAACCTGCTAGGGCAAGAACAATGACTGCAATAATGATTGTTGACATATACTCCCCTTTCTAAAAACTGCTTTCTGCTAAATTATCCAGCGTAATAACTTTTTCTCTGGTTTGACGCGGTTTTCTAAAGATAAAGTAGATAAGAGTTAATAGCAGAGCTACCGCGACAGCTGTCCAGACGGTTACTGTATGTCCATAGAATAAGACTAAACCAAACTGATAAATGATAAGGCTTACCACATAAGCAAGACCTGTCTGAAAAGCAACTGCACCAATCGTCCATTTAAAGTTATTCATCTCTCGTTTGATTGCCCCGATTGACGCAAAACAAGGAGCACAAAGTAAATTAAACGTCAAAAATGAATAGGCTGCAAGCGCTGTGTAGTCAGCTGTTAAAGCTTCTGACAGACCCGAAGTGCTGCTATTATTGTAAAGGATTCCAAAGGTTGCTACAACAGTTTCCTTAGCAGCAAGGCCTGTCACAGCAGCAACAGTGGCTCTCCAATTACCAAATCCAAGCGGCGCAAAGACCCAAGCGATAGCTTTTCCTAAGAAAGCCAAAATGCTGTATTCGGTATCTACTGCTTGAAAAGCAAAATTGTAGGATGACATAAACCAGATGAGGACAGTCAAACTGAAAATAATCGTTCCTGCACGCTTGACAAAACTGAGAGCTTTGCCAAAAGCATAACGTAAAACAGATACAGCCTTAGGCCAATGGTAAGCAGGCAGCTCCATAATAAAGGGACTAGTAAAGCCTCCTAAAAAACTGGTCTTTTTAAGAGCAATTCCTGATAAAATGATGGCAAAGAAGCCCATAAAATAAGTGCTAGGTGCAATAAAAGGGTTATTAGGAAAGAATGCTCCTGCAATCAAAGCAATAATCTCCAGTTTAGCTGAACAAGGCATGAAAGTTGATGTCATAATGGTGATACGACGGTCACGTTCATTTTCAATTGTTCGGCTGGACATAATGGCAGGAACCCCACAGCCTGTGGCAATTAACATAGGGATAAAAGACTTTCCAGATAGGCCAAAACGTCTGAAAATACGATCCATAACAAAAGCAATACGGCTCATGTAACCAATATCTTCCAGGATTCCCAAACAGATAAAGAGAACAAAAATCTGAGGCAGAAAACCAAGAACGGTTCCCACACCAGCAATAATCCCGTCTACAATCAAGGACTGCAGCCAATTTTGAACCTGTAAATATTCCAAAGCTCCCGTCACCCAATTAGGAATATACTCACCAAAGAGAACATCATTAACCCAATCTGTCCAAATGGTTCCTACCGTTTGAATGGACAAATAATAAACAATGAACATAGCAAGAGCAAAAATAGGCAAGGCCAACAGCCGATTGGTTACGATTTTGTCAATTTTATCAGACAAGGTCAGCTTGAACGTGCTGTCTTGCTTTTGAGCCATCTGACAGACCCGTTCAATAAAAGCATAACGTTCATTAACAACGATAGATTCAGCATCATCTGTGAATACTTCCTCTGTGATTTTGATAATCTCGTCAATTTCTTGGCGCTGAAAGACTGAAAGTGCAATATCTTTTTGAACCAGACTGTCACGCTCAAACAATTTAATTGCGTAAAAACGAGCAGAACGTTCAGGCACAGAGCTTCCCAGAACTTCTATAATTTGGGCAATAGCTGATTCCAGCTTACTGTCATATTCTGGAAAAGCAACTTCATCTACTGTCGCTCGTGTAATCTGCCCTGCTTTTTTAACAGCCTTATCAACCCCAGTATTTTTTACAGCACTGGTGGCAATAACAGGCACACCTAATTGATAAGAAAGCTTATCAGCACTAATACTCTTTCCCTGAGACTTGAGAACATCGCTCATGTTAAGGGCAAGGGTCACAGGAATTCCGGTTTCAATCAGCTGAGTTGTCAAATAGAGATTACGCTCCAAATTTGTTGCATCAACCACATTGAGAATGCTGTCGGCTTGCTGGCTGAGTAAATAATCACGAGCGACTTTCTCCTCAGGACTGTAAGGAGACATCGAATAGATACCTGGCAAATCTTGCAGCATCAGGTTTTTGTCTCTTTTAACCTGACCGCTCTTGCGCTCAACAGTCACTCCAGGCCAATTCCCAACTCGCTGATTAGTTCCCGTTACCAAGTTAAAAAGACTGGTCTTTCCGCTATTAGGATTTCCAATTAAGGCGATTTCGGTCACGCTTTCTCCTCCTTATCCAAGTGAATCACGCTAATCATCTGTGCTTCAGATTTGCGCAGGGTTAGTTCATAACCACGTAAATTAATCTCAATAGGATCACCTAGAGGGGCTACCTTACGCAGGTAAAGCTTGGTTCTCTTGGTAATTCCCATGTCCATAAGACGGCGTTTCGCTTCGTTAACTGCAAAAATATCATTGACAATAGCAAAGCTGCCTACCGGAAGTTCAGAAAGAGGCAAACTTTCCTGCTCCTCATCAGCCGGAGTAATATCTATCTTTTCCAAGATGGAACCGTCAAATGCCAAACGGCTTCCTTTCACCACAATGATGGCAGAATTTTTAGTTTTGGTAACAATTTCTAAATTCTCTCCCACCTGAACTCCTAAATTTGACAAGTGCTTGAGACTTTCTTTGGGTAAATCAATCCCAAGAATCCGATAAGGTTTTTTTAAATCTGCATCCTCTATAAGCATATCTTGGCCTTCTTCACTTTATTTAGTATGTCCATTATAACATAAATTTCAGATAATTCTGAATACCTTCCTAAACAGAGCCATTACAAAAAGACAGAACTTCTAAACCTTGTCTCAAAAAAGTTAGACTTTCAGCATCCAACTTTTTGAGGGGCAGTGATGTTCTGTCCTCTTTTTATTTACAATAGTCCTTGACCAGAGTCCATACAAGACTGAATAAAATCAGAGTCATTATCCCCTGCATCCAGTTAAAACCTGTCTCTATCCAATTAAAGATAAAAATACCAAGCTGAACAAGCGCTGCAATGGACATAAAGACAATTGAGCATTTTAGAAAAATTTTAGTCATTTTACAATTTCTCTGCCACTTCATCTAAGAGAGTATTAATAGCTGAAGCATCTGAACCACCAGCCATGGCCATGTCTGGTTTACCGCCACCACGACCTGAGACGATTGGTGCCAAGACTTTAATCAAATTGCCAGCATGAACATCTTTAGATTTGCTGGCGACGAGGACATTGACTTTTTCGCCAATAGCTGCCGCCAATACAAGCACGTCTGAGTAATCTTTTTGCTTCCACTTATCCGCAAATGTACGGAGAGCACCAGCATCAGCAACTTCCACTTGGCTTGCAATGTAGCGGATACCGTTTGCTTCCTTAACATCTTTAAAGATATCGCCAGCTGCAGCTGCGGCTGCTTTTTCTTTAAGCTCAGCATTTTCCTTTTGCAGTTTATGCAATTGTTCTTGCAGTGAAGCCACCTTGTTAGCTACCTGATTCATTTGAGGAGCCTTAAGGGTTGCTGCAATTTCTTTTAGAGCATCTTCTTCTTGACGATAGGCTTCAAAGGCTTCCTTACTCGTCACAGCTAAGATACGGCGCGTTCCTGAACCGATACCTTCTTCTTTGACAATCTTAAAGATGCCAATTTCAGAAGTATTCTTAAGATGGGTACCGCCACAGAGTTCAATAGAATAGTCCCCAATCGAAACCACACGCACATTTTTACCGTATTTTTCACCAAAGAGAGCCATGGCACCCATACCCTTAGCGGTATCAATGTCTGTTTCAATGGTTGTCACAGGAACAGCCTTCCAGATTTGCTCATTGACTTCTTCTTCAATACGGCGGAGTTCTTCTGGTGTAACAGCCTCAAAGTGGGTAAAGTCAAAACGCAGGAATTCGACTTCATTGAGTGAACCAGCTTGAGTAGCGTGATTACCAATAACATTGTGCAGAGCTGCATGGAGAAGATGGGTAGCTGTGTGATTTTTCATGACCCGATTGCGGCGTTCATGATCAATTTCCAAGCGATAAGTTGTCCCTACTGACAAACTAGCCAAGACATCAACCGTGTGCAGGGCTTGACCATTTGGTGCTTTTTGAACGTCTGTCACACGAGCAACGGTGTCTCCCTTGTCGTTCTTGATGACACCGTGGTCTGCTACTTGTCCACCCATTTCAGCATAGAATGGTGTTTGAGCGAAAACAAGCAGGGCTTGACCTTCAGATACAGCTTCTGTGCGTTCATTGTCAGCAATGATGACAGATAAGCTGCTGTCAAGTGCTTCTTTTTCGTAGCTGAAAACAGATGTTTCCCTAATGTTTGACAGGGTTTCATTTTGCATACCCATGGATCCACCTTTGACAACATTAGCACGCGCACGCTCTTGCTGTTCTTTCATGGCAGCTTGGAAGCCTGCATGATCAATCTTGAAACCTTGGTCCTCAGCCAATTCTTCTGTCAATTCAACTGGGAAACCGTAAGTGTCATAAAGTTTGAAAATATTTTTTCCTTCAAGCGTATCTTTGCCTGCAGCCTTGAGGTTTGCTAAGAGTTCATCCAACATGCTGGAACCCGCATCAATGGTGCGAGCGAAGGTTTCTTCTTCACGCTTGACAATCTTTTCAATAAAAGCTTGTTTTTCAAGCACTTCTGGATAATAAGATTCCATAATCTTACCAACCGTTGGTACTAATTTATATAAGAAAGATTCATTGATACCCAGACGGCGGCCATGCATAACGGCACGGCGGAGAAGACGGCGAAGCACGTAACCGCGGCCTTCATTTCCCGGAAGGGCACCATCACCAATAGCAAATGACAAAGAGCGAATGTGGTCTGCAATGACCTTGAAGCTCATATTGTCACCATCTTGATCATAGGTTTTACCAGATAATTTTTCAATTTCACGGATAATAGGCATGAAGAGGTCTGTTTCAAAATTGGTTTTTGCCCCTTGCATAACCGCAACCAAACGCTCTAAACCAGCGCCCGTATCAATGTTTTTGTGAGGCAGTTCCTTGTATTCAGAACGCGGCACAGTTGGATCTGCATTGAACTGAGAAAGCACAATATTCCAGATTTCGATATAGCGATCATTTTCAATATCTTCTGCCAAAAGACGCACACCGATATGATCTGGGTCAAAATCTTCCCCACGGTCAAAGAAAATCTCTGTATCTGGTCCAGAAGGCCCAGCGCCAATTTCCCAGAAATTATCTTCAATCGGAATGAGGTGACTTGGATCCACACCGCATTCAATCCAGCGGTTATAAGAATCCTTATCATCTGGATAGTAGGTCATGTAAAGCTTGTCCACTGGTAAGTCAAACCATTCTGGACTGGTCAAAAGTTCAAAGCCCCACTTGATAGCATCATCACGAAAGTAGTCGCCGACTGAGAAATTTCCCAGCATTTCAAACATGGTGTGGTGGCGGGCCGTTTTGCCGACATTTTCAATATCGTTGGTACGAATAGCCTTTTGCGCATTGGTAATACGTGGATTTTCAGGAATGACAGATCCGTCAAAATATTTTTTCAAGGTCGCAACACCTGAATTAATCCATAAGAGAGTCGGATCATTGACAGGAACCAAATTAGCTGATGGTTCTACTGAGTGACCTTTTGACTTCCAGAAATCTAGCCACATTTGACGTACTTGTGCACTTGTTAATTGTTTCATAATGATGATACTAAGGGCGTAAAATGCCAAGTCAAAATAGGGAATCGGTGATGTGTCTTCTGACACAAACCGATTCATCTTTTTGACACAGCATTTAGACCGAGTTCAAATCTGACTAAACTCGCTGCCCTTTTTCCTTTCTTTGTTTTTATAAAATTTTAGTTGGAGCTGCTGCCAGCATTAGATCTATGTTCCATTGCTTTAACATAGTCAATGGCAATGACAAGTGATATAACCAAATCTGCGTACTGATCATCATACACTTCGATGTTATAAGTTGATGTCAGGCGCAGCCATTCTTGAGAGATACTGGCAACCTCTTGAGCATTTTGCAGGAGACGAAAATTCATATTCCAGAAATCACCTTGAATTTCCATCCCCAAATTTTCAATGGTGTAATGAGGTTTAAAAAATGACAAATCTTTTTTCAAGAAAAACGAAGAACCATCATATAGATTCACATAAAACTTAGGAAGAAGAGCCCAGGTTTTCTTTTGAATTTGACTGATCTGCTTGCCCTGCATATCGTAAATGGTAAATGTTTTGGGAATTTGCATGAAACTCCCCACTACTTCATAAGAAGGCATGCCTGCCTCATCGGTAATGGTAAATTTACCACCAAGCGACCACATTTTTTGTTTGATCTGAAAGTTCTTCATAGCTTTTTCTCCAAAAAAACAAGTCCACTGCAAGAAGGGCGAAAAACCGCGGTACCACCTTCATTCAATGAACTTGTCATTCTTCATTTTATTTTTTAATTGCAAAACTGAGCAGCAAGTTATTCTTATCGTCCATGGCTCGCAGCTACCGCCATTTTTCTGTATCGGATAATGATGAACAACTATTCTCAGTCTGAGCTATAAACAGCTCCTTTAGTTTATCGTTTTTTCGGTTTTAAATCAAGGCCATGCACAATAAATTATTCAGCAGCTTCTGAGCTCTCGGTTGATGAAGCCTCTGAAGAGGATTCGCTGCTTGAAGCAGCTGAGCTGGATGAGCTAGACGAACTTGAGCTGGACGATGTAGCATATTGGTCAAGGATTGAACTGTAGCTCTTATCAACAATCTTAACATTTGCTTTGTCCAATGCTTTTGCAATAACTGAATTTTGGAAATTAGTATCTGAGGTCTTCCCATTAATGATGACCTTTTTCAATTGTTCCTTATAGGTTTTCCAGTCTGAATTTTTTTCTTCCTTAGACACTGTCTTCACAACATAATAGGTTGTAGAGTAGTTTGAAGAATTTGTGACAGAAACAACGTCAGATACTGTTCCTGCATCTTGATTAAAAGCTGCTGACATAACTTGATCTGGAAGTTCTGTAGAAGATGAATTAATGGTATAATCTTTAGACTCTGCTCCATTATCCTTGGCTGCAGTTGCAAAATCAGCCCCATCTGCTGAAGCAGCTTCCTTAATTGTCTTAGCGGCATTCTCATCTGTTGTAGAGATAACTTGAACCTTTGTATCAGGGTTGTATTTATCGTATGCCGCCTTATAATTTTCATCTGTCAAATACTTTTCAGCTTCTTTTTTAGTAGCGTATTCAATAAGTTTTTCAAGACGAATTTGAGCCTTATAACCTTCCTCAGTATAACCATAAGCAGAAAGGACACTTGAGAAAGATTCGCCATAAGTTGAAGCCATTTCATTGTAGGCTTTTTCAACGTCATCATTGGAAACCTTGTCGCCATATTGTTTTTCAAAAACTTTTTCAAGTGTTAGGGACAAGACGCCTTGCCGTGCATTTGAACTTGTTTTGATGCGGTCATAAAGGTCTGAAACTGTGATAGTATCACCCTTCATAGAAACCAAATTTGTTGCTTCAGTGGTCTTGGAACTGGTTACCAAATAAGTAACCCCTGCGCCAACAAGAGCTGAAACAGCTACTAAACTGATGCTGCGAAAAGCACTGCTTTGGAAAACAGAACCTGAGGACTCTTTTTTAGTTTTCTTATCTTTGGCCTTCTGTTTTGCTTTCTCTTTAGCCTTTTCATTTGAAATAGCAATACTTTCTTCGGATTCTTTTTCAGATTTATCCTTTTTATCTTTAACGTCTTCAGCTTTTTCCTCTTGTTTTTCAACAGTATCTTCTGCTGTGTCTTTGAGGTCTTTCTTATCTTTTGTCATTAGTTTAGATTACTCCTTAAATTGTCGTTAACTTGATTATTATAACATAATTCCTTAAAACGTGCTTAATCATATATTTCAGATACCTAGGTCAATTTGCTCCGCATTTTTTCGTAAGATTAAGAGGCCATCGCTAAGGGGGATGAGACTGGCTGTCAAACCTGGATTATCCAAAGTTGCATCGAAGAGACGTTGCAAGCCGCGATAAATAGTTCGCTGCCCACGGCGGACTTCGTCAATAGGTTTAGCAATATCACCGCCCTGAAATACATCATCAAAAACAATGACACCGCCGACTTTCAGGTGCTTCAGTACCTCTGGCAAAAAGACAATATATTTAGATTTAGCCGAATCCATAAAGACAAAGTCATACTCGTCTTTCAAGTTGTTCAAGATATCTGCGGCTTCCCCCTCCAGCAGATTAATCTGACAGCGTTTGTCATAACGGGCAAAATTTTCTCTGGCGTAGGCTGTCATTTCTTCATTGCGATCAATTGTTGTAATTTTAGCATCCGGTGCATATTCTGCCATAAGCAGAGCAGAAAAACCAATAGCTGTACCGATTTCTAAAATATTTTGAGGCTGTAACGTCTGCATAAGAAAACGAAAATAAGCCACCACTTCATGTTGAATGATCGGAATATTTTCCTGATGCGCAAAAGCTTCTAACTCCGCTAAGTGTCCTTCATTTTGCTGCTGACGGGTACGCATATAATGCACAAGCTCATCCTTAACGATGGGACGGCGCATGTTATGATTGGCGTTTTTACTGTAAGATTTAACCATGCCTTTTATTATATCAAAAAACTCCGAGCTTTTTGTCGGAGTTACTTCTTTTTTGTTTATTCTTAAGACGAATAGGTAACGTCAGCACTGCTATTAACAAGCTTTGCCCTATTATTGTTTATAAATGCGCTCCTTTTGCTACCAGTTCTTCGAGTTCACTCAAACGCTCTTCAAAGACCTTAAAAGCAGTTTCAAGATAGGCACTGTCAGTCATATCTACACCTGCTTTTTTGATGACTTCCAAAGGATAATCTGAATTGCCAGCCTTGAGGTAATCTAGGTATTTGTCCCTGTCTTTCTGACTGCCATGGACAATCTTATCTGCTAAATAGCTGGCTGCTGCAAAACCAGTAGCGTATTGGTAGACATAATAGTTAAAGTAAAAATGCGGAATACGTGCCCATTCGTATTGAATCTCTGGATTATCTGCAGCTTTGAGTCCGTAATATTTTTCATTGAGATTGGCATAGCTGCTATTGAGAAAGTCTGCTGTCAGCACTTGACCGGCAGCATCCGCCTCATGAATAGCATGCTCAAATTCTGCAAACTGAGTCTGACGAAAGACTGTTCCCTTGAAACCGTCCAAGTAATGGTTGAGAATAGCAAAGCGGCTTTTTTCGTCTTTGACTTCTTTCAAAAGGGTCTCTGTTAGAATATTTTCATTTGTCGTTGAAGCAATCTCTGCAATAAAGAGAGAATAATCGCCATAAACATAAGGCTGAGTTTCACGCGTAAAGGTTGAATGCAGGCTGTGTCCAGTTTCGTGTACCAGAGTAAATAAATTATCCAAGGTATCCTGCCAATTCAAAAGCATAAAAGCATTTGTGTCATAAGAACCACCAGAATAAGCTCCCGAACGTTTTCCCTTATTACTATAGACATCAATCCAGCGCTCCGTAAAAGCACGGTGCACACGCTGACTGTAATCTTCTCCAAACACGGATAAAACTTGCTCTGCTTTTTTCAAAGCCTCATCATAAGTTATCGCCATATCCGTTTGTGAAAGAGGTGTATAGACATCATACATTTTGAGATCATCCAGTTTCAGCACTTTCTGACGCAAAGCCATATAACGATGTAAGAGTGGCAAATGTTTATTGACGGTCGTCAGTAAGGTGTCATAGACCGATTCAGGAATAAAATTAGGCGCAAGAGCAGCTTCACGGGCTGAACTGTAATGACGTACTTTTGCTTTATAATTATGAACCTTAACCTGAGACTGCAGCGTTTTGGCGTAAGTGTGCTGATACTGTTCGTAGGTACCATACATAGCCTCATAGGCTCCTTGGCGAACAGCACGGTCTTTAGATTCCATAAACGTTATAAAATTCCCATGTGTCAGCTCAATGACCTCCCCTTGACCATCAGATACCCAAGGAAAAGCAATATCAGCATTATCTAACATGCTAAATGTCTCAGAAGGGCTTGAGAAGATTTCTCCTGCGCCAGCCAGAAGCTCTTCAGCTTCCTGAGACAGCACATGTGATTTTCCTGCTAAAAGCCGTTCGTAATAGTGAGCATACAGTTTTAACCGAGGTTCCTGTGCTGTCAGCTCTGCCAATTTTTCAGCATCAAGCGCCATAAATTCAGGTTCAAAAAAGGCGAAATTCTCATTGAACTGCGAATAAAGGCTAGCTGCCTTAGCTTGATAACCTTGGTAGAGAGCAACCGTTGTATCCTGATCATTTTTCATGGAAGCATAAACATAAATTTTCTCCAAACGACGAATAAGCGCCATGTAAAGATCGGTTGCCTCCAAAAGTGTTTGTGCCGTTTCCAGCAGACGCCCAGCATAATTTTTAGCTTGTTCCAAATCCGCAGACAGACTTTCAAAATCCGCCTCCCAATCCTCGTTTGCAGCATAAATTGTGCTTAAATCCCAAGTATATTTTTCATCCAGATGACTGCGATTATTAGACATAGTTTTCTCCTTTATCTCATTTGTCTTTTATCATTTTACCATAAAATGCAGGCGGATAGAGTCTTTGCACCGTCTTTATCTCTTGCTCTTGATAATATTGCTCAAAAGCAGTGTTAAAGGGCAGCAAATCTAGTTGAATTTGCGCAAAACCCGTCTTAGACTTAGGCGGTCTCACCTGCGGGTAAAAATCGGCATCTGCCTTCACCAATAGATTATCTCCCGCTTCATAAGCAAGAGACTGCTCGTGCATCCAGCGCGGATTGCGTGCTAATAGCTGTCTTTGAATACGGCGGCCAATATTTTGATGCAAGGCAACTTCATAAGAAATCAGAGCCTGTTTTTCATAAGGCAGGCGCAAAAAAGTCAGTAAATCCTCAGCAAAAGAAAGTGACTTGCTGAGATAGTGGGACCTTCCAAAAAGATCTTCATAAATCAAATATTTCAAGCGCAGCTGCTGGCGCTCCAAATCCAGTTCCCAAAGGTGAAAGCCCATATTCTGACTAAAATAGAGAAAATCTTTTTGCAGAGCTGTTAAGCGCTGATTCAGCCAGAGTTCTTTTCCTAAAAGCCAGCGAACTTGATAGCCAGCAGAAATATATGCCTGAGTTCGCTCTCTCAAGCGTTCCTGAGAAAGTCTGGAACATTGAATTTCCAGCGCTAGCTTTTCGCCCACAAAAAGATCCGCAATTTGGCCAATTTTCGGTAATATTTTTTCAACAGTAACCGGATGATTCTCAGACAGACTGCTATAAAGCGCTGCCTTGAGCCCAAGATGCTGAGCCGATTCATTTTCATGAAAAAAATGGCAATCCTGCAAGCTAAGATGAGCAAAATGAGGCTGCATAACCTTCCCTATCTTTAGACGAACAGGCTGCTGACATGCAGGACAAAAATAGCTCTTTTGACGATTGGGTCTACAAAGAGCAGAAATTAACTGCCCTTGATTATCCTTTGCGATTAACATAAATCCTCCTTTGAAAAATTAATCAGCTCCTATTGCTACTATTCGTAATAGAAGAAGAAAAAAAGAGATCGTGGTTTGTCCCAATCTCTTTTCATCTTTATTTTTTGTAAGAGGCATCGATACCAGAGAAGAATTTTTCTGAGAGTTTTTTAATGGTACCATCTGCTTGCAGTTCTGCAAGTGCCTTGTCAACCTTTTTTCTTAAGTCTTCATTTTGACCCTTGTTAAAGGCAATAGCAATATTTTCCTCGCCGAGTTCCCCATCAAGGATTTTCAAATCAAGATTTTTCTGCTTAATAATAGCAGCAAGAATTGTTTTAGCATTTGAATAGCCATCTACCTGTCCATTAACAACACCTGTCAGGGCTGCTTCACGGTCATCAAATGTTTGAATCGTGATACTTGGATCGTAGTTATTAATAACATTGATTTGATTAGAGCCGACTGTTGCGGCTAATGTCTTACCGCTCAATTCATTAATATTAGTTAAATCAGAACTTGACTGAACTACAACACCGTATTTGAAAGTTGCATATGGAGATGAGAAATCATAAGATTGTTTACGTTCGTCAGTAATAGCGATACTGCTTGCAACAGCATCTGCTTTTCCGCTGGTTAAAAGACCAAAGAGCCCATCAAAACTCGTAGTGGTAAACTCAATATCATAGCCAATCTTATCTGCAACAGCTTTGGCAACTTCAACATCAAATCCTGTCAGATTGCCATTATCATCTTTGTAAGACCCGGGAAAACTCACCCCAGTTGTCGCTACACGTAAGACTTTCTTGTCTGACGAACCTGACTGCGATGCCTTATTGCCTGAAACGGACTGATAGCCAAAATAAGCCACAATCACAAGAGCAACAAGAACAATAAGACCAAATAAAGTTTTTTTCTTCATAACAACTTTCTCCTTAATCAATAATAATTATAAATTAACTTTAGACAGAACATAATCAACTTTAGCAAGGCATTCGCCAATATTATTTTCTGGGATAACCCAAGTTTCAATTTCTGTTCTGTCAAAAGAATCCCTGACGATAGTATTTGCATAGAGTGTCTCAATAAAATCCACCTGATTTTCAATTGCACTCATAGCTGCTTCATAGACGACTTCATGAGCTGTCTGTTTACCAATAACCTTACCAAGTTCAAACATAATGCGTTCTGAATAAGGTAAATCGCCCTGTTTTTTAACGTTAGCCAGCATTTGTTTTTCATTAACATCAAGTTCAGATAAGATGTAGGCCGCATTAACCAGCTGTGCATCTAAATAACTGGTAATCTCTGGTAAGGCCACCCACTCATTGCGCCAATGAATAGCATCGCGTTCGCCATCAATTAAGAGCGACTGAAACATTAAATCAACATCTTTAAATACTGGCTGAGTTAGACTTGCCAAGCCCTCAATCAAAGCAGGATTGCGTTTTTGCGGCATTGTTGATGAACCAACTTCTCCCTTTTTAAAGGGCTCATGAATTTCATCAATCTCTGTTTTCATCAGAGTAAACAGTTCACGCCCAATCTTCCCAAGCGTTCCAGAATAAATGCCAAGCACGCTGGCAAATTCTGAAAAACGATCGCGCGCTGGCTGCCAAGAGATGTTGGGAGTGGCAAGACCAAGTTCATTTAGAGTGGCCTTTTCAATTTCCACGCCTCTGCCATCAAAGGCAGCATAAGAACCAACCGCACCGCTGATACTGCCCACGAAGATCTTATTTTCAAGAAGCTGATCCAACCGACGCTGATTTCGCAGCAATTCATCCAGCCAAATGGCCAACTTGAAACCAAAGGTAATTGGAATGGCATGGATACCATGCGTACGTCCCATCATCAGTGTCTCACGATGTTTTTTCGTTAATGCAGCTAGAACCTTAATCAAAGCCTTGCTATGTTCCTGTAAGATTTCGTAAGCTTCTTTAGTTTGAAGCATAATTCCTGTGTCAACAATATCTTGTGTTGTTACACCATAATGCACAAATTCACCGTTTTTACCGCCAACCAAATCCTGAAGAGCATGAATCAGAGCGATCAAAGAATGGCGTTTTTCAGCACTCTCTTTTTGCAAGGCCAAAAAATCAAAATGATCAGCTTTGGCCTTTTCAACGATAGCATCTGCAGCCTCCTGAGGAATAATGCCTAATTGTCCTTCCACTTTTGCTAGAGCTGCTTCGACACGCAGCTGCTGAGCAATCTTATTAGTATCTGTCCAAACAGCACGCATAGCTGGAGTTGAAAAATTATTCTGCATTAAAATAGAATCCAATACACTCGTCATATAATCTCCTTATAATTCAGCACTTTCAGCTGCACCGCGGTACAGTGAATTGACAAAGGAGCGCACACGCTCATGACTGCTGTCATTAGAAAGCAATAATTTTGCATCTCCTTTTGTTAAAACTTCTCCGTCTTCAATAAAAACTGCCTGATCAGCGATTTTTCGGGCAAAATCCATTTCATGAGTCACCAAAATCATGGAAGTATTTTCTTTAGCCAAGGCAGCAATAACCTGTAAAACACTTTCGACCATTTCAGGGTCAAGTGATGATGTTGGTTCGTCAAAAAGAATAATTTCAGGTTTAAAAGCAATAGCTCTGGCAATGGCGACACGCTGTTGCTGCCCGCCCGACAAAGTAGCCGGATATTGATCTGAAAATGCTTCTAAACCCACTTTAGCCAAAGCTTCTTTGGCAATTTCCAGAGCTTCCTTTTTGCTGTGTTTTCCATTTAAAACCAAGGGCTGGGAAACATTTTCAAGAACGGTGTAGTTCTTAAAAAGATTGAAATGCTGAAAAACCATGGTCGAATGCTGACGGATATTTCTGATATCACTCTTTGATATTTTATCCGCTTCGACTCGGTCATCGCCTACTTTCAAACTTCCTCTGCTAGGGTTTTGTAAAAGGTTGATCGTACGCAGCAGAGTTGTTTTCCCCGAACCGCTCGGTCCAACAAAAGCTGTTACTGTTCCCGCTTCGATCTCCAAGTTAATATTTTTCAGTACCTGTTTTCGGCCAATGACCACATCTAAATCCTTAATTTCAATGAGACTCATCTGAACTCCTCCTGTAAGGTGCCTCTAATTCTTTCTCAAATAAACGCTGCAGCCAAGTGTAAACGACAATCATTAACCAGTACAGGAGCCCTACAGCCAAATAGGTCTCAAAATAACGGAATGACTGCCCAGCAACCATTTTGGCATTTCCAAACAGTTCGGTAATCCCTAATGTGAAAGCTAGAGAAGTTTCCTTTAACAAGCTAATAAAGGTATTTCCAGTAGCTGGTAAAGCATTCAGCGTGGCTTGTGGTAAGATAACGTGCAGAAAAATTTTCCAAGAAGGAATATTTAAAGCCTGACCCGCTTCAATTTGTCCTTTATCTACAGAATTAACAGCTGCACGGAAAATTTCAGACAGATAAGCAGCTTCTTTTAAACCTAAACCAACAAGGGCTGCCGTTAAAGCTGACATCCCTTTAAAAACAGGGAATAATTGCGGTAATCCATAAAAAATTAAGAAAAGCTGCACTAAAGTTGGCATTCCTCTAAAAAGAGAGATGTAAGCCTGCGCAAGAAATTTTAAAATTTTGCTGCCTGACAGCTGAAGCCAGGTCAGAAATGCTCCCAGCAATATTGCCAAAACCATGGACACCAAAGCAATAAAAATGGTTACTGGAATGTAGGCCGGCAGCTGAACAAATAATTCAAAGAAATATTCCCAGTTAAAATTCATAATGTCTCTCTTTCAATAAGGTTTGTAAACGATTATCCTTTACGAAAGCCAAAGCTTCCTTATCCAATACTTTTATCATATAAACCGTTTTATGGTCGCTAAAGAGCTGCTTTTCTCCCAAATAGACAAATCCTAATTTCTCATAGGCTCGAATCAGCCAAGGATGCTCTTTTGCCGTTCCAAGAGTCAGGGCTGGAGCTTTTAAGACCTTGACAGCATAATCATTAATAATTGCAGTGATTAATGCTTTAGATAACGAACGTTTTTGGTAGTCTGGGTGCGTCGCAACCCATCCCAAATGCGGCAGTGCAAAAGGACTTGGATTCAAGGACCAAGGCAGCCGCAAAGAAGCGGTAGAGACAACTGTCTCATTGATGTTAGTCACAAACATAGGCTGCGTTTGGTGATGTTTTTTAACTTCATCAACCGAAATAGTTGCTGCCTTAAAATGAATACCTAAACGTTCATCTTCCGCATAGGCCTGGTGAAAAAGTTCGGTCACCTGAATCAGTTGATTTTCCTGCAAATATTCTAATGTCATCCGTATCCTTTCTACAGCAGCAAGGGCAGTGCTGAAAGTGGCATGTCTTCATTTTTTAGCTGAACTAAAAGTTCGTCCAAGTGTCCTTTTGATAAGTCATGAGCCTTGCTTATTATTTCCTGCTCAGACAAGGGATTGTCTGGAGAGCCTTTAGGATCTTCAATTAAGAACGACTGCGTCTTATTTTTTGTCTTAATTTCAAGCAAGACAGGACGTTTAGAACGTTCCGTCTCCAAATCTGACTTTCGGGTCACCTTAGGAAGAAAATCTTTGAATTCCTCAGGAACTGCTTTCTCAGAAAAATTATGAAGATGAACATTTCCCTGCTTTAAACCTAACCAAACGATATATTCAATGGAAAACTTCCCTTCCAAGCCTGTCTTTGGAGAATGATGCGATAGAGCCTTATCCCCATTAGGTGCAAAATGGGCAGTGAGCGATAAAATCTGCTCGGGAACTATACCGCTCTTATGAGCTAGCAGACTGGCTTCAAAACCCGCTGCTGCCGCTGAACAAAAAGGATAGCATTTAAACCATAGACCTGGGCTGGATATTTGGCTGGGCATAAGCCATTGATTCAATAATTTTGAAATATCCAAGGACTCTCCCAGCATAATCTGAGCCCAGCCCTTTCGACTGGAAAAAGGATCAGCATAAGCCGTCAGCTGTGACGATACCAATTGATAAGCCGTAACAGCATTTCTTGCAGCAAATCCTGCGTTCAAAGGCTTGCCATCTGTTCCTTCTTGATAGAGAAAACCTGAAGCCTGATTACTTGCTAAGGATAAAAACTGCGAAAAAACATCTGGAGATAATTGTTTAAGATTTCCAATAGCTGCTGCGGCTCCTACAGTTCCTATCGTTGCTGTCGCATGCCAGCCTGCCTGAACATGCTGAGGCTGAAATTGCAAACCTAAACGCCCAGCTAGTTCAAGTCCTTGAACATAAGCCCACAATAAATCTTTTAGGCTGGTCTGGCTGTCAGAAACAGCCAGCAAAGCTGAAAAGATAACGGCACTGGGATGGCCTCTAAAATTGGCATGAACATCATCAAAATCATCATAATGTGCGAGGTAAGCCTGAGCTAAAGCAGCACGTTCAGGGCTGGTCGACAGTTGCGTAAAACTTATTTTTGCAGAGGATTTTAAAGCCAAATCTTCGATAAACGCCCTATTTTTAGCAGTAGTCAATCCCTTATAAAGGCAGGCTAGATAATCGCTGAAAGCCAGTCTGGCCAGATACAGACTCTGCTGATCTTCCTTTCTGTCGCTGACTTTCTGTAACAGTTTGTCCACTAAAAGTTCTGTTTCTGTCATCACAACTCCTTGTCCCTGATAAAAGCAATTATTTTTTTAATGCCTTCTCTGATTTCTGTCTTATCAGAAACCAAACTGAGACGTATATAGCCCTTGCCTGAGCTTCCAAAGGTAGAACCAGGAATGACAGCAACCTGCTTTTCCTGCAGCAAATCATTAACAAAAGCAGCTTCATTTTTAATTGCCTGCGGCAATTTTACCCATAAGAAAAAAGTTCCTGCTGCATCAACAACTTCTAAACCAGCATTTGTCAAAAGGTCATAGGCCAAAGCCTTACGTTCCTTATAGATTCTGCGGAGATTATCCCGTTCTTTTTGAGAATGCAAAAGACCATAAACCGCTGCATCTTGGCTGGCACCAAAACTGCCGCCGACAGAAGCACGAATATAACCTTTCAGCAAGGAAATGACTTCCTTATTTCCAACTGCAAAAGCTAAACGAAAACCTGCCATATTAAATGTTTTAGATAAGGTATAAATCTCAATACCAACTTCTTTGGCACCTGAACTTTGGAGAAAGCTCGGTGATTTTCCCTTAAAGCTAATATCTGAATAAGCAAAATCATGTGCCACCACAATGTTATTCTCACGCGCAAAAGTTACTGTCTCATCAAAAAATTCTTTTGTCGCCCCTGCTCCTGTCGGATTGTTAGGATAATTTAGAAATAAAAGCTTGGCCTTTTCCAAAATTTCCTTTGGAATATCGTCATATTGCGGCAAAAAATGATTTTCTGCTAATAAGGGTAGCGGATAAGCAATTCCTTCAGCCATTTTAATGCCAGCATCATAGCCAAAAAAGGCCGGATTTGGAGTCAAAACAATCTCTTTAGGATTAACCAAAACCATTGGCAAAGCTGTTAAGGCTGACAAAGAGCCGCTAAAAACAGTGACCTCATCTTTTTCAAGACTGACATGATACTCATCTTGGTAGAATTGTATAATCGCTTGTTTTAAAGACTCTTTTCCTCCGTAAGGAGGGTAACCCTGATTAGAAACTTGATCTGCTGCCTGTTTAAAGGTCTCAAGAATTGCAGGAAAAGTCGCCTGATCAGGATTTCCCCGCCCCAAATTAATAACGGTCTTTCCATGAGCATTCAGGATTTTAATTTGCTCCTGCTGCTGCGACGTGAAATGCTTTTGCCGTGACTTAACACGGTTTGAGGCTAAGATTTCCATAACTTAACCCCTAACTTCTTCTAAGACAGAACGAATGTATTCTGCTGTCAAATCAGGAAAAACAGATCGTACGCGAACATCTGAAGGACGGGCAATGTATTCTGCTAAGGCATCAATCTCTTGCTCTTTATTTAGTCCTAGCTCTTTTAGGGTTAAAGGTAAGCCAATCTGAGCATGATAGCTTTCAATTTCCTGACGAAGTTTTTGAGAGCCATCTCCTTCTGCGATAATCTGGATCAGGCTTCCTAAAGCTACAACCTCGCCATGAGTCTTGATATAATCAGGTTTCACCTTGACATAAGCATTGTAAAAAGCATGAGCTAGGACACTGCGCCCATCATTATCTGCAATGCCATCAACCGAAGCGGCCACAAGGAAAATAGTATCAAAGAGGTTGATAATTTCTTCTTCTGATAGACTAAAAATATCGGTCACTTTCAGCATTTCTCTGCGGCAAATGTCAATATAAGACTGCCCGATTTGAACTGAAACAAGCCCTGCTTTGTCATCTGTCAGGCGTCTGCGTATTTCATAAAATTTAGCCAGCGTATCCCCAATTCCTGATAAAACATACTCATAAGGAGCATTTAAAAGAATCTCAGGTTCAAGAAGAACTAAATCAACAGCCTTTTTATGACGAACATTATCAATTTTCTCATGCTCATCAGAATAAATAATGCTCTTTGTGGTAATCGCTGCGCAATTAGATGGCACTGTCTGACTATTAACAGTTTTAATAGCCAACCGATCTGCCACTACCTTTGCAGTATCAATTAATTGACCACCGCCAAAAGCTAAAAGGGCATCATAGCCTTGAAATACTTCCGTCAAACGTTCAATTTCACCAAAAGTACAAGCTCCCCCAAAAAACACAAGAGGATTTTCTTCAAGAAAGCCATCTGGCAAATAAGGTTTAATCACCTCATAAACCGTCTCATCTGTTAAAATAACAGGATTTTGAATCCCGCGCTGAACCAGCAAATCGGGTAAGGTTTTTAATATTCCTTTTTCATTAATGTATTCTGCTGGACTCATGCGAATAATACGTTTTGCCATGGCCTCTTATTCCTCTCCGTAGTAAGCCAATAAACGCACAGCGCTTTCCACAAAATAATTGACAGCAACCGGCAAGGCCTCATCTTTGACGATAAAATCGTCATGGTGCCAGTCGGGAGCATTTTTTGCACCGTTTGAACCAACAAAAGCAAAGACACCAGGGATTTTTTCCTGATAAGCGGCAAAATCCTCCCCTCCTGTTGATGGTAAGGTCTCAATGACCTCAGCAAAGGATTTGCTATTCTCAAAAATAATTGGAGTGATAACAGCGTCATTAAAGGTGACTTTGGGAGAATTGCCCCACTTAATAGATACTTTTGCGCCAAACTGCGCAGCCGTATTTTCAACAACCTTGATAAACTTATCGATAACAGACAGGCGAATTTCCGGATCAAAAGTACGAATAGTTCCTTCAAAGAAACCTTGAGCCGGCAGCACATTCCAAGTACTGCCAACATCAATATGAGTTACCGATAGAACAGCTGATTCAAATGGTGACACGGTACGAGCCACAATA
Organism: Streptococcus dentiloxodontae; assembly: GCF_053206925.1. NCBI lineage: Bacteria > Bacillati > Bacillota > Bacilli > Lactobacillales > Streptococcaceae > Streptococcus > Streptococcus dentiloxodontae. The sequence continues at coordinate 58,790 of NZ_JBRUHR010000005.1, read as the reverse complement.
TTTTGCAAATTATTGACGATGGTCGTTGTGACCAGAACCGTATCTACTCCCAAGTCAGGACGTGCTGCATGAGCGCTGACGCCTTCAATCGTCACTTCAAACTGTTCGACCCCCGCCATGATAGCTCCCGAACGCAGGCCAAGTTGGCCCGGTTTCAAATGCGGATTGTTATGATAACCAACAATAGCAGACACTCCTTCAATTCCGCCGGCCTCAATAACCTGATAGCCACCTTGGAAATTCTCCTCAGCTGGCTGAAAAATGAGACGAACCGTCCCTTTCAGTTCTGCTTCTTTCGCTTTTAAAAGCTCAGCAGCTCCCAGAAGGCTGGTCTGATGAAAATCATGGCCACAGGCATGCATAGCACCATTGCTGCTAGCATAATCAAGCCCTGTTTTCTCAATAATAGGCAGAGCATCAATATCAGCCCGCAAAGCAATAATAGGCTGGCCTGAGCCAATTTCAGCAATCACGCCTGTTTTCAAAGGATAGTTTAGAGGTTCAATCCCCAAATCTTTGAGGTAATTTTTGATATAGTCAGTCGTCTCAAATTCATGTTCAGAAACTTCTGGGCGCTCATGAATATAATGGCGGACCTTAGCTAATTTATCGTAAAATGTCTGTGTCATAGCAGCTCCTTTTTGATTTGATTTAGTTGCGAATTAAAAACTTTTGGTCTGGTGTTTTTGACAAATACTTACGATTTTGGGGCTGCGACCAAATCGCATCAAAATCGATAGCATCGGCAAAACGTGAATTGAAATCAACAAATAGTTTTTCTTTTTTCTTGTCCCAGCCACGCGCAATATCATGGAAATACGTATTGTTTTTAAAAGCTGGAATTTCGTATAAATCACGAGCATAAGCCCAGATATTGGGATAATCTGCGATACGGTTTTTGATGGGACCTAAATTGCGATAATAATGAGTATCAAACCGCGCCAGTGTCACAAAGAAACGAATATCAGAATCCGTCACATAATCGCCAAATAAAAATCGGTTAGTAGCCAAACGTTTTTCAAAAATATCTAAAGTATTGTAAAAATCGTCAAAGGCTTCATTGTAAGCAAGCAGAGACTGGGCGAACATCATGCGATAGACGCCGTTATTGACAAAAGGAAAGAGGACATTATCATTAAGATTGTCAATATCCTGACGCAATTCTTCGGGATAAAGCTCAGGAGCATCCTCTTTTTGAAAAGGCTTAAAGGCTGTTTCAAAATAGTTGGTCAAACGGTGGTAATCGTTGTTAGCAACCGTATAAGTCTCAAGATCTACCAAGGCTGGCACTGTCGAACGCCCTGTATAATCAGGATCTGTCCGATAATAAAATTCAGCTAAGAACTCGGCTTTCGTAACGGGGTCAACTTCTCCTTCATAGGCACCAAAATCCCAGCCAAATTTACGTTTCTCCGGATCCGATGTTTCATGACCAACAATAGTAACCGAAATAGCCTCTTCAAGTCCCAGAAGTTCACGAACGATTGAAGCACGGTTTGACCAATGGCAGCCCTTCGCCCAAAAAAGATGGTAACGGCCTGCTTCTGCCTTTAAATCATCAGGGGCATCACCAAAAGGGGTAGTGAAACGGTTTTTCTGGCGCTGAAAAGCCCCTCTTTCATCAATTTCAGTCTTAGTTTCAATAGGACGCGGTTTAAGGGTTACAGGTTTGATGTTGGGATTTGGGTAGTGTTTAGTCATGCTGTTCTCCTTTCGTTTTAGATGACAATTTGCTGGTGCGGTTATGGGGCAGCTCCCAAACAGACTGATCTGGACCTTTAGGTAAAATCTGATAGGGATTAACGGTTGCACTCAAATGATAGTGTTTCTTGATATGATCAAACTTGGTCGTCTCATGAAAAGCCTCTTGCTGATATAAATCTCGAGCGTAAGCCCACAGATTGGGGAAATCAACGAGACGATTTCGATTGCAATTAAAGCCATTGTAATAAGCCGTGTCAAAACGTGCCAGCGTTACATAGAGACGAATGTCAGAGTCCGTAATGCTGTCTCCAAACAGATAGCGTGAAACAGATAAACGCTGCTCTAACTCATCCAGCCGTCTAAAGAGCTTATCATAAGCCTCTTCATAGGCTTCTTGGCTGGTCGCAAAACCAGCCTTATAAACGCCATTATTAATGTCTTGATAGATGAGCTCATTTAAGCGATCAATCTCATCCGCCAATTCTAATGGGTAAAGATCTGACGCATCTGCTTTATGAAATGGCTTCCAAGCCAGTTCCCAGTGACGAAGCAGGTTGAGAAAATCGTTATTAACAACAGTCTGGCTTTTTAAATCCACCAAGGCCGGAACTGTAAAACGCCCTTCATAATCAGAATCTGTTTGTTTATAAATCTCACTGAGGTAATGAATCCCAAGTACGGGATCTTTACCATCCTTATCCAAATTGAAAGTCCAATCTGTCCAATCGGTATCTTTAGGCCGAACCGGATCAACGACACCGATGGAAATATATTCCTCCAAACCCAGCAATTTTAGGGCAATCAATTGACGGTGTGCCCAAGGGCAGGCATAAGATACCAGCAAGCGGTAACGCCCTTTTTCAACAGGCAGGCCGCCTTCGCCAAAAGGAGTCGTAAAACGGGTTTTCTGACGCTCAAACCTGCCGTCCTTGCCAATTTCTTTTTTGACATAATCTGTTGGCATAATAGCTACCTCCTAGCGCTTCCATTCTTGAAAATAAAACCTAGGTTCCTCAGTACTTATACCGCCCAAATGAAGCTGAGCCAGTTGAATCTGGTCCCAACTTACTTTTGTGACATCATCATTTTTTGAAACTGTATTCAATAAGGACTTTAAAATCATATCAGTACCTCCCAATTTCACTTTCAAAGCGGTAGCCTTCTGGCAGGAAAAAGCCTTCGTCTTCCATCCACTGCAAGCTTTCTGGATTTCCATGATCAAAATGAGCAAATGCGGTTTTATTGCGGCGAAAACCGTATTTTTCATAAAGAGTCAAGGTCTGTGGATGCGTGTAAAGAATCACGTTAGTGCCCTGCAATTTTTCCAAAAGTGTGAGGATAATGGTGTGCCCCACATGCTGCCCTTGATAATCAGCAGCTACAGCAACATTATAGATAGCTCCCTGAGACACAAAATCTGTCAGAGCACGACCCACGCCAATAACTCTGTCGCCATCTTTAATATAAATCGTCAGATCACTGTTTTGGAAAGCCTTCTTCGTCTGCTCTGCATTTGTACTGCTGGCAAGCCCCGCCGAATGCAGAACTTCTGCCACCTGCTCAAAGTCAACTTTGTCAGAATCTGTTTCAATCTGATACTTAAAGGTCATGCTTTCCTCCTAATCATAAGATGGTGAATAATCTGTTTCAAAATACTTTTCATTAATTTCTTTTGATGTACCATCTTCAATAACCTCACGCAGAGCTTTATTGACATCTTTTTGGAGCTTCTCCTCACCCTGTGCAAAAACAAAATAACTATAAGGTTCTGTCAGCAGCTCACTGGCTAAATCTCCCGAAACATCTTGAGATGTCAAATCATAGTCAAACTCTTTTTGATAGTAATCAAACATCGGCTTATCCATTAAGAGGAAATCGTATTTGCCAGACTCAACACCTTGAAGCTGTGATGTCAGGTCTTCCTGACTGTAAGTAAAGGTAATGGTTGCATCTGGATGCGCTTTGTTATAACTTTCAATAGCGGTTGTCGTATTGATTCCGCTTGAACCGACTGTTGATAGGCCAGCCAAATCATTCCAAGAAGTAATGCCATGATTGAGCGCCGAATTTTTATTGAAAATGACGACATAAGAATTTGCAAAAATGGGATCTGAGAAAAGATAATTAGCTTCACGCTCTTTATTTTTGGCAATATTATTGGCACCCATTTGGTAACGGCCAGATGATAAACCTGTAAAAATGGATGAAAATTCTGTCTGTACCAGATCCAGCTTATATTGCGGTAATTTATCGAAAACAGCCTTAAGCAAGTCAATATTTTGGCCTGTCAGTTTACCGCTGTCATCTGTAAATGAAAAGGGAGCAGGATTGCCGCCTGTTGCAACCGTAATCGTTCTGACATCTGAAGCCTCAGCTTTTTCACCCGACTGGCTTCTGTAAAAAAATAAACTAATAGCCGCCGCAGCCAGCACTGCAGCCAGCCCATAGACCAATTTTTTACTTAATAATTTTTTCATAAAACCACCTCTGAAGCTTATTAGAACCATTGTAACCCCATTCCTAAGGCTTGCATAATCTATCTTTCTTATAGCCAGCCATAAATTTTTTTTATGGCTTATCTCCTAGAAATGGGCTAAGAGATAGTGTAGTATATAAACAATTAGAAAGAAGGCCGCTTATGATTAATTGGACACAGCATATTGAACCTTATAAAGAAGATTTACTAAGGGATTTAGAAGGCCTCTTACGGATACCTTCTGTTAAAAATACAGCCGATGCTTCTGAACAAGCACCTTTTGGGCCTGACATTCAAGCAGCTCTTGATTACATGCTCAATCTTGGTAAAAGAGACGGGTTTCTTTCTAAAGATGTTAATCATTATGCAGGGCATTTAGAAATTGGCCAAGGGAAAAAGTTATTAGGCATCCTCTGCCATCTGGACGTTGTTGCGGCTGAAGCAGAGCAATGGCAGACACAGCCCTTTGAACCTGTTCTCAAAGACGGAAAGCTCTATGCCCGCGGGGCACTGGATGATAAAGGCCCAACGCTTATGGCCTACTATGCTCTTAAAATTCTAAATGAGATGGGGGTAACCTGGAATCGGCGTCTGAGACTGATTTTGGGAACAGATGAAGAAAATCAGTGGGAAGGTGTGAAGCACTACTTTAAGGCAGAAGAAATGCCTGATTTTGGAATTGTCCCTGATGGCATTTTTCCTATGATTTATGCTGAAAAAGGGGTGGTTTCCTTTGATTTCACCAAGAAAGATAGGCCTTCTCATCAGCTCCTTCATTTTGAGAGCGGTAAAGCTTATAACCTTGTTCCTGATTTGGCAATAGCAGAGCTTTGCTATCCAAACTCTCTTGAAAAAGAGTTTAGCCGTTACCTAAAACGTTATCAGTTGCAGGGCAAATTTTCTCAAAAAGACAAGCATCAGTTTTTAACCCTTCATGGCAAATCAGCACACGGGGCTGGTCCAGAAAAAGGCATTAATGCCGGCTTACATCTAGCAGCTTTTTTGAAACAATTAAAGCTTGACCCGCCAGCTAACCGTTTCCTTTCTTTTCTAACAGATTATTTTTCTGATGATAGTGAAGGGAAAAAGTTAGGAATTGATTTTCAGGATCAAGAACTGGGAGATGTTACGGTAAATACAGCCCTCATTCATTTTCATAAGGGCAGCGCCAAAATCGGAATTAATTTGCGTTATCCTGCCAGCACTTCTTTTGATGACTCATCTGCCAAGCTCAGCCATCTTGCAAAAGAAAAAGGATATGCTATGAAAATCATATCCCATCAGACGCCCAGTCAGACAGATTTGAACAGTCCGGAAATACAGCTTCTGTTAAGCACTTATCAGAAGCACACGGGTGATAAAACACAGCCGCTTGCCATTGGCGGGATTACTTATGGCCGTATCTTTAAACATGGGGTGACCTTTGGTCCGGCTTTTCTTGGCAAACCTGCAACACTTCATCAGCCTAATGAGTTCATCGAACTAGAAGATCTTTTTAAGGCATTGGAAATTTACTTAGATGCTCTTTACCAGCTGGCAACAGCAGAAGGACAAACGTAAGCCGAGAAATATGAAGTGGGTTGAGTTTGGGACAAAAGTCTCAAACTCTTTCAATCTGTGCAACATCAAATGTTTGACGCAGTGGTTGGGAGAAAGACTTGTTGGCTAGGCCAACTTAGTCTTACCCCTGCACAGTTCATTAGGTGCTTTTTGACACTTGCTTCGCAAGTCCTATTTCCCACCTCAAACAATTCTCAATTGTTTGAGCAATAAACTCTGCTGATTGGAAGTCCTTATCCCTTGCTAGACAAGATACAAAGAGCGTTTACGAGCAAGGGCAAAATAGGAGTTTTGACGAAGAGTCACAAGACTCTAGGAGAAACTATCTTTTTGACACAGCTCGTAGCTCGTGTTCAATTGACAAGATACAAAGAGCGTTTACGAGCAAAGGCAAAATAGGAATTTTGACGAAGAGTCACAAGACTCTAGGAAAAACTATCTTTTTGACACAGCTCGTAGCTCGTGTTCAATTACGCAAGTAATAGCTCCAACAGTTTGGGGAACTGTTGGAGGCTATCTAATCCTATGAACGTTAGTTCATATCAATCCCTAATAAACTGTGCGGAGGTGGGACAAAAACAGTCCAGTGAACTGTTTCAGGTCAGCAACTAAAAACTAGAGCTTGCTGAGAAATCGAATTCTATGAAATCTTGATTCGCTTTTTTGTTTTTAAGCTCAGGAAAAAAATAGCCACTGAATATTTTCTTTGTCCCATTCTCTTGTTTTATCTGTCAGTGAAAAATTGTTATACTATTAAACAAAACCTAAAGGAGAACATATGAAAAATCAGACCTCTAAGCAAAAGAGAGAATACTTCCTAGTCTCAGGAATATTTCTTGCCGGTATTTTGTTCTATATGGCAGTTCGGATTGGCTTTTTATATTTCAGCCTCCAACTAGGGTCGACAAACTCCTTGCTCCAAACCATAAATCAACAGGGTGGTTTACTGATGGCCATGGACGAATTACTCATATTCTCGGCTATTCTATTTGGATGTACTTTTTATAAGGTAGGCAACACCTATTTTCAAAAGGACAGCATACTAACAGGACTGCTAAAGGCAAGTTTTACACTGCTGTTAATGGCCTGGCTGTTAATCGTATTAGAAACTGGCAGGCTTGTCTACCCTGTCAACGGTTTACCTGTCGTCACGGGTGACAACCTTCAGGCGGCCTTGGCCAAAATTTATGCAGTTTGGCATTTATGTGACATCTTACTAGGGCTATTCTTGGTTTCTTGGTCCTTATTACTCTCTCACTCTTTTTGGAAATACAGCGGGGTAACTATCGGACTGATGCAAATACTCTGTACTTATTTCGGACAAAGCATAAAGCCAGTTCCTTTATTAATAGCAATCCTCTTATCAACAATCTGGTTGCTAAAACGGTGGCAGTATTTTGGGCAGCAAAATGTCAGTTAGGGAGAATTTTTAATAAAATACAAAAGGATTGAAAAAACTTAAAAAGCCATACAAAGCAATTTTTTCTTACCTTGATATGACGAGAACGTAAACTACTAAAAAGAACAAACAGTTATGAATCTGTTTGTTCTTTTTAGTTTCGGCTGTCTCTGACAAAGCCAACGAGGCTGTCAAATAAAGCTTGGTCTGACCTTGATTCATCAATCAAAAATTCAGGATGCCACTGTACAGCTAAAAGAGGGTAGCCCGGTAATTCTACTGCTTCAATCGTCTGATCTCTAGGATCCCTGGCTGTCACCACTAATCCATTCCCCAAACGATTCAGCGACTGATGATGTACAGAATTCACTCGGCTGCCGCTGTGAAATAACTTAGCCAGCCTTGATTCGTCAACAAGCTCAATTTCATGCGAGGTCCCCAAAGGTAAGCCCTGTGAATGGCCAGAAATCTCTTGATTGAGATCCCCACCGAGGTAACAATTTAGAAGCTGCATCCCGCGACAGACTGCTAAAATGGGCTTTCTTTGCTTTAAAGCCTGAGCAAGCAAGGCCACCTCAAATAAATCACGTTCAAGAAAATAGTCATCTTTTTGGGCGGCTGCTTCTTGATGATAAAGGCTAGGATGAACATCTTGACCGCCAGTCAAAATCAAAGCGTCAATCGCATTGACGTATTCTTTGGCCTCCTCTTGGCTGCTTAAGGGAATGTAAAAAGGCAGAGCACCTGCTCTTTTGACACCATCTGCAAAATTACGTGAAACAGACAAATGCACGATAGGAACATCAGCTGCAATAGGCTTCTCATTTGCAGAAATTCCAACAATTACTTTTGACATATCTATCAAGCCTCCGCGTCTACTCGAACAAAATGATTCTCACCAACTTGCTGCCACTCAAAGTCTTCTGACAGCTCAAATTCATGAATGGTATCATCAAGGTTTAAGAGTTTTTCTTTGGCTAATTTGGGATCTAATTCCGGTTTAGCGGCCAATAAATATTGAGTATAAGCATGCTGAGGGTGATCAAATAGATGTTCTGCGGGAGCAATTTCCACCAATTTCCCATGATAAAGAACAGCAACGCGATCTGAAATGTGCCGCACTACTGACAAATCGTGGGAAATGAACAAATAAGATAAATTCAAATCTTCCTGCAGTTTCTTCAGTAATTTCAAAATTTGCGACTGAATAGAAACATCCAAAGCTGAAGTGGGCTCATCACAAACAATAAATTCCGGATTGTTCACTACTGCACGCGCTATCCCAATTCTCTGACGCTGACCACCCGAGAATTCACGTGGCAATTTATAAATGGCCTCCCCTTCAATTCCAACTAATTTCAACATTTCGGATGCCTTTTGAAATGCTTCTTCTTTTGATAGATTGAGTAAGGGTTCCTGAACCAATTCAACTGCAGTCATTCTTGGATCAAGGGCAGAGTAAGGATCTTGAAAGATAATTTGCAGCTGATTGGCGATTTCTCTTTTTTCCTTGGCTGACAAACCGTGAATGGTTTTACCCTTGAAAGAAACGCTTCCTTCATCAACGGTTTCTAAACCAAGAATAATTCGTCCCATCGTGGTCTTTCCCGAACCTGATTCTCCCACTAATCCTAAAGTTTCTCCTTGTCTGATTGAGAGACTGAGATCATCAACAGCAGTAACTGACAGTTTATTTTTTCGGCCTTTTCCCGTTTTAAAGACTTTTGTCACATGTTCCAACTCAATAACCGTTTCTGTCATTCTATTCCTCCGTTAAATAGCGGTGCGTTTGGCTCACTTGAGTAAAGATCCATTTTTTATTCTCTGTAAAGCCTGTAAAATCTAATAATTCTTCAACTTCCAAATCTGCTGCACTCAGCAATTTCTTCGTATAAGCATGTTGAGGTTGATAAAAGATCTCTTCAACCGTTCCTTCTTCCACTATACGTCCCTGATACATAACTTTGACATAGTCACACAGCCCTGCAATAACTCCAAAATCATGACTGACCAAAATGATAGAAAAATCACTATTGCCTTGTAATTTTTTTAACAGACTTAGAATTTGAGCCTGAATGGTAACATCCAAAGCCGTTGTAGGCTCATCTGCAATCAATAATTCCGGTTTCGCCAGCAAGGCCATTGCAATCATAATCCGCTGACGCATGCCGCCCGAAAGTTCAAAGGGATACTGGTCTAAACGCCGTTTAGCTTCTCGGATACCTACTTTCTCTAAGATGGTAATGGCTAGCTTTTCAGCGTCCTCATCTGAGATTTCCTCATCCTGTCTAAAAATAATTTCTGCCAAATGATAAGAAATCTTTCTCAAAGGATTCAAGGAAGTCATCGGATCTTGAAAAATCATGGCGATAGGAAGCTGCTCTGCATTGTCCACAGCCTTACCATTAAAGGCAAACCGATCAAAGCTGGAATAAATATTATCCGGTAAAATTCCCATTAAGGATTTCATAGAGAGGCTTTTCCCTGAACCCGACTCACCGATGATACCAACAATCGCTCCTTTAGGTATCTGAAAATCTACTCCTTTGACTAGGGCAGTTTCTTTTTGAGAACGCTTAGCCTCCTGTCGAACTAAACGCAGGTTTTTAACGTCAACAATAACATCTGTCATCTCTAAACCTCCCTTTGGATAGCCGATTTAATCAATTCACTAAGGTTGTTGATTGAATAAATGGTCAAAAGAACAAAAAGTCCTGGTAAAACAGCCATGTAAGGTGCCCTTTGAAGACTGCTCTGCGCATTTTGCAATAAACTTCCCCAAGATGACATAGGCTGCTGGATTCCCATTCCCAAAAAGGAAAGGGCTGACTCGGTCATGATAGCCGAAGAAATACTATTGGTCGCTGCAACAATCAAAATAGGCAAAATATTGGGAATAATATGACGCATCATGATTTTAGCCTTATTTTCCCCGATGAATTCACTGTAAATAACATAGTCACGGTTCTTGACAGAAAGTGTTTCAGCACGAATCAGACGAGAAATTCCCATCCATGAAAAGCAGCCAATGACAATGATAATTGTTGTCAAACCAGGCTTTAGAAACACACTTAACACAATGACCAGCACCAGCCACGGAATAGAGGACAAAATCTCAACAAGCCGCATGATAAGATTGTCTATCCAGCCGCCAAAATAGCCAGAAACAACACCTACTAGAGTCGCAATGAAAGTTGATGCCAGCATGGCCGAAAAACCAACAATTAAAGAGACACGTCCACCGTAGAGCACACGGATAAAATAATCGCGTCCTAAATCGTCTGTTCCAAACCAGTGACTCAGACTAGGCCCCTGCCAGACATTGGTAACATCCGTTTTCGTTGGACTGAAAGGAAATAGCGGAGCTGCAAGCGACAAAATAATGAGCAGAACGAGAAAAATAAAGGATGCCGTATAAAGAGGCGAGGACAATAATGCCCGCCAAGTTTTTGTAATTCCCTGAGTCATCTAAGCATTACCAGCCTTTCTAATACGTGGATCGACAATAGAATATAAAACATCAGACAAGAGATTTCCCAAAATAACCAAGGTAGATGATATTAAAAGAACAGCCATGATGACAGGGTAATCCAAGTCATTTGTTGCCGATGTCAAATAAGTACCAATCCCCGGCCAACCATAGATATTTTCAGTAATGATCGCTCCCGTTACAAACATCGGCAGAGCCTGACCAATACGTGTCACAATAGGAATCCAGATATTGCGCAGAACATGCCGGCCGAAAATCTCTGATTTACTCGCATGAAAAGCTTGCTGAACTGTGACATAGTCTTCATTTACTTGCTCAATAGCAGCCGATCGAATATAGCGAAGCAATTCTGGAAAATAGGCAATGATTAATGTCAAATAAGGCAGCACCAGATGCCTCAGCAAATCAACAGCATTGCCCTGCTGACCGCTGGAATGCATCCCAACAATCGGCAGCCAATTCAGCTGATAGCCAAAAAGATAAATCAATAACATTCCAAACCAAAAAGTCGGCGTCCCCATCCCAATAGAAGCAAGGGCATTAACCAGTTTATCCCAAAATTTCCCTTTATTGGCAGCTGCTAACAATCCCAAAACACTGGCTAAAAATAAGGAAGTGACATAAGCTGGAAGGACAATCATCAATGTATTTGGAATCTTAGCCGCCAGTTCAGAAGAAATGCTCGTTTGTGTAACTAAAGAATTGCCAAAATTACCATGTAAAACATTAACCAGCCAATGAAAATACTGAATTAAAAACGGATCATTCAGACCATTTTTTTCACGCAGTAAATCAATCTGATCCTGAGTCATATTCGGTGTTGTTAAAGTATCAACTACATCAAAAGGTGCTAATTGAATCAAGGCAAATACGATAAAGGAAATGATCAAGAGTAAAGGCAGAGCCTGTACTAGACGTTTTCCAATATATCTCCACATATTATTCTCCTTTTATTTAAAAAAGCTGAGAACATCTCTATTCTCAGCACTAGAAGTTACTTAATCGCCAAGGCCGACCAATCTCCAAAACTATAAATCGGATAGAGATTCTTAGAATCAACTCCTGAAATACGATTATTGACAGCTACGACACCTTTATCAGATGATATGGGATAAATGACCGCCTGATTAGCCAGCTCCGTTTGCAAATCATTGTAGATATTCTGACGTGCCTTTTTATCCAGCTCAGAAGCACCTGTACTAAAGAGATTATCAATGTCAGTATTTGCAAGTTTAAAGTAATTTGAAGCACCTCCTGTTTGGAAGAGACGTTTGTAGGTGTCAGGATCATTTCCCATGCTGTAGGAGCGTAAAAACAGCGGGTATTTCGTTGTCCCTTCTGTTTTTAATTCAGCTAAAATCGTATCTCCATCGCCGCCTTCAAGCTTAACTGTAATACCGACTTCTTTTAATTCTTCTTGGATAATCGCTGCTTCTTTTACAAAAATATCATTTGAAGAATCATAGGCTAAGGTAAAAGTCAAATGACTTGCCCCAGCTTCTTTCAGTAATTCCTTTGCCTTATCAATATTTTGCTTATAGGCTGGGGTATTTTTATCGTAAAACTTATTATCACTTGGCAGGAATGAAGTAGCCGTATCGTAGTAATCCTTGGAATCAAACGAACCTGTATTGATTTCGTCACGATTTAAAGCATAGAATATCGCTTGACGTACACGGCTGTCTGTAATAACTTCGGAATTAATACCAAAATAATTAATACCGCCGCCAGAATAGGTCTGAGTCTTAACATCACTGTTTTTTAGATCTTCCACATCTGTTGATGAGACAGAAGCCGCATCAACCTCTCCATTTTGAAGGGCAACTTTAAGCGTATCAGAATTTGGAATAATTTTTACATCAATATCTTTAACGGGAACATCGCCGCCATAGTAGTATTTATTAGCCTTTAGTGTTAATGTACTGCCTGATGTATAGTTTTCCAAAACATAAGGACCTGTACCGACAGTTGGGTAAACTTCAAGATTGTTTACTGAAAAATCGGATACATCCTTGTAGATATGCTCAGGAATAATGTAGGTTTCATTGGTAATATTATTGACAGCTGCTGCACTGGCGCTTGGCAAATTGAATTTAACCGTATAGTCATCTACTTTTTCTGCTGTCAATGGCTGATCGCCAATCCAGAGGCTTTCGTATTTCCCATTTTCTTTTTTAGCTTTTTGAGTATAGGTAAAGACAACATCATCTGCCGTAAATTTCTCACCATCAGACCATTTTATATCATCGCGCAGCTTAACTGTAATACTTTTTCCGTCCTCAGACTGTTTAATATCAGTAGCCAACTCGTACTTCACTTCACCACTGTTGCTGGTTCTGGCAAGCGGTGAGTAAATCATATTAATCGCTCTTAAGCCCCATAAATCATTAGAGTTAATGGGGTTCAATGATACAGGATCGCCGCCAAAAGCATAAGTCAAACTAGAGTCATCACCAGATGATGCCTTATTAGATTGATTGGAAACTGTAAACCAAGCTACCGCCCCAATCACAATAACAGCAATTACAACAATAATACTATAAAGCGTCTTCTTGTTTTTCCTTCTCTTCATAAATAACCTCTTTCTAAATTTCGATAAGCCGTTCTGCTAGTTGTTGATACAATCTTAACATCTTCTTAAAATGATGAATAATCTATATTTCTTATGGCTAGCCATAAGAAAATTTTATGACCTCTTCTATTTTTTCTATCAAAATTTTGCTGAAAGTGCTTTCTCATTTTGTTATAATGATGATTAAATAAGAAGTCACATCAGTCCATATAAGGAGGATTTTATGAATTTTCAGCAGTGCCGCTATGTTGAAACTATCGCCGAAACAGGATCTTTTAGTCAGGCCGCTAAGAAGCTTTTTTTAACCCAGCCAAATTTGTCGGCCTCCATTCGCGACTTGGAACAAGAACTCGGTGTTCTCCTTTTTGACCGTTCCAATACTGGAGCCAGATTAACCGATGATGGTCACGATTTTTTGAAATACGCCAAACGCATCCTAGGGGAAATTGATCTTCTGGAAGGCCGCTACCGCAAACAGTTTAAAAAATCATTTACTATTGCCAGCCACCATTACGATTTTTTGTCACTACCCATGGCACGAATAGCACAAAATTTTCAAGACGACTATCAAGAATTTCAAATTATTGAAACCACTACCAAGCGTATTTTAGAAAGTGTAGAACAATTTGAAAGCGATTTGGGAATTATTTATCTAGATGAGGAAAATTCCCATATTTTAGAACGCAGCTTAAAAGATCAGGAACTGACTTTCACTGCACTCGGTGATTTTCCCACTCGTATCTTTCTAGGGCGCCAGCATCCTTTAGCCAATAAAAAAGAGCTGTCCAGCGAGGATTTAGAAGACTATGCCCAGATTCGGTTTAGACAAGAGCAGTCAGGCATTAACTTTGACGAAGATCCCCTAGAAGTCCGTGAAGGTCAAAATGTCCTTTACAGCAATGACCGTGGTACCATCATGAACCTGCTGTGTGCTTCTGACAGTTATGCTTCCGGCTTAGGCATTATCAACAGCTTTATCAAAGAACAAATTGTCCTTATTCCCTTAAAAGACAGTCCTATGCACACGCTGGGCTTTGTAACCAATAATAAACATAAAAAAGCACCTATTGTAGATGCTTTTATCGGTGAAATCAAGCGCAGCCTCTTACCTCATCAAGATTAAGGAGAAACTCATGGAATACAAAAAATTAAACAATGGTCTTCAAATTCCTGTCTTAGGTTTTGGCGTTTGGCAGATGTTTGATTTGACAGAATGCCAGCGTGCCGTAGAAGATGCTCTGGAAACGGGCTATCGTCTGATTGATACCGCAGCACTTTATAAGAATGAAGAGGCTGTCGGAGCTGCTGTGCGTGCCTCAGGCATCAGTCGTAAGGACATTACCATTACCACTAAGGCTTGGATTAACCAGTTGGGCTACGAAAATACCAAAAGGGCTTTTGAAGAAAGCCTTCAAAAATTAGGAACAGACTATATTGATATCTATCTTATTCATCAGCCTTATGGAGATCTCTATGGTGCTTGGCGCGCTATGGAAGAACTCTATTTGGCTGGACAAATCAAAGCTATCGGTGTTTCTAATTTTTCAACCGGTCGTATTACTGATTTTGCTGAACAGGCTAATATCGTCCCCGCTCTTAATCAGATTGAACTTCACCCTTACAGGCAGGCGCCGCTTATCCGAAAAACCAATCAGCTTTATACTGTTGCCACACAAGCTTGGAGTCCTTTTAATCGAGGAGAAGATGGGATTTTTTCAGACGCTGCGCTCAATAGCATAGCTGAAAAATACAATAAAACCGTTGCACAGATTATCCTGCGCTGGCAAATTCAGGAAGGAATTCTAACCATTCCAAAATCGTCACACTTAAAACGTATGCAAGAAAACTTCAATATTTTTGATTTTAGCTTAAAAACAGAAGACATGGAGCTCATTAAGAGCCTAGACCGTCAGCCAAATGTTTACGGACCGCGTGAAGATCAAGAACGTGTTAAGCACTTACTGGACTACAAAGTTTAACATCTATAAACTTTTCTGCAAAACCATGGAAAATAACGACTCCCTATGATAAATAGGGAGAAATTTATAACAAAAGAAAACACAAATGATAAGATTTGTTATCATCTATTGGAACTTTGCTTGCTGCACCTCTGTTCTTGCTAATATCATTATGAATATCTGCAGACTTGGCCGCAGCTAATAGATATACTTATAATGACCCTTACCGCTACACAGAAAACAATGTTTTTAATAGTATTAGTTTAGTAATTAATGCTCTTGCTTTTCTTGTTTTTATATTATTTTGGACAGCTGTTATTGCAAGGCTCTTTAATTACCAATAGCAACAAAAAATCTCTGCGCTAATTCTTGGCACAGAGATTTATTTTTATCCAATAATCGATCCATTTGGTACATTTGAATCAACTGTCAATACTGTTAGTTTGCCATCGTGTTCTGCTGAGAGAATCATGCCTTGGCTAACATATTTTTTCATCATTTTGCGTGGTTTAAGGTTAGCGACAATTTGCAATTTTTTCCCAACTAATTCTTGTTCATTCGGATAGAATTTAGCAATTCCTGAGAGAATCTGACGGTCAGCACCATCGCCTGCGTCCAAGCGGAAGCGCAGCAATTTGTCAGAACCTTCAACTTTTTCAACTTCTTTAACTTCAGCAACACGAATTTCCACAGCATCAAAGGCTTCAAACTTAATCTCGTCCTTACTTGATGTGAGCTCAACCTCATCTGGGTTCCACTCTTTTTCAGCAGCAGGCTTCCCTGCATTCATCTGCTCTTTGATATAGTCAATTTCAACATCCATATCAAGCCGTGGGAAAATAGGGGTCCCCTTAGCCACAACACGAAGATTACTTGGCAGGCCTGAGAGTTCTAAGTTTTCGAGATCAAAGTTATCACCTAGGCCTAGCTGTTCCATGATCGCATCTGATGTTGCCATCATGAATGGCTGAATCAGATGCGCTATCACACGTAAGCTCGCTGCTAAATGCGCCATGACTGCTGCCAGTTGCTTCTTGTCTCCATCTTCTTTAGCCAGAATCCACGGAGCTGTTTCGTCAATGTATTTGTTGGTGCGAGAAATAATATTCCAGACAGCCTCAAGTGCCCGTGGATAGTCTACCGCATTCATTTGTTTGTGATATTCCGACAGATTTTCAGTAACAACTGCTGCCAAGTCTGCATCAAAGTCTGTCACATTTTCCACATAGTCTGGAACCTGACCATCAAAATACTTGTTAATCATAGCAACAGTGCGGTTAAGTAGATTACCAAGGTCATTGGCCAATTCATAATTGATCCGTCCAACATAATCCTCCGGCGTGAACGTTCCATCCGAGCCAACTGGCAGACTGCGCATGAGGTAATAGCGAAGTGGATCAAGCCCAAAGCGTTCAACCAGCATCTCAGGGTAAACAACATTTCCTTTTGATTTGGACATCTTGCCATCTTGCATAACAAACCAACCATGTGCAATCAAACGGTTTGGCAAGGGCAGATCAAGCGCCATTAAAATAATCGGCCAGTAGATAGAATGAAAACGTAAGATGTCTTTACCTACCATATGATTGATTTCAGGATTAACCGTAAAACTCCAAGTCTTGCCATTATCATCTGTCCAAGATTTAGCAACTGTTTGTTCTAACCAGAATTTATCAAAATTAGCATGATCTTCTTGCTGATAGCCAAGAGCCGTTGCATAATTAAGGAGAGCATCAATCCAGACATAAACCACGTGTTTAGGATTTGATGGTACAGGAACACCCCAAGAGAAAGTCGTTCGAGACACGGCCAAATCTTCCAGACCTGGTTCAATGAAATTTTTAAGCATTTCATTCATGCGGCCATTTGGCTGAATGAAATCCGGATTTGCCTTGTAAAAAGCTACTAAACGTTCAGCATAATTGCTGAGCTTAAAGAAATAAGATTCCTCAGAAACAAGCTCAACTTCATGACCAGACGGTGCCAAGCCACCGATAACATTTCCTTCCTTATCACGATAAACCTCTGCCAACTGGCTCTCTGTGAAATATTCCTCGTCCGAAACAGAATACCAGCCTGAATATTCACCCAGATAAATATCGCCCTGCGCCAACAATTGTTCAAAAACCTTGGCAACCACTTCTTCATGATAATCATCTGTCGTACGAATAAATTTGTCGTAGGAAATCTTCAACAGACTCCAAAGTTCCTTAACACCAACAGCCATATTATCAACATAAGCTTGAGGACTGATGCCAGCTTCTTCAGCTTTGGCTTGAATTTTTT
Source organism: Streptococcus dentiloxodontae (assembly GCF_053206925.1). Taxonomy (NCBI): domain Bacteria; kingdom Bacillati; phylum Bacillota; class Bacilli; order Lactobacillales; family Streptococcaceae; genus Streptococcus; species Streptococcus dentiloxodontae. Next base: position 41,345 of record NZ_JBRUHR010000005.1, on the reverse strand, counting down.
GCCCATGCTCGTCAAGTCCTGTCAGATAAAAGACATCATAATTCATCATGCGCTTGTAGCGCGCCAAGACATCACAGGCAATGGTAGTATAAGCAGAGCCAATATGGAGCTTGCCTGATGGGTAATAAATGGGTGTTGTAATATAGAATGATTTTTTCTCAGTCACTTAGAAATACCAAGAACAGCGAAAAAGCAACTGAAAGCAGCAGCCTGCAAAAACTGTATTACAGATAAATCTGCTCAGCTCTCACTTTTTCGTTTCGGTTCAATTCCTTTCCTTTCAAACACTGGCAAATGAGCTAGCGCTGTAATATTAACACTTCATTATACCATGTTTTGAGCATGAAAAAAACTGCTTATTACAGCAGTCTTTGAGAAGACGTTAATCTTTTAAACTGTCATAAAGTTCTTTATCGTCTTTAACAGCTTTATCATAGTCATAAAGAAGTTTATCTTCCTCATCACCAGTAATTTTTTTATAGATACGTCTTGCAACAAGTTTGTTCTTGTTATCATAAACACTAACCGTTAGGTTATTCCCTTTAACGGTATAACGGTAGGTACTCTTTAAAGCATCTTTATAGTTGTCAATATAATCATCTTTATATCCCTGAATATCGTCCTTATCAATATACTTATTACCCTTGTAGGTTTTATCTAAAACTTTATTAACTTGTTTTTCGTATTCTTTAGCAGAAAGAATGTGTGACCATGTTTGATTCCATGCATCGTAAGTGAATTCATTACCTGTCTCATAATCCATAACGGAAACACTCTCTGTAGTCCTCAAATCTGTATAACTGTAAGTTTTAATTTCCTTGCCCTTAACAGTTAGGTAATCAAGAGATTTAAAGCCATATGCCTTAGTTTCTTTCAAAGAATCAACCATTTTATCTTTCTTTTTGTCATAATATTGATCACTCTGAATAAGCCATGTTCCTTCATCGATCTTAGATGATTCATAACGCAGCCAAAAATAACCGCCCAAACAGGCACCAATCAAAAAGATGAAAGCAACGATACTTGCAATAACAATTTTAACGTTTTTGCTCATTTTTTTCTTAGCTGCTGGCTGCGCAACTACTCCCCCATTGGGAGCTAATTGCGTATTTATTGACGTAGGTGTTTGAGGCGCCGCTGTGTTTTGCACACTGTTCAGAACTGCTCCTTGTTCTTCTTTGGAAACTGTCTCAGCAGTTTTAGTATTTTCAATCGTAAATTCACCTGCAGCCTTAGCTTGTGCAAATTCTTTCGGACTGGGCTTTCTGCCATTGACTGTTTCAAAATAATCAAGCCACTCATTTTGGTTCATAATCGTTCTCCCCTTTCTCTAAACCCTCTCTATTGTATCATGATTAATTGAATAAACCTAGTAGTTTCCATAAACGATTTCAAAAATGATGGAATAAAACGAGGCTGGGACAAAACCATCCACTTCCTTACATTTTTATCATTTCACTTACAAGCCGCGGGGGTGGGGAGTGGGGCAAAAAGGTCTGGGAGACCTTTTAAATCGGGAAATGACACTTGCGAAGCAAGTGTCAAAAAACAGTCCAGCGGACTGTTTCAGGTCAGCAACTAAAAACTAGGACTTGCTGAGAAATCGAATACGGCGAATTACCGTTTTTTGTCCTATTCTCGTTCGTCACCAATAATAGGATAGGATGTCAAGGCAGAAACAGCATCTTCAGAAAGGTCTTTCTTATTTTCTGGCTGCTGAACAGTGCCTGTATTTTCGTAAGCTCGAATAATTTCTGCGACAACAGGATGTCTGACAACATCACTGGTTGAAAAATGAATAAAATCAATCGTTTGAATATGCTGCAGCTTTTCCATAGCATCAATCAATCCCGATTTGACTTTACGAGGCAGGTCAATCTGACTGGTATCACCATTGACAATCATTTTAGAATTAAAACCAAGACGGGTCAAAAACATCTTCATCTGCATGATGGTCGTATTTTGCGCTTCATCTAAAATGACAAAAGCATCATCTAAGGTGCGACCGCGCATATAAGCTAAGGGGGCAATTTCTATAATTTCACGCTCCATAAGCCGGCTTGTCTGTTCCTTGCCTAGAATCTGATAAAGCGCATCGTAAACAGGGCGCAGGTAAGGGTCAACCTTATCTTTGAGGTCTCCCGGGAGAAATCCCAAACTTTCACCAGCTTCCACTGCAGGCCGAGTTAGAATAATCCGTTTAACCTGTCCACGCTTGAGAGCCGTCACAGCCAAAGTCACAGCCAGAAAGGTTTTCCCTGTTCCTGCAGGACCAATCCCAAAAATTACATCATGGGACTTGACGCTATCAACATAAACCTTTTGTCCCAGTGTTTTGACACGAATGGGCTTGCCATAAGAATCTTTGATAATTTCCTCTTCATAAAGAGCGACGAACTTATCAATAGTTCCATTTTGTGCCATAGAAAGAGCCGTGACCACATCAGAAGTATTGACAATCATACCACGCTGCACCAAGACCAACAAAGCTTGAACAGTCTGCCGTGCGATTTCCAGAGCTTCCTCGCTGTCTCCTAAAATCTGAACTCGCTCTGTTCTGGCATGAATCACCACACCGGCATTTTCCTCAATCAATTTCAAATGGCGCTCATTGCTGCCAAAAAGAGCCAGCAAGTCATCAGGATGGGTCAAATCAATCTCAACAGAATAGTCTTGCAAATAAAGTCCTTCTTTCATTTTCTTATCTTTTATTATACCAAAAAAGCCAGTTAGCAGCTGCTTTCATTAAAGAACTTGGTATTGTTTTCCATCTACCAGCACAGCCTGCGAATTGCTTAAAGGCAAAAGCTTCAAATGAGCTTGATAGCGCTCAAGAATGGCCTGCGCTGATTCTTCAAAAGGAAACTCGCCAACGTGAGGGACAGGATAAAAATCAACCAGATTCAGACCCAAGTCATCTGTCAAATGCGGTGCCTTGCTGCGCTCGTCCATGAGGTGACTGTAACCAATATCAGAGGCTGCAATAATAGCTCCCGCAGATTCTCCCATATAAAGCAGACCATCTTCAACCCTCTTGCGCAAAGGCTGCAGCAAGTTTTTTTGTTGAAGCTCCTGCAAGAGATAAAAGGTATTGCCACCCGCAAAATAAACAGCCTGCGCCTGCTCAAGTTTTCTGGTGAAGTCTTCTGCTGTCAATGTCGCAATATCGCACTCGTCTATCGCCACCCCCAAAGTTCTAAATAGCTCACGGCCTTCATCAATATAGTCTGTGTAGTCTTTGACATTTCCTGCCGTTGTGACAAAGCAAACACGCTTCAAATCGCGCTTTTGCACAAAATCAGCTAACTGTGGTTTGACGCCAGCTAGGTAAGAACATAGAAACAAAGTCGCCATCTCTTCTCTTCCTTATCAATCAATGCCCCAAATAATCTTCCCAAATCCGATCAAACTCACCAAGATTAAAGGAGAAACCAGCCTGATCTTCCAAATAGGAACTGACCTGATTGAAATCATCGCTGTGTTTAGGAAAGGTACTGTCTTCAAAAACCAAATCAGCCAAAATGGCTACTGGTTCCTGCGACTTGGGATTGCGATGGGTCATCAGCCAAGTGTAAAAGGATTTTCTCATTGTTGTCTCTTCTCCTGCTATAAACTTGCTTTCTTTGATGGTTTAATTCATTATAACAAAATTTATTAGAATTACAGCATGAAAAAAAGCCAGACTGATTTCCAGTTTTGACTGTAAAATGATCTTGTTAAGAACTATTCCTTTTTATCGTTGAAGTTCATATCATCATCTTCCTGACAATTATGAATGGCAGTTTGATTGACAGATTGTGATACTGACAAACCCTATTTTACTGAATACTAAAAAAGCCGAGCTGATAACTCAGCTCGACCTAGGAGGGGGGACAAAACGATGGTTATTAGTCAATATCTTTTTCAGTAATAGCACCAGTGACAGCATTTACAGTATAGTCATACTCTGTCTTGCCATTTTTAAATTCAATTTCGTAAACAGGAGTATCATTATCAGAATCTGGATGTACCTTCAAAGCGGTCACATTAGCTTCTGATAGACCAGCATCTTTCAAAGCAATTGCTTTGGCATCGTTAGAAGAAATAGTTTTTGCAGCACCATTAGCCTGATTGCCATTGCCAGAATTAGAATCATCAATGTCGTTATCTTTTTCAGTGATAGCACCATCAACAGCGCTGACTGTATAATCGTACTCAGATCCATTTACCTTAAATTCAATTTCATAAACAGGAGAGTTGTTATCAGAATCTGAATGCACTTTCAAAGCAGTCGTATTGCTTTCTGAAACTCCTGCGTCCTGCAAAGCAATAGCCTTCGCTTGATCAGCCGTAACCGTTTGAGTTGCAGCTGAGGCAGAGGAAACACCGATTATCGCAGAAGCTGATAGTGCCAATGCCGCACCTGCTACCGTTGCTGAAAGTTTTCTTGTCTTAATTTTAGTCATGGGATACATCTCCTTTTCTAAATGACTTTGAAGAATAGCAGAGCATACCTGCCCTGTTCTCTTAAAAAGCTATCACCCTTCATATTCCGGAATTACGAATAAGTGCATAGCCAAGCTGACAAATAGATTTCTATTCGTCTTGCCCGTTATTCTACAAGGTTTAATAATAAAAGTCAAAGTCTCAAAAACCTTGTTAAATCAAGCTTTTTATAAAAAATGACAAAACAGTATCTTTTATAAATCCCATGAAAGCAGGAAGCGAATAGTCATTTTAGAAAGACACTTACAAATTATTTACAATTAGTGGCAGTTTGTTTAAGAGAATATGACTCCCTTCAGCATTTGTCAAAAATAAGATAATATCATAAAAAGCACCTGCAAACCGTAGCTGCAGTTTATATTTCTTTCAGAAAATCTCAGCAAATCTTCCAAGAAATTATCTGCCAAATAGTTGAAATTCTCCCCCTTTATATTAGCGTCGTATCAACAAAACACCCTTCCCGCTGAAAATTATAAGATGGGAAAGGTGTTTTATTTTCTAGTTCTTGTTTATTAACTCTGTTCCACTGGCATCTTGCTTGATTTTCTTAGTTTTCATAAGACCGCCTAGAGCTTTTTTGAACTGACCCTTGGAAATGCCAAAAACTGCCTTGATGTCTTCCGGACTGGATTTGTCATTGAGCGTCATAAAACCGCCATTGGTCTCCAGATAGGTCAGAATCATCTGAGCATCATTTTCAAGCATCTCAAAAGAACGGGGTTTGAGTGAGAGGTTGAGCGTGCGGTCAACTGCCCGATAGCCAATAACACGCGCACTGACAACTTCACCCAGACGCGGCTCAGTATAGCGTTCACTCGGATGAATGAAGCCCAGCATATTGTTTTCAGGTAGATAGACAAAGGTACCTGAGAGTTTGAGACGGTAGACAATAACCGGCCAAGTTTGGTTCTGCATATTGTCATAGGCCGGACCAGCTAATTTTTGAAAGACCTCTTGATCTGCCGGTATCGCCCAAATACGGTCTTTTTTATCCACATCCAACCTAACATAGAGTTTATCTCCTTTTTTAGGCCATAACTCTTTTAACTCTGGTAAGACATCAAGTGACACAACTATTTGCTTGTCTGGTAAACCTGTATCTACAAAAACGCCCAAATCACGGCGAACTTCGGTGATCTCTCCCCAACCGTAGCTAGTCGCTGTTGCCTCTACTGTTTTAGTCGTAAGGCGCAGCTTTTGCTTCATATCTGTATAGGCAAAACCGGCGACCATACTGCCAAGCTCATGAGTCCCCTCTTCCTTGGCAAGAGCAAAAGTCAGTCCATCTTTTTGGATGAAATAAAATTGAGCATTTTCATCGGTTACTAGACCGGTGATAGTTGTTGCGAGAAGTTTATTCATTTTCATTCTTTCTTTATCAAAGGAGGCTGGGAAAATCCCAACCCCCTTGTCTTTAATGTCAGGAGCAGCCTGATAGTTAACCTCGGCTGACAGTCATATATCACAGTTTCATTTTACACCAAAAGACTGACTAAAATGACAGCCCTTTTGAAATCAGACTTCAAGCAATTCTTTTTCCTTGTTAGCAGTCATGCTGTCAATATGTTTAACGGCATCATCTGTTACTTTTTGAATGTCCTTTTCAAGTGTTTTTAAGTCATCTTCAGTAATTTCTTTGGCTTTTTCTTGTTTTTTAGCTTCATCCATAGCATCACGGCGAATGTTACGAATAGCAACTTTGGCATTTTCACCAACTTTTTTAACGTCTTTTGCCAATTCTTTACGTGTTTCTTCGGTAAGCGCTGGAATCACCAAGCGAATAACAGAACCATCATTGGCTGGATTGATACCAAGATCAGAAGCATTAATAGCATGCTCAATATCTTTAAGTGCTGACTTATCAAATGGTGAAATCAAAAGCACACGTGCTTCTGGCACCGTGATAGAAGCTAATTGGTTAAGAGGTGTTGGAGCACCATAATATTCCACTTCAATACGGTCAAGAAGGGAAGCATTTGCACGACCTGCCCGAATAGCAGCAAATTCGCGTGCCAGTGCTTGGTGTGAATGTTCAAAACGTTCTTGTGCTTTTTCAATAATTGGATTTGCCATGAGTTCTCTCTTTCTTTGCTTTATTTGTGATCGGCCTTGTTAGAAACAGTCGTTCCGATTTGTTCACCTAGAATAACACGTTTGATATTGCCAGGCTCGTTCATATTAAAGACAACGAGGTCAATATCATTGTCCATTGATAAAGTTGATGCTGTTGCATCCATGATCTTCAGGCCGCGTTTGATGACTTCCACATGGGTCAGCTCGTCAAATTTGACAGCGTCAGCATTTTTTCTTGGATCGTCATTGTAAACACCGTCTACCCCATTTTTAGCCATGAGAATAGCGTCCGCTTCTACTTCAGCAGCTCGAAGGGCCGCTGTTGTATCGGTAGAAAAATAGGGAGATCCAATACCAGCACCAAAGATAACAACACGGCCTTTTTCAAGATGGCGTAAAGCGCGGCCGCGAATATAAGGTTCAGCCACCGACTGCATAGCAATAGCCGTCTGAACGCGGGTGTCTACGCCTAATTGCTTGAGACTGTCAGCCATAACCAGAGCATTCATTACAGTACCGAGCATGCCTGTATAGTCTGCTTGGACACGATCCATACCAGCTTCTGCTGCTGGCTCACCGCGCCAAAGATTTCCGCCGCCAATAACCAGAGCAATTTGAACACCTGACAGGGCAACTTCTGCAATTTCCTTGGCCATATTCTGAACAGTAGGAAGATCAATTCCTACTCCTTTTTCTCCAGCTAGAGCCTCTCCTGATAGTTTAATGAGGACACGTTTATATTTTGGTTCTACCATGATTTCTCCTTATCGAGATTTATCGTCTTTTTTTAGGGTTGTGAGATAGCAAAACATCCCATTCATCTTTATCATTCTACCATATTTTGAAGCTTTCACCTAGTTAAATTTTTTAAAAAGCACAGCTATTGTCAAAAATAATAAACTAAGCTTCAATTGAGTCTGAATTTTTATAAAATTACAGTAAAGGTAATCGTGTCACCTTTATAATGAACCGACAGCTTGCCCCTAAAGAGCTGAACCATGCTTTTAGCCATTGACAAACCTATTCCGTAGCCCTTACGGACTGAATTATGAGATTCATCCTCCCTATAAAAACGTTCAAAAAATTTGCTGTAATCAGTATTTTTACCGTCAGCATATGTATTAGAAATATCAAGCTTAGCTTTTTTGCTGCGACGGCCAGTGCTGCTAAGACGAATGGTGACTGTTCCGTTGGGATCACAATATTTATTGGCGTTATCACAAAGAATAGTCACCAATTCAAAAAGTGATTTCTGCTCTGCTTTGACATGAATGTCAGGTGTAATTTCCATAACAAACTTTTTGCCATCTCGGACAACAGGCCCTTTAAAATCTTCGGCTGCATCTTCAGCAATGGCAGAAAAATCCAAATCTTCCAAAACCAGATCAGGCCGTTCTTCCAAGCGGGCTAAAGCCACTAAACCATTGATAAGTCCTGTCAGACGGCTGACCTGGTCAGCTGTTGATTTGGTCCACTCAGTTTCACCTGTGGTCAGTTCAACCAAATCATTATTGGCAGAAATAATAGCCAAAGGCGTTTTTAGTTCATGTCCGGCATTAACGATAAAACGACGCTGCTGCTGATAATTTCGGACAAAAGGATCAATAACACGCTGTGAAAAAATAGAAACTATAGATAAAAAAAAGATCATTCCCATTATTCCCATGTAGATGGAAACAGAGACTAATTCTTGGAAATTCTCGTAAAAACTAGTCGCATCTAATAGGACAACCAGCTTACCAGATTTTGTCCCAGTCACTTGATAGGCATAATTTCGTCTATTATCAATGAAAGTACCCGTTGTTTGTTTGGAACGTGACAGGCTTTTAACATAATCTTCTGCCTCATCTTGGTCAAATTCAGAAATGTTGCTCATATCAAGATTGACAATCTTGCCAGATTGATCAACCCTAGCTGACAGATAGCGATACTGACTCAGAGTATCCAGAGAAATCTCTCCGCCGAAAGATTTAGCGGCTTCAGATAAACTGGGAAAAGTTCCATTATTGTCTGAGAGGACATTAAGAACCTGCTGAATTTCCTGTCTCGTTTGCCAATAACGGGCAGAGTTAAGAACTCCAATAACAGAAGTCAATACGACTGTAATAGCCAATCCTGCTATGACAATGAAACGAATGCGTAGGCTGCGAAACATGCGGTTTTCGATAGCCTCTGCATCATTTTGAGTTTTTTTCGTCTTCTTTTTGGACTTGAACCAGGGTAAAGCTACCATTTTCTTCTCCCTCAATCGTTAAATCGGCTTGAATAGCCTGAAGCTTTTGACGCAGATAAGAAACATAAATATAAACCAGACGGTCGTCCCCGTCTTCTTCATCTGCCCAAACATGCTGATAAATTGTCTGTGTTGAGAGTTCTTTATCCTTATTAAGCATAAAATAACTCATCAATTTGGTTTCTTTTCCTGCCAGACGAATACTATTTTGAGCAGACAGCTCCTGTTCGGCGACATTCAAGGATACCGATCCTTGCTCCAGAATATTTTGCGTGAACGTTACTTCGACCCGACGCTCTATTGAACGTAGACGCGCCAGCAATTCTTTCAGTGAAATCGGCTTGGTCAGATACTCATCAGCTCCAGCATCTAAGCCAACAACACGATCATCAATTTCGGACATGGCCGTTAAAATAATGGCATGGGTTTGATTGCCCGAAGAGCGAATCTCACGCAGAGCTTCAATGCCTGTTTTGATTGGCATCATAACATCTAAAATAATAACATCGTAGGGACTTTTGTCGACAGCATCAACTGCTTCTTGCCCATTGTAAACAGGATCCACTTCATAACCTTGGTGGCGGATTGCTGCACAAAAAACATTGGACAGCTGTACTTCATCCTCAGCCAGTAAAATTTTCATTCGATTAATCGTTTAAGAATAGCTTTCTTTGTTCCTTCAATAGCTAGCTTATTCTTTTCCTTTCTATTGCTTGCTTGACTCTTGGATAAGATTGCGAATGGTCTGCATGGTCAAGTCACAAGAAGCCAATTCATCGGCACAGCGCTTAAGCTCACGCGTAATCATCTCGGGATTTTTAATGTCGTGTTTGTACTTCATCTGATGCTCCAAACTCGCCCAAGAATCCATGGCAATCGTGCGGAGCTGTACTTCAACAAAATAAGCTCCTCTGGTATTGCCCAAAACATCGGGATAATCGGTCGTCATCTCCAAAATCAGGTGATAGGATCGATAGCCATTGGGTTTGGCGTTGAAAATATAGTCTTTTTCAGTAACAACTGTAACTTCGGGAATATTTTTAAGAACATCTACTGTCTTGTAAATATCGTCCACAAAACCACAGACAACACGGATGCCAATGCTGTCTCGAATGTCTCTCAAGGCCGACTGGGCTGTCTCAGGAAGATCCTTGCGGCGGCACTTCTCTGCCATAGATTCCCCAGACTTGATCCGTGAAATAAGATGTTCATACAGTTTAAAACCTGTTGCCTCCTTAGCTGCTTTATTGGCAGCAATAATATGCTCTGTGAGCTCCTGCAAAATCATCGGTAAATACTGGGCATAATCGCCATAAATTGAACTTGTCATAGCGCTTCTCCTGAAATAAATCATTTCTATTATAGCATGAAAATCAGCTAGAGAGACAGAAGAAACGTTAAAAAGGAGCAGGACAAACCACGATGATTGCTGTGCAATCACCCGCAGAAAAGTGTAATCGTGAAAATTACGTATAAAAACTAGGGCTTGCCGAGAAGTTGATTTCTCAGCAAGCCCTAGTTTTTAGTTATTAACCTGAAACAGTCCGCTGAATTGTTTTTGACACTTGCTTTGCAAGTTTCATTTCCCGATTTAAAAGGTCTCCCAGACCTTTTAAATCCACCTCTGCATAGTTGATTAGGGATTGATATGACCTAAGGTTCATGGGATTAGATAACCTCCAATTAACACTGCGTCAAATTGTTACGACTATTTATACGACATTCTTAGAGACTTTGTCCCAGACTCTTGGCTGTCCTTGATAATCTCTTCGACAAGATAAAGAATGAGATTGACAATGAGACTGAGAGAAACTGTAAGAAGAATTCCCCATGCTAATTCGGGAAGACTCATGGTGCGCAAGCCATCAAATAAGATTATTCCTAGACCACCTGCATTAACAGTTGAGGCAATAGTTGCAATAGCAATAATAGAAGTTGCTGCTAAGCGAATACCTGCAAGAATTGAAGGCGCAGCAAGGGGCAGCTGAATTTTCAGCATTGTTTGCCACTTGGTCATACCCATACCAATCGCCGCTTCGATAATGCTTGGATCTACCTGCAGAAAACCTTCTAAAAACGTTCTTACCAATGTATACTGAGCATAAATCACTAAGGCCACGATAGCCGTTGTTTTTCCCAAGCCTGTCCAAGGAATCAGCAGAGCAAATAAAGCAAATGAAGGAACGGCATATAAAAGAGAAAGCAAGTAAACCGATGCCTGACGCAGTTCAGACACAAATAATAGTAAAATCGTAAAAACACTGGCTATTATTAAAGCAACAAGAAGCGCCGTTCCTGTCAGAATTATATGTTCTATCGTAGCTGATATAAGCTGGGCTGAAGACGTTTGAAAATAGTCAATCATGAGCAATACTCCACAAAGATTCCTGAGCACGCGCTGTCTCAATTAATTTTTTAACAAAATCGGTAGCCGGTGCCTCAATAATATTTTCAGGGCTGTCAAATTGGCAAATTTGGCCTTCATCCATAATCAAAACACGAGTTCCCAATTTAAAAGCTTCTGTAATATCATGCGTGATAAAAACAAACGTTTTATCATCCAATTCTTGGTGGATTGCCAAAATTTGCTCTTGCAAATCTGCACGTGTAATAGCATCAATTGCACCAAAAGGCTCATCAAAAAGCATAACATCAGGATCCGCTGCAAGAGCTCGTGCCACTCCCACACGCTGCTGCTGACCGCCGGACAATTCACTTGGATAGCGTCCAGCGTATTCATCAGCAGGTAATTGAACTAATTTCAAAAGCTCTGCTGTGCGTTTTTCAATACGAGTTTTATCCCACTTAAGAAGTTTGGGAACTGTTGCGATATTATCAGCTACTGTCATATGAGGAAAGAGACCGATTTGCTGAACCACATAACCTATCTGGCGGCGAAGAGAAACAGCATCCAGCTCCGCCAGTTTTTTACCATCAAAAGAAATCGTCCCTGAGGTTGGTTCAATCAAACGGTTAATCATTTTGAGTGTTGTAGTCTTTCCAGAACCAGATGTCCCAAGAATCGTGATAAATTCACCTTTTTCGATACTTAGTGAGATATCATCTACCACTGCTTTTTCATTATAGTATTTGCTGACATGGTTAAAGCTTATCATACTTGTCATTGACTTCTCATTTCTAATCATTTGATACTGTCGTAATATTCTTTGGCAACCTTCTTATAGTCTTCTTTATCAACATCAACTTTAGCATTTAGTTTTGTTACTTTTTCGGTAGTCAATGTGGCAGTCACTTTATTGAGAATTTCCTTAATTTCAGGGTATTTTTTAAGAACATCATCGCGGACAACAGGAGCTAAATTATAAGGAGGCCAAAACTGCTTGTCATCTTCCAGCAAAGTGTATTCGTCTGTATCAACTAACTGCCCTTCTGTTGTATAGGCAGGGGTAACATCAGCTTCGTTATTTTTTAAGACAGTATATTTAAGGCTGTTGTCATAGACTTCTGATGACTGCCAATTAAATTTACCGTACGTTTTTTCAAGTCCTGGAAGGCCGTCTTCACGCTGATCAAATTCTCCTTGTGAGGCAAAACGAAGTTCAAAAGCGTGAGCCTGCAAATCTGAAATCGTTGAAATGCCCAACTCCTTGGCCTTGTCTGTACGTATAACTAATCCCTGACTGTCATTGGCCTGAGCATAATCTAACCAAGTCAGCTGGTATTTTTCTTCGTATTTAGATTTGACTGTTTCATAGACCTTCTTTTGATCCGTTTGCATTTTCTCACCTAAGACAGACAATAAACCTGTTCCAGTATACTCAGGGTAGAGATCAATATCATCACTTGTGATAGCATTATGAATCAAAGAACTTCCAATATTTTCTGCACGCTCAACCTTATAGCCATTATGTTCTAGAGCAAGGGAGTAGATCTCTGCAACAACCAGATTCTCTGTAAAATCCTTTGAGCCGACACGAATGGTTCCTTTATTTTGCGATCCGCTGTCGGCATTTTTCTGGCCAAAGTAGAAAAAGCCGCCAACTGCTGCCAACAAAACGAATAAAACTGCACCTAATAATAATATTTTTTTATTTTTCATTTTATCTGACTCCATTTGATTCCTAAATCTAAAAGCAACATACTTAAAAAGGACAAAACCGCTACTGACCCTCCGCCTATGATTAATAGATCATATCGGAACAAATGTAAACCGGTATAAATCAAATTACCAAGTCCACCCGCACCGATATAAGTAGCCAAAGTAGCACTGGCTATAATCTCAACTAGGGACAATTTGATGCCATTCAAAAGATGAGGTAAGGCCAGAGGAAAGCTGACCTTTCTCATTAACTGAGCCTGTGTCATGCCCAGCCCTATTCCCGTTTCAAGCAGCTCCTCAGAAACCTGCTCAAAACCCACAACAGTATTAACTAAAATGGGTGGCAAGCCAAGAAAAACAAGCGCAATCAAAGCTGGCAAACGACCTACCCCAATAAAGGGAATTAGGATAAAAAGGACACCTAGACTGGGAATGACTCTGAGTCCTTGGCTTAGTCCGAGAACAGATTGTTTCATTCTGGGGCGGCGATAAAGGCAGTAACCTAGACTGATTCCCAAAATCATTGATATTAACAAAGCTTCTAAACTCAATGTTAGATGCTGCCAGACATAATTCCAATAATCAGAACTATTGGTGGCAAAGTAAGTTTTAATTTCAGATAGCATCTTCTTCTCCTTGATGATTTTCGATTGCTTGTCTAAGTTTATTGGAGAAAATTTCGGTAGCTGCTAATAAGCTTTCCTGCTGCTGACTCGTTAGAGCAGCCATAGCCTCTTCTTCATAACGCTCCAGAGGGAGAAGCAGACTGCTGCTGTAAGATAGACCAGCCGAAGTTAAACTTACTATTTTCCTGCGTCTGTCTTGAGCATCTGGCTTCAAGTTAACATAATTGGCTTCTTCCAAATTTCTGACAATAGCTCGAATAACCTGCTTAGTTGAAAATGTTTTTTTGGCAATATATTCTTGACTCAAACCCTGAGGGTTATAATAAAGCCAAAGAAAAACCAAGAGACTCTTACCAGTCAGACCATTTCGTCTAGCATAAAGTTCAAAAAGCGATGCCTGTTCATCTCTTAACCTAGCATAGTATTTTGCATTATTTTTGACGGACACTTAAAACCCACCTCATGATATTTAGTAAAATTTTTTTACTAAATACAGTGTAACATTTTGAACTGATTAATCAAGCAACGGCCTCATCATTATTAAGGATTACTCTACCAAGTAAATATTGCAGTAAGGTTAGTTTTTGATATAAATCTGTTAATAATTGTAAGGCTTCTTAAAATGAAAACTATTCTAAATCAAAAAGGGCTGGAACAAAAGTTCCGCCCTCATTTTTCAAATAGATTTGGAGAAATAAGATGAATCATCTTTATAACCTTAGATCTGGAAAGACTGGCTCTCCTTTTAATTTTTTCGCCCATTTGATGAACCTATTAAGCACTGGCAAACTGTGAATTATACAAATCTGCATAGAAACCTGCTTCAGTCATTAATTGCTCATGGTTTCCTTGTTCAATGATATTACCCTCTTTCATAACAAGAATAAGGTCAGCATTGCGAATGGTTGACAGACGGTGGGCAATGACAAATGATGTTCGCCCTTCCATCAGCTGATCCATAGCCTTTTGAATCAGTTCTTCTGTACGCGTATCCACAGATGAAGTCGCCTCATCAAGAATAAGAAGTGGAGCATCTTTAAGAAGCGCACGCGCAATGGTCAGGAGTTGTTTTTGACCAACAGACAAGGTGACCGCATCATCCAGGACAGTATCGTAACCTTTTGGCAGAGTCATGATAAAGTGATGGACACCTACCGCTTTTGCAGCTGCAATGACCTGCTCATCTGTGATATGGTCTTGATTGTAAACCAAATTTTCTTTAATGGTTCCCTCAAAGAGCCAAGTGTCTTGCAATACCATGGCAAAGGCATCATGTACTTCTTCACGTGTCATGTCATGCACATTAATACCATCAATAGAAATAGCACCTTTGTCAATCTCATAGAAGCGCATGAGCAAATTGACAATCGTTGTTTTACCGGCTCCTGTCGGACCAACAATGGCAATCTTCTGCCCAGCCTTAGCAGTAGCTGAGAAATCGTGAATGATAGTCTTATCAGGATTGTAGCCAAAGAAGACATTTTCAAAGCTCACATCACCTTTAATCGTATCCAATTGCTTAGATTTGCCATCTTCTGCTTCCATTTCATCTTCGTAAAGGAATTCAAAGACACGTCCCATAGCTGCACTGGCTGATTGAAGCTGAGTGATAGCTTGTGCGATTTGCGAAAGCGGCTGTGAGAAGATGCGAACATAAGTAATGAAAGCAACAATTGTTCCCATGGTAATATCGCCATTAATAGCCATAGCTGCACCAACGATACAGACCATCACATACCCAAAGTTTCCGATAAACTGCATCATTGGCATCATAATTCCTGAAAAGAACTGTGATTTCCACATAGAACTGTAAAGCTGTTTGTTCAGCTCCGTGAAGCTAGCCTTAGTTTGCTCAACAGCACTATAGCTAGTAACCAGATTGTGGCCAGTGTAGTATTCTTCAACAAAGCCGTTCATATTGGCCATATTATCCTGCTGACGTTTGAAAAGCGGCTGCGATTTAGCCATGATAAAGAGGGCCACAATAAAGCCGAATAAAACGGAACCAACTGCTGTTGCGGCCAAAGCACCATTGGTCTTAATCATCATGAAAATAGAACCAATTAGCAAGACTACCGCAGAAACCATTGTTCCCAAGCTTTGGTTAAAGGACTGTGACATCAAGTCAACATCATTGGTGACACGCGATAAGGTGTCACCTTGCGAATGGCTGTCAAAATAACGCAGAGGGACTTTATTGATTTTATCAGCGATAGCATTGCGCATTCTTTGTGAAAATTTCTGAATCAAAGTAGAAACAGTAAAGTTTGCCAAATAAGAAACCAGAGCGCCAGCCGCATACATCACGGCTAAAATCATAGCTATACTGCTAATCTTATCAAGATCTAAAGTTCCTGTCAGCCCGTCTGTAATGGTATTTGTGATTTCTTTTAATTTGTCTGGTCCGATAACAGTGATTACACTTGAGATAACAGTAAAGATTACTGCCACAAGGAAGGCTAGCCGATACCCCTTTGTGTAAGGAGCCATCTGGCTTAATAATGATGGTTTCTTCTTATTATTTTCCATTTTCTAACTCCTCCTTGGATAATTGTGAATAAGCGATTTCCTGATAAACGTTATTGTCAGCCAGCAATTCTTTGTGCGTTCCTTGTCCAACGACTTTACCTTCATCAAGAACCAAAATCAAATCAGCATCCATAATGGTCGAAATCCGCTGTGCTACAATAAGTTTCGTCATCTCCTTAGTCTTATGAGACAGGTCTAAACGCAATTTGCGATCTGTCTTGTAATCCAAGGCTGAGAAAGAATCATCAAAGATAAGAATTTCAGGTTTACGAGCAAGCGCACGTGCAATTGCCAAGCGTTGTTTTTGTCCGCCAGAGAAATTGGTACCGCCCTGAGCAACCTCGGTGTCAAGCCCTTCTTCTTTAGCTTCCACAAAGTCTTTAGCCTGCGCTAATTCTAAAGCCTCCCAAATTTTAGCATCATCCAGAGGTGTCTGGTTGCTATCTCCAAATTCCATGTTAGAGCGAATAGTACCACTAAAGAGCACTGCTTTTTGCGGAATGTAACCTACTTTGGCATTCAAATCTTCATGGCTGTAATCTCGTACATCAACACCGTCAACCAAGATAGAACCTTCAGTAACATCGTAGAAACGCGGAATCAAATTAACCAGCGTTGATTTACCAGAACCAGTTGAGCCAATAAAGGCAACTGTTTGTCCTGCTGTCGCTTTGAAGCTGACATGTTCGACAACAGCTTCGGATTCTTTGGCGTAGCGGAAGGAAACATTTTGGAATTCCACTTCGCCTTTTTGACTGTTGGTTTCTTTAGATTTGTCTTTGAATTTAACCGTAGAATCAAGTGCCAGCACTTCATTGATACGACCGGCTGAGACGAGAGCTCGCGGTAAAATGATAAAGATAGCAACCATCATCATGAAACCTATGATAACCTGCATGGCATAAGATGAGAAGACAACCATATCACTAAATATTGCTACGCGATCTTTCACATCTGCAGTTGCTTGAGCAATAGAAGTCGTCGAAATCTTGATGTCATCAATCAAGTAAGCACCAATCCAGTAGATTACTAAGGTCAAACCTGATGACACCACAGTCATAACAGGATTCATCAGAGCCATGATACGGTAAACAAACAAGTTGAGACGGGTCAAATTGTCATTTTCTTTGGTAAATTTAGCATCTTGATAATCCTCAGCATTATAAGCACGGACAACACGAATCCCAGAGAGAATTTCACGTGTCGTCGCATTCAGGCCATCAGTCAGGCCTTGAATCTTACTCATGCGTGGAAAGGCCACAAAGAGAATAACAGATAAGAGCAGCATAACGACAAGGACAGCTACACCAACTGACCAAGTCCATTCATCGCTTTCACCCCAAATCTTGGTCAAGGCCCAAACAGCCATGATAGGACCACGGGTTACAACCTGCATTCCCATGGTAATCATCATTTGAAGCTGCGTCAAGTCATTGGTTGTACGCGTCAAAAGACTTGGAATAGAAAATTGTTTGATTTCAGCGTCAGAATAATCCATGACTTGATTGAAAATATCAGACCGCAAACGTGTTGTGAAACTTGCTGCTGTTCGTGAAGCCAAAAAACCGACAAAAACAGCCATCAGGAAACTTCCAAATGAAAACAGCAGCATTTTTGAACCTGGTTCTATAATATCAGAAACCTCAGTTCCCTTAGTCTGCAAAAGAGTTGTGATATCCGACATGTAAGATGGGGTTTGTAAATCCATCCAAACAGCCAAACAGATAAACACTGTACTGAGGACAATCATTCCCCATTCTTTTGCGTTTAAACGTTTAAAGATTTTAAACATCTTTTTCTCCTTAATTTTTTAATAACAAAATGGATAAGCAGTATTTTTAACGAAACGATTAGCCCTTGTTTTTTCGATAAGTTTTTAGATTCGTCCTCAATTGATCTGTTACTTTACGGATAGTCTTAATATCTGCAAAATCGATATCTTTTAACAAAATTTCCTGCATCTGCTGATGAAAAGCTTCCATAGGTTTAAGTTTCATCCATCCCAGATTTGTTAAAATAATCCGCTTGTAACGCTTGTCAGCCTGAGAAGGAACAGTCTTGATGAAACCATTTCGTTCCATTCGCTTGACCAGATTACTGGCAACAGATTTTGAAATACACAAATGATTTTCAATATCTTTAACAAAAACTTCATCGTCTTGGTGATGCTTCAGATAAATCAGAACCCTGCCTTGGGGACCGGCCAGATGTTCAATACCATTTTTCTTGGCAAGATTGTCTGCTGCTTGTTCCAACTGATTTAGAAGATTTTTAATCTCCGCTATAGGGTTCTCCATAAACTCACCTCCCCACTTAATTGTTATCATGAGAACTATTATAGTTCTCCTAAGAACTATTGTCAAGAAAAAAGTTTCTAAGAGAACTATTTTTTTGATATAAAAAAACGAAGCTAAGAATAGCTCGTTTTTAAATGACAATCCCTTCCAAATGATCCAGCTCATGCTGAATAATCTGAGCTGGCAGGCCTGAAAAAGGAAGCTTCTTTTTCAGCCATTTTTCATCAAAATACTCAATCTCAATCTGCTGATACCGCTTTGCTTTTCGATGTCCCAAAAGAGACAGACAGGATTCTTCAGCTTCAAAAGGAATAGACTTAGCTGTCATAACGGGATTGAACATAACCAGATTAACAAAACCAATATTAACAATAATAACCCGCTTATTGACCCCAATCATATTGGCAGCCATGCCCACGCATTCTTTTTTATAATACTCCAGCGTATCTCGCAAATCTTCAGCCAAATAGATATCCTCTTTAGTTGCCTCAGCAGACGGCTGAGATAAAACTACAATATCCTTGCAAATCGGTTTAATCATTTTTGCTCCATTTCTAATATCATGATGATAAAATCAATAGCTTGACCATCAATTTCCATAAAATCTTTGAATGTCCCAATATACTGAAACCCTAGACTTTCATACAAATGAATTGCTCAACTATTATCACGGCGTACTTCAAGCGACAGAAGTTTTATGTTTATTTGGCGCGCCTTAGCAATCATCTCCATCAAGAGTTGACGTCCAATGCCCTTTCCCCAGTAACCTTTCTTGACTGAAATACCAATCTCAGCACGATGATTTAAGCGTGGTTTTCTAAATGTGTTACAGTTGCAAGTGCCAACAATCTCTCCTGCTTTCTCAGCAAGCAAAAAGAAAGACTTTGGCGTTGACTCCTGAAACGTTGCTAATTGTTGGGCAAAACCATCTACTGACAAGAAGACACCCTCACATCCCATAAGAGAGATTGTCTGTTTCTCCACCAGCTTGCTTGCAAAAATCTAGCATCGCTTGAGCATCTTTGCCCCTTGCTTTTCTTATCATTACCGTTTATCTCCCCTCTTTCACTCCGTTGGAAATTGCCTGTAAAAAATGGCATCATTTCATCTCCAAATAGGATAGATCACTAAGCCTTTTCACCACACGACTGCCGTCATCCTTTTCAAACATATAAGAAACACCACCAGAACAACCAAAAAGTTGACAGTTATTCAGACTTTCAACAGGCAACTTCATAAACATTGTATTCCAAATGCTGAGCAAATCCCCGTGTGACACAATGATTATCCACTCGTCTTCACTCGACATGACCGCTTCATAAAAGGGGAACAGTCGCTGCCAAACCTCTCGTCGGCTTTCTGCATCAAAAAACAACTTGTCATCAACTGTTTTTTCTTCACATTCAAGATTCTCTTTTAACCAAGCGACTGATTGACCGCAACAACTTCCCAAATTTCTTTCTCTCAATTCTGTTCTTAAAATGGGCTGAACTGACAACTTGTCTCCTAAAATCTGAGCAGTCTGAGCTGCACGTTTTAAGTCTGAAGAAAATAATTTGACGGATCGATCATTTAATTCCTTAGAGAGTTTCTCAGCAATCAGTCCCGCCTGATATTTTCCCAACTCTGATAAATCCCAATCCGTCTAAGAACCAACCATGCCATTAGTGTGGTGAACTGACTGGGGATGTTGAATCGTTATGATATGCTTCATTTTTCACCTATTCCCTATTTCTGATAAGCTTTAGATACAATCAGATCCTGAACCAAAAGGTTTATAAACAATCATAAGAGCCTTCTAAAGGGATGTTCTCTTATTATAACAAAAAAACAGCCCTATAGGGCTGTTTTAAAAGTTTGCTTAAGCTTAAACGATACCTTGTGCTGACATAGCATCTGCAACCTTAAGGAAACCAGCGATGTTAGCACCAACAACAAGATTGCCTTCTTGACCGAATTCTTTAGCTGCTGCTGCTGAATTTTCGTAGATACCTTTCATGATATCGTAGAGTTTGCTGTCAACTTCTTCAAATGTCCAAGAAGTACGTCCGCTGTTTTGAGCCATTTCAAGAGCTGATACCGCTACACCACCAGCATTGGCAGCTTTAGCAGGACCAAATGAGACACCAGCCTTAAGGAAAACATCAATCGCTTCAAGAGTTGAAGGCATGTTAGCCCCTTCTGAGACTGCGATAACACCATTAGCAACAAGTGTTTTAGCTTGGTCTTCGTTGATTTCGTTTTGAGTCGCACATGGGAAAGCAAGGTCTGCTTTAACATCCCAAACAGACCCTTGGCCAACTGCAACAAACTTAGCATTTGGACGAGCGTCCGCATATTTGACAATACGTTCGCGTTTGACTTCTTTGATTTCTTTCAAGAGGGCAACATCAATACCGTCTGGATCGTAAACATAGCCTGATGAATCTGAAACTGTGACAGCTTTAGCCCCAAGCGCATGCAATTTTTCAACCGCATAGATAGCAACGTTACCTGCACCAGAAACAACCGCGACTTTACCAGCAAAATCTTCACCGCGTGCTTTCAGCATTTGCTCTGCGAAATAAACCGCACCGTAACCAGTAGCTTCTGTACGAGCAAGTGAACCGCCCCAGTTCAAGCCTTTACCTGTGAGGACACCAGTGTATTCGTTGCGAAGGCGTTTATATTGACCGTAGAGGTAGCCAATTTCACGTCCGCCAACACCAATATCACCAGCAGGAACATCAGTATCAGCACCGATGTGTTTGCTAAGCTCAGTCATGAAGCTTTGGCAGAAACGCATGATTTCGTTGTCTGATTTACCTTTAGGATCAAAGTTTGAACCACCTTTACCGCCACCGATAGGCTGACCAGTCAGTGAGTTTTTAAAGATTTGTTCAAAACCAAGGAATTTGATGATAGATTGGTTTACTGATGGGTGGAAACGAAGACCGCCTTTGTATGGTCCGATGGCTGATGAGAATTGAACACGGAAACCGCGGTTAACTTGAACTTGGCCTTTATCATCAACCCATGGCACACGGAATGAAACGATGCGTTCTGGTTCAACCAAACGTTCAAGAAGGTTTTCTTCAATGTATTTTGGATATTTATCGAAAACTGGAACAAGTGATGCAAATACTTCTTCTACAGCTTGTAAAAATTCTGGTTCATGAGCATTTTGTGCCTTAACTTTTTCAAAGACATTAGCAACATACTCTTTACCTGTTGTCATATCTATTTCCTCCGAAATTTAGTTTCGTAATTTAATTACATGAATAGTATAAATTTTCAGACTATTGTTGTCAAGTACTTTTTGTAATTTTTTGTTTTTTATGTCAGGTTTTCTTACACAAAAGATGGAAAATTAGCTTTTTCAACTTTGTTCATTGCACTTATCTTGAGTTTTTCAGCATTTTACGTTTTTATTTATTTTCAACAGGAATTTTATGTAAAATCAAGCTTTTCTTCTCTTACAATTACAAAAATACAGATTTTGAACTTTTCAAGACCGTTTAAATACAGCTATGCGGGGAAAAACTTTTATTTTCTTTACTAAATAAGGCTTGATAAAGTTTTTTCTCTTTGACAATTTTCCTCTCTTTCAGTATGATTAATCTTATTAAACTTTCCAAGGAGGAATTATGAAATACTTTCCATTAACTGCTGGGATTATTATTATCTTAGTCGGTCTTTATCTCTTTTTAAACCCTGCAGTCGTTATGGCATCGGTTGCTTGGATTTTTGCCTTGGTCATGCTGGTATTGGGGATTTCAGGATTAATGAATCATTTTAACCGCTCTGACCGCCAGCTGGTTCACCTCATCCAAAGCATTATTTCCATATTGTTTGGCCTAATTTTACTATCCAGTTCTGCATGGGCGCTTTCTAGTATTGCTATCACAATTATGGCTTACTGGCTGATGGTAACAGCTATTGTTCAAGCTGTTCAGGCCTATCGTCAGCGCCAATTTGGTTTTTCAGCACAGCCTGCGATTACAATTGCCTTAGTTACTTTTATCTTTGCCATTATACTGTTTAGTCAGCCTTTTTTATCGGCTGCTATTATCGGCCGAATTGTGGCTGCAATGATTATTATGGCTGGTATTTCGACACTTTCTATCTATTTCCGTCTTTAAAAATCGCAGAGCAAAGAGCCTGGAACAAAAATAGTTCTAGGCTCTTTTTCTATAGTAGTTTGCATTCTAAGCGCAGCGGTTGAGAGAAACTCCATTGAGCTTAGGTAACTTCTGCTTAAGTTTCCCTGCATAGTTAGCCAAGAAGCCCTATCTAACTCCCCAAGCTTATCTGAGCCTGCAGCAGATGCTGATTTAATCGTCCGAATTTGATCAAAAGGGGTTATTTATCTGAGCTGTGCGAGGAGCATCATTTCAGATTGACAACTAGACATTAAACGTGCTAAAAAATTAATTTCCTATTTGACATCTGGTGTACAAATCGTTTTTCTTCCTTTGCGCTTGGCGAGTTGGTCATAGTGTTTCTGAGCCAACTCTGCTGAATAAGTCCCTTGACACCGCTTCACTTCTCTGGAAATAGTGGACGTATAACTCCCAATTTCTTTGCGATATGGCTTGGTTTCAGACCTAATTCTAGATAAGCCTTTACCTTAATGCGTTCAGTTATGGTAATATGGTGGTAGCTCATAGATTCCTCTTGTGTTAGCATTAGTATGCTTACTTATAATTTACACGATTGAGGACGCTATGAGTTTTTTGTTGCACTTTATTTTACAATTTATCATTTAAAAATAAAAAACAGCAGGAAACTCCTGCCGTTGCAAAAATAGCATTGAGAGACTAATCTCAATGCGGATTACTAGAAAGACTAGCTTTCCAGCTCACTCAGATACTCATACCTTTCGTACTTCTCAAGAAGTTCATCATTGGCGCTATCTAAATCACGCTGCAGACTGGCCAACTCACCGTAATTGCTGGCATTTTCCTGCATGGCAGCCTCAATCTCTTCAATCTTAGCCTCAAGCGCAGCAATCTCGTCCTCGATCGTCGCCCACTCCTGCTTTTCAAAGTAGGACATGCGTTTGCGCTCGGCCTTTTCCTTATCAGCCTTTGGCTTTTCTTTCTTTTGGGCAATGGCAGAGCTGCTTTTCTCGAAAGCTACCTCGTCCAGATAATCGGTGTAGTTGCCAAAGAACTCGCGAACTGAGCCATTTTCAAAAGCGAGAATTTTATTGGCCACCTTATCAAGGAAATAACGGTCGTGACTGACCGTGATAACGGGACCAGAAAAACCTTGCAAGAAATTTTCCAGCACGGTCAAGGTTGCAATATCAAGGTCGTTGGTCGGCTCGTCCAGCAGCAAAACGTTTGGTTTTTCGATGAGGATTTTGAGCAGATAGAGGCGCTTTTTCTCACCACCCGATAACTTAGAAATAAACGTCCCATGTGTTGAGCGCGGAAAGAGAAATTGCTCCAAGAGTTCGGTCACGCTAGTCGTGCCAACAGTCGTTTTAACCTCGTCTGCCACCTCTTGCAGGTAATTGATGACGCGCTTGCTCTCGTCCATACCCTTGATTTCTTGAGAGAAATAGCCAATGCGAACCGTCTCGCCAATGATCAGATTGCCGGCTGTCACCTGCAAGTCTCCATTGATCAGATTAAGCAGGGTTGACTTGCCAACACCGTTATCACCGACGATACCAATCCGATCCTTGTTTTGGACTAACAAATTGAAATCTGACAAAATCGGTCTGTCTGGAAAGGCAAAGTCGACATGTTCAAACTGGATAACTTTCTTGCCGATACGGCTGGTTTGGAAATTAATTTCAAGATCAGACGAGCTGCTTGTTTCTGATAAATCAGCTTTTAAATTATTAAAACGATTGATCCGCGCTTGCTGTTTGGTTGCTCTGGCCTGCGGCTGCCTACGCATCCAAGCCAATTCTTGCTTGTAGAGCTGTTTTTTCTTATGAAGCGAAGCCGCATCGCGCTCGTCCTGTTCAGCCCTCAGGCGAACATAGTCTTGGTAATTGCCTTGATATTCGGTTAGGCTGGCATTGTGCAATTCAAAAATGCGTGTTGCAATATTGTCCAAAAAATAGCGGTCATGGGTGATAAAGATGACAGTTTTCTTAGATGTTTTGAGGAAATTGGTCAGCCATGCGATGGTCTCAATATCCAAGTGGTTGGTCGGCTCGTCCAAAAGCAGCAAATCTGCGTCACCCAACAACACCTGCGCTAGCTGAACACGGCGGCGCAAGCCACCTGACAGTTTACCAACCTTTTGCGACAAATCCGACAGACCAAGCTTAGACAGGACAGTCTTGACTTCGCTCTCAATGGTCCAAGCATCCAAAGAATCCATTTCTGCCATGACCTTTTCAAGACGTGCTTGGTTTTCTTCCTTGTAGTCTGCCATAAGACTTTCGTAGTCTTTGATGAGCACCATCTCGCGTAAATCCGAAGATAAAACGGTATCTAAGACGGTTTTGTCCTCCTCAAAATCTGGTTCCTGCGTCAGATAAGCCATCTTGTAATCATTTTTAGCAGAAAAAGGCGACACATCGCCATCAAAACCAAGCCTGCCTGAGAGGACATCAAGAAGCGTGGTCTTTCCAGTTCCATTGACACCGATAATCCCGATGCGATCAAGGTCGTGAATGATAAAGGAAATATCTTGAAAAACAGTCTTATCACCAACAGATTTGGTTAGTTTTTCAACAATAAAATCAGACATGCCCTATCTCCTTTATAAACTCAAAAATGGCTTCTCGTTCGTTAGCCAATGTTCCCAGTACAATGGCCTCTTCAACTGCTTTGAGAACTTTTCCCATCTCAGGACCTGGCTTAAAGCCCAAGTCCTTAATGAGCATGCCGCCATTAATAGCAATTTCATGCTTATCATGAATCGTCAGCTCTGTATCTAGACGCTCAATCCGCTCAAAATCAACAGATAGCCCCTGTGCCTGACGCAGTTCTTCTGCTAACAAAATCCAATCCTTGCCGTAAGTATAGATCATTTGTTTGGTGACATCGTCTGCCAGACGCTGCTCAAAAATAATCATAATGGCTTCCACAGCTCTTTGAAAATTAGTGGAGGTCTTCCATTTTTTAAAGAAAGTTTTAGGATTTTTATGATGTTGAGATAATAGCACAGCTGCCCAAGCTTGTTCTGAACTGGAAAAACTGAAATTTTCAGTATAGTCAGCTAAGAGGCACTGCCATTTATCAAAAGTATCCTGAAAATCGGGTAAATAATCATAGGCCCTAATCGCCATAAACGCTTGAATTCCTTTGCGCCAGTGCGGAGACATCAAAAGTTTGTCAAACTCAACAAAAGAACGTTCAATGGAAATCTTTTCTAAAAGAGGAGCATAGGCTTTCATAGCCGCAAAAGTCTTAGGTTCAATATCAAAATTTAGACTGGCCGCAAAACGCAAAGCACGCATAATACGAAGAGCATCTTCATGGAAACGCGCCTCTGCTTGACCGACAGCTCGAAGAATGCTCTGTTTCAAATCAGACAAACCGTCAAAGAGATCTATGATTCGTCCGCTGTCATCAAGTGCCAAAGCATTAACGGTAAAATCTCGCCGTTTGAGGTCTTCTTTCAGCGAACGTACAAAAGAAACACTAGAAGGTCTCCGGTAATCAACATAGACATCCTCTGTCCTAAAAGTCGTGATTTCGTATTCACCGCCATTTTCAAGAACTAAAACGGTTCCATGCTCAATACCAATATCAATGGTGTGCTTGAAAATTGCCTTGGTCTCTTGAGGATAGCAAGAGGCAGCAATATCGACATCGTGAATGGGACGATTGAGCAGCACATCACGAACAGACCCACCAACAAAATAGGCCTCAAAACCTGCTGTTTTAATCTTCTCCAATATTGGCAAAGCCTTCTGAAACTCAGAAGGCAAATGTTCTAATCTCATAATAAGTGTTCCAAACCGTAAACAAGTTTTTGACGCTTAACCACTTCTTTAATCCCCAAATTAACGCCACTCATAAAAGAGATGCGGTCATAAGAGTCGTGACGAAGTGTTAAACCTTCTCCCTGCGCTCCAAAAATAACTTCCTGATGAGCCACAAGACCTGGCAAGCGAACAGAGTGAATTCTAAAACCGTCAAATTCTGCCCCGCGAGCCCCTGTCAATGTTTCCTCCTCATCTTCAGCACCCTGCTTTTTGTAGTCACGCGCCTGACGAATGAGCTCCGCTGTCTTTACAGCTGTACCAGATGGTGCATCTTTTTTCTTATCATGATGCAGCTCAATGATTTCCAAATCTGGGAAATATTTGCTTGCTTTAGCTGCAAATTCCATTAAAAGAATGGCACCGATAGCAAAATTAGGAGCTATTAAACCGCCTATTTTTTTAGTTTCAGACAGAGCAATCAGTTCAGCAATCTCCTCCTCAGTAAAGCCTGTAGTTCCCACAACTGGAGCAAAGCCATTTTCTAAGGCAAACTTGGTATTATCATAGGCTACTTTTGGCGTGGTAAAATCAACCCAAACATCAGCCTTAAAGCCAACCAGCTGCGCCTTATCAGTAAAAACCGGTACACCGTCTACTTCTTTTTCTGCTGCAAAAGGATCAAGCAGCGCTGCCAATTCCAAATCGCTGTCTCCTTTGACCATCTCAACCGCAGTTGCTCCCATTTTCCCTTTAAATCCTGCAATGATTACTTTAATACTCATGTTTACCTCTTTTCTTCGTAAGAATACCTTAAACGGCTGGTGTAAAACCAACAGCTATAGCCCCTTCACCCAAATGTGTGGAAATAACACCGCAGAAGGGTACGATGTCAACGGATTCTTTAAAACCTGAACTGCGAAGCTGCTGGCGAAAGTCCTCAGCCTTGCTGGCAGCATTAGCTTCAATGATCCAAATCTTATAAGCATGATTGGTCATTTCCTTTGTTACAATCTCAATCAAACGTTTAAGTGCCTTTTTTTCGGTTCTGACTTTTTCAAATACTTCAATACGCCCTTCTGTAAAATAGAGAATGGGTTTGATACTAAGAAGATTGCCTAACATAGCAGAACCATTGGATAGACGTCCGCCCTTAACTAAGTGATTAAGGTCATCAACCATGATATAGGCTCTGGTTCCTTCAATCTGCTCTGCTATTTTTTCCACAATCGTCTCGAAAGACTGACCAGAGTCAGCTAGGCTAAGAGCTGTTTCCGCCATATAGCCCATGGGTGCAGAAGTAATTTTACTATCTGGAAAGGCAATCGTAAGATTGGGATGCTCGTCAATTAAATACTGAATGTTCTGCCAGAAGCCAGAAATTCCGCTGGAAAGAAAAAGCCCAAGCACATGACTGTAACCAGCGTTTTCTAACTCCGTCAAAAGACTGTCCAGCTGAGACAGACTAGGCTGGCTGGTGCTTGGCAGGTTCTTGCTGGCAGCCATTTTCTGATAGAAGTCTTGAATGTCAAGATTTTTTCCTTCAACATAGGTTTCCCCGTCAATAACAACAGGAATATCAAGCACAAACAGATTCTCATTATCCTTCATCTCAGGAGGAAGATAAACTGAAGAATCCGTAATTAAGGCAAGTTTCATCTTTAAAACTCCAAATTAATACCGGGACGATCTAGGGCAATCTCGGTCACTTCGTAAGTTAAGCGCTGCAAAGTATCCAAAAGCGGTGCTGCTAAACTCTCAACTTCCGCTTGAGAAAATTCTTTGGGCTCACCAACAATACGATTCTTAATGTGATCCATCTGTGAAATAATACCCGAAATAACAAAATTATCACGCACAATCATAAATTGCAGAACTGCCACAACGGATGTTTGATTTTTTTCTTCATCCTTTTTATGAAGCTGGAAAGTCACCTCAACATTGGTTTTAGGCTCACCATTTTCCTTTTCCCATTCATGATTGCGAACATCATAATGGTAACGGTTAACAAATACTTTTTCACGAATTAATTCCATAATGTCAATTCTCCTTGATAAATTATTATAACAAAAATAACAGCCGATTAAAACTTCTTCTGAGGATGCTTAGCGATAATTTCTGGATATTTTTCTAAAATAGTCCGTCCTTTTTGAGTAATGGCATAGCTTCTCAGCTGAAAAAGCTGAGACAGTTCTTCTTCAGTGTATACAGCCAGCATAGCCTCATCCAAATCTGAACGTTTCATTTTAGACAGACCCGATACGCCCTTAGCCTTGAGAAAAGCTTTGAGCTTAGGCGCAGCTAGATGCTTAAGCGATTCAACAGCAGAATCTACCTTAACATAACCCTGTTCAATTAAAAAGCGCAATTCTTTTTCCGCATCAATACCGTAAGTCGTATAAAAATATTTGTGGTGGCTGCTGCTCGTCAAATAAGTGCCAAATTGAATACGCCACAACATAATAATATGCCCAGGAAGCAAGCCTTCTGCTGTTCTTTCCATTTGCCGCTTGGCTATCGGCTTTGTTAGAAGTTCCTCTTCATATTTTGGAAGAATAAAAGGCTTTTCTGCATGCTGAGCGTAAACATTATCAATAGTTTTCATAAAATCTATTATACCAAAAGACAAGTAAAAAGACTTGGCTAGAAACCAAGTCTAATTATTTTTAAACTTCCTCTCATCTAATAACAAATGAATCTCACATTTTATAATGAAGTCCGCCTTGATTGACCAAAGTATCAGCAGTAAGGCTCAATAATTCTTTATGGGCTGCCATATGAGCCGTCTGGGATAGGTAATTTTTAAAGTGAGGAGTCTCACGATGAGTTTGATAGGCTGTTTCATCTGCATAAATTTCAAAAAAGTACCAGATATTTGGATTTTCCCTTTCTCTGCCAGCATACATAACCAACACGCCTTTTTCTTTAGCCATGCTTTGTTTCATCTCATCTAAAACAAGAGCGGCAAAGGCTTTATTATCCTGTTCTTTTACCTCAATTTTGGCTAGACGCACGGCAAAATTTCCTCCAGTAGGAGCAAAAAGAGCCTCGTCTTTTTCCAGCAATAACTGTGCTTCCAAATCATGGACAGTACGGCTTAACAATCCCTGACTGGCCACCTTGACAAATGCCGCAAACTGCTCAGATGCAGCATGCCGTTCATAGGCAGCCTGATTAGCATAAACTTCAACAACATAAGATTGCTGAGACTGGTGAGGCAAATGCGTAGAATACATGGCAAAAGTGTCCGATTCATTTTTGATAGAGGTCGTTAAATTATACCGACCAACCTCAGCAAAATCTACCAGCGCCTCTTCTTTGAGGCTTAATGCAAAGATACGAAAAATAGGCTCAGTCATCATAACCCTCCTAATCCCTTAACAAACGATGATAATTAGTTCTGAAAATCTTATCTTTATCTTCGCTAGAAATGTTCAAGGCTTCTATAGCCTCAATAATAACCTTTGTTGCACCTGCAGGAGCAAGACCCAGCGGAGCATCTGTTCCAAAAAGAACATGATCCACACCATAATAATCCACACAAAGTTCCAAGGCTTTGCTATTGCCAAGAATAGCCGTATCAACATAAAACTTCCTGAAATCTGCAGCCTGTTCTGCTGGTAAAATATGTTCAATCCTCCCCGCAAAGTAAGGCACCATAGCTCCAGCATGGTGAACAATCATTTTCAAATCCGGAAATTCTTGAAAATAACCAGCCTGAACGAGCTCAAGCATGGTCTGAGTCAATTCATACTCCCAGCTGAAAATAATATTATTATCCGGCTTTCGATCGTCAAACACCGGATGAAGCCAAATGGGCACATGATGTTGGGCAAGTTTTTCAATTATTAATTTAAATTCCTCATCAGCCAAGGATTTGCCTAAATGGCGCGTGAAAAGCTGCACCCCCAAAATTTCTGGATTGGGTAAAACAAACTCTTCAATAATCTTGAGTGATTCTTCAATATTATTCATAGCCAGCATGGCAACGCCACCAGCAAATATATCAGAGTTTTCCTTCACAGTCCAAAGCAGTTCCTCATTAGCCTTCTTAACTAAAAGTGCAGCCATCTTTCCGGTCATATAATCCTCAGGATTCGTATTGACATAGGAGATTACCTGCTTAACTCCCCTTGGCATGGCAGCTCGGCGCTTAGTCATGTCTGTCAAAACAGGATTTTGGATGAAGGGCATTTTTTGCGGCAATTCCTTATCCAGCATTAACATTCTCTGATAAAAATCTGGCAGCAGGACATGAGCAAAAACATCAATTTTTTCCATAAGCTTACTCTTTTCTGATAGATTGACTCCATTATATCATTTTGCAGCGCTGCTGATTCAAATAAAAAAGGCCTCTCAGACCTTTTTAACTCATCCCTGCATCAAACTATTACGGCTATTTATATAACAATCTTAGGGATTTTTGCCTCAGGCTCCTTTAGCTAAGACTGTTTTTTCGCGAATATAATCTGCCAACTCTACTGTCAAATCATAACGCAAAAACGGCGTGATAAGGTAAATACCATTGAAATACTGCAGCGCTTTATCAATTAGGCGTTTACTTTCTTCTAAGCCTAACTGCTGACAGGCTTCTTTATCATCTTTAACTGCTTCCAATTTGGAAAGAAAGCCATCAGATAACTGAATACCCGGTACTTCATTGTGCAGAAAAATGGCATTGTTGTAACTGGTTATAGGCATAATCCCAATGAAAAAGGGATGTTCATAAGGTTTAGTCAGCTCTGCTAATGCTTCAATCGTATCACTGTTAAAAATTGGCTGGGTGATAAAATAATCAGCACCAGAAGTTATTTTCTTGTCAATCAATCGGCCGCAACGTTCTAAATTTCTGACGTTAGGATTAAAGGCCGCAGCAACAGTAAAATTTGTCGCCTTTTTTAAACTGGCCCCGCTGTACCCTTTTCCTTTATTGAGTTGCTTAATCAAGGTTAGTAGTTTAAAACTAGTCGCGTCATAAACACTGGTTGCTCCTGGAAAGTCGCCCATTTTTGAAGGGTCTCCTGTAATCGCTAAAACATTATCAAATCCTAACACGTCCATACCTAACAAACGTGATTGAAGTCCAATCAAATTGTGGTCACGGCAGGATAAATGTAAAAGAAAGGGGGTTGAAATGTCATTTTTTAAGAGTGCAGCCAGACTGACATTACAAATACGAGTGCGTGCTAAAGAATTATCTGCTAAAGTAATAGCGGCAAGCCCTGCTTCATCCAGCGCTTTTATGCCTGTCTTGAATTTTTCAATATCCAAGCTTTTGGGAGGATCAAGTTCTGCAATAACTGTAACCTCTCTTTTGACCTTATCAACTAAAGTTTCTCCTTGCCTGCTCGCCGCAATCAGCTCTGCTTCTGGCAATAATGGCGTAACTAATTTGCGTTTAACGGGCTTGAGACCTTTCACAGCCCGTTTAACTGCTCGGATATGATCCGGTGTGGTTCCGCAGCAGCCGCCAATAATCCTAGCACCTTCTGCTGCAAGAAGCTCTGCTGATTTCCCAAAATAATCAGCGTTCTGACTAAATCCAAAGTGGCCCGAATCGCCATCATCTGTAAAAGTCAATAGACTGGCATTAGGATAAACGGCCAAATAAGACTGGGCAAAAAGCGGAACGTGTTTGAGGGACTTAATCATATGATAAGGTCCCAGATGGCAGTTGAGGCCGACAATATCTGCTCCCAACATGACCAACTGGCTAAAAACTTCAACCAGCGGCTGACCGCTTTCTGTAATCTCTGCCTCATGCAAAGCAAGGTTAGTGATAATAGGCAGGTCTGTCAAAGGCCGCACTGCCTTTAGCACTGCAACAAGTTCTTCTGCATCATAATAGGTTTCAAATAATAGACCATCTACTTCCTGAGTTTCTGTTAAATAACCCACCTGTTCAAGAGTCTGTTCAACAATTTCATCTAAGCTTAAGTCACACTGCTTGAGTCCACGCGAAGCCCCAATTGTTGCCAGAACAAAAACATCCTTGCCTGCTGCCTGTCTGGCCAAGCGTACCCCAGCTTGATTAATGTCTTTGACCTGTTCTTCATGCCCATAGCTCTTAAGGCGATGGCGTTTGGCAGCATAAGTATTAGTCTGAATAATATCAGCACCAGCTTCAATATAAGCTTTATGAATACGTGTAACTTCATCAGGATGGCTTAGGTTATAAGCTTCATAACAATTACCAAGGCCATTAGCATAGAGCAGCGTTCCCATGGCTCCGTCAGCCACAAGAATCTCTGTTTTCAAGCGTTCCAATAATTGCGACATAAATCCTCCTTTCTTTTTGTTCTCAAAAACTGCAAATCCTAATGACTGTTCTCTGAAAGAACTCATCCACAGCTTTTTCTCTATCTTACTTGATTTTATTTTCCGAATTTAGCGCGAACATCCTTGGTCGCAGCAACCAATACTTCAAGTGCTGCCAGTGTTTCAGGTTCACGGCGTGTCTTGAGACCGCAGTCAGGATTGACCCAGAATTGCTCCAGCGATAATTGTTGCAGCGGACGTTCGATGTTGGTCACCACTTCTTCCTTAGTTGGCACGCGCGGTGAATGAATATCATAAACACCAAGGCCAATTCCAAGTGGGTAAACAGCTGTTTCAAAAGATTCAATAATGTCTCCGTGGCTACGGCTGGTTTCAATTGAAATCACATCAGCATCCAAATCACGGATGGAGTCAATGATTTCGTCAAATTTTGAATAGCACATGTGAGTATGAATTTGCGTGTCATCTTTGACAGATGAGGTCGCAATGCGAAAGGCTTGAACAGCATCGTCTAAATAGGCCTTCTGCTTGCTTTTACGCAAAGGCAAACCTTCACGCAACGCTGCTTCGTCCACTTGGATAATTGCAATGCCCGCATCTTCCAGCAGCTTGATTTCATCTTTAATGGCTAGGCCGATTTGATTGAACAGCTCCGAACGTGAAATGTCAGTACGCTCAAATGACCAGTTTGTAATGGTAATCGGACCTGTCAGCATTCCCTTAACAGGACGGTCAGTCAAACTTTGGGCATAGATTGTTTCTTTAACCGTCAATGGCTGAATGTGCATAACATCTCCGTAAATAATCGGAGGCTTAACAGCACGAGAACCATAAGACTGTACCCAGCCGAATTTTGTTGTGGTAAAACCAGCTAATTTTTGCCCAAAAAATTCGACCATGTCAACGCGTTCAAATTCTCCATGAACCAATACATCAAGATCCAACTCTTCCTGAATTCTAATCCAACGAGCAATTTCAGATTTTATGAAATCCTCGTATTGTGTATCAGAAATATCTCCGCGTTTCCAAGCCAGACGTGTCCGCCGAACCTCAGGTGACTGCGGGAAAGAGCCGATCGTCGTTGTTGGTAAGACAGGCAGCTGCAGTTTTTCTTGCTGCAGCTGACGGCGCAGCTTGTAATTATGAGCACGCTCAGTCGGCACATCAGACAGATCTTCCAAATGTACGTTTCTAAAATCGGCTGCCTGAAGCGCGTTGAAATCGGCTACATGCTTGTCATAATCAGCAGACTCTTCACCCGCTAGATGCCCTGCTAAAAGCTTAATTTCAACCAACTTTTCATCAGCAAAAGCAAGTCCGTTTTTTAGAATAGGAGCAAGTTCATCTTCATTTTTCGTTGTTACAGGCACATGTAAGAGTGAGCAAGATGGCTGCACTACAAGTTCTGCTGTATTTTTTCGGATAATTTTCAATAAAGCTGATGCTTTTACAAAATCAGCACTCCAGACATTTCGGCCATCAACCACACCTGCAAAGATTTCTTTTTCTGAAAAATACCCTGCTTGAACTGCTGCTAAATTTTCTTCTAGACCGTGCACAAAATCGAGACCAAAAGCTGCTACCGGAAGCTCTGCCAAAACTTCAGCATCACTTAAAGCTTCAAAGTAAGTTTGGAAAATTAACTTAATTTCAGGGACTTCTTTGGCAAAATAGCTATAAACGCATTTGGCTGCTTCCAGCAATTCAGCTCCCTCATCCGTTACAAAGATTGGTTCATCTACTTGAATATAAGTTGCTCCTGCTGCTGCTAATTCAGTGAAAATCTGCTTGTAAAGCGGCAAGAGACTCTTGACTGTTGCAGTAAAATCACCAACACCAGATGATAGGGCTACATAGGTGATGGGACCTGTGATAACCGGCTTAGCTTTGTCACCAACAATTTCTCGTGCCTCTAAGTACAAGTCAAGTAAGCGTTGGTTGGTCAATTTAGGTTTTGATTTTGTCCATTCAGGTACGATATAGTGGTAGTTCGTATTAAACCATTTCTTCATAGAAGAAGCCACATTGTCTTTATTTCCACGGGCAATGGCAAAATATAAGTCCAAATTAATTTCTTCCTGCGCAAAGCGTTTTGGTATGATACCAAATTGAACCGATAAATCCAAAATGTGATCATAAAGAGAAAAATCACCTACTGGAATATAGTCCAGCCCCGCATCTAGCTGTTTTTTCAGAATTTCTAAACGCAATTCCTTAGCCTGTGTTTCCAAATCCTCTTGTGAAATACTACCAGCCCAGTAAGATTCAATTAACTTTTTCCATTCGCGCTGCTCCCCCAAACGAGGATAACCCAAATTTGAAATCTTGACCATAGTTGCCTCCTATACCGTTATGTGTTTAAAACTATAACTCTTTATTTTTTATGATTAAAATTTTATCTGATAACTCCTTTGTTTTCAATAGATTTAGCCATTTTAACTTTTTATTCTAAGATATAGTTTTTAACTATATAATTAGCTTTTTATATAGTTTGAAACTATATCAAACCTATTCAGCTCTGCTATGATAATAAAAAAAGAACCCTCAAAGGGGTTCAAATTAGACTATTTTGCCTTTTTCAAAGCACCGAAGAGAAGACCTGAAACAACTGCTCCAATGGCTACAAAAAGAAGGTAGAGAAGAGCATTGCTGGTCAGGGCGATAACGAAGATACCGCCATGCGGTGCCATAAGCTTGATACCGGCCATACCGACAAGAGCACCTGTCAAAGCAGAGCCAGCAATAAAGCTTGGAATAGCACGCGCTGGGTCAGCTGCACCAAATGGAATAGCGCCTTCTGTGATGAAGGACAGTCCCATAACAATGTTGGTCAGACCGGCATCACGTTCTTCCTCAGTAAACTTATTCTTAAAGAGAAGGGTTGCGACAAATACTGCAAGAGGAGGTACCATACCTGCTGCCATGACAGAAGCCATCACGACAGAACCGCCGTTAGCAAGAGAAGCTGCTGTCAAAGTACTTGTTCCGAAAACATAGGCTGCCTTATTGAAAGGTCCGCCCATATCAATAGCCATCATACCGCCAACGATAAGCCCAAGCAAGACAGCTGAACCGCCAGACAAGCCGCTGAGGAAATCAGAAAGGGCTGTGTTAATAGCTGACATAGGAATATTAACGAAAAGCATGAGGAAGCCTGTTACAAGAACGCCAAATACCGGATAAAGAAGAATGGATTTAATG
This sequence comes from Streptococcus dentiloxodontae, assembly GCF_053206925.1. Classification (NCBI taxonomy): domain Bacteria; kingdom Bacillati; phylum Bacillota; class Bacilli; order Lactobacillales; family Streptococcaceae; genus Streptococcus; species Streptococcus dentiloxodontae. The sequence continues at coordinate 5,686 of NZ_JBRUHR010000005.1, read as the reverse complement.
CCCTCAAGAGAACGCGGCAGGAAAGTCAAGGCTTTTTTAAGAAGCAAGATGACACCGCCGGCAAGGAAACCACCTACGAGCGCTCCAAGAAAACCTGAAGGGATTCCGACTAAACTAGCTTGTGGAGCTTTTTCGCCCAGCGAGAAGAAGGCGACCTTACCGAAAGCAAGACCTGTTGTCGCCATGCTTCCTGCTACAAATCCAGCTACAAGCCCTGGTTTCTCAGCAATTGAATAGGCAATAAAGGCCGCAAATACCGGAATCATAAAGCCAAAGGCTGCATTACCGACTTGATTGAAGATAGCTGCGATTTCGTGATAATTCCCCAAGTGGCTCAGTGAATCTTTAGGGACTCCCATGAATTGGTCAATTAAGAAAGATACCGCAATCATGATACCGCCGCCAATAACGAAAGGCAGCATTTGCGAAACACCGCTCATCAGGTGCTTGTAGAAAGCACCACCAAGGCTTAATTTCTCACCTGAATCTGAAGAAGCACTTGCTCCTTTTGCTGCATGATAGTTTTTCGCTTCACCATCAAGAATAAGATTAATCAACTCTTCTGCTTTTTTGATACCATCAGCAACTGGGCGCGACACTAACGGTTTCCCATCAAAGCGAGGCATATCAACCGCTTTATCTGCTGCGATGATAACACCTTTGGCTTTAGCAATCTCGTCTGCTGTCAAAGCAGTACCAACTCCAGAAGCTCCGTTGGTTTCAACACGCACCTGAACACCCATTTCCTCACCTTGTTTAATAAGAGCTTCTTCTGCCATATAAGTATGAGCAATTCCTGTTGTACAAGCCGTAACAGCAACAATAAGTGGCTTATCATCTGAGATAGGAGCTGTTTTTGCAGCTTCTGATGCTTTATTATCTTCTTCGGCTGCATCAAAAGTTGCAATGACATCATCTGCTGAAGTGACCTTGCGCAGTTGATCAGCGAAGCCATCTTTTAACAAGTATTTGGACAACTCAGCTAAAGCAGCCAAGTGCGTATCATTTGCACCGTCTGGTGCAGCAATCATAAAGAACAAATCAACAGGCTCACCATCAAGAGCTTCGTAATCTACACCTTTAGAAGATTTTGCAAAAAGAACAGTGGCTTCTTTAACTGCTGCATTTTTGCTATGTGGCATGGCAATACTTTCACCAAGTCCAGTTGACGTTTGTGCTTCACGATTCATAATACCCTCTTTAAAAGTATCAAAATCTGTTACTACACCATGATTAACCAGGCTTGTAATCATCTCATCAATAGCCGCTTCCTTTGTAGTTGCCTGAAGATCAAGCAACATGACGTCTTTATTTAATAAGTCCTGAATTTTCATAATTTTTCTACCTCTACCTTTTCGTAAGTTTCTTTTATAAAATCAATGGTGGCCAAATCATCTGAAAATGTGGTGGCCGTTCCACAAGCCACACCCCATTTGAAAGCTTCAACCGGATCTTTAGATTTGACAAACTCACCTGTAAATCCAGCTACCATAGAGTCCCCCGCTCCCACAGAGTTTTTCACTTGCCCTTTAATTGGTTTAGCAAAGTAAGCAGCTTCTTGGGTAACAAGCAAAGCACCGTCACCAGCCATAGAAATAATGACGTTTTGGGCACCTTTAGCAAGAATTTGACGTGCATATTTTTCGATATCAGTTAATCCTTCAAGTTTAACCTTAAAGATAGCTTCCAACTCATGATTGTTTGGTTTGACTAAAAGAGGCTGATAAGCCAGTGAATCCAGAAGAGTTTGACCTTCAAAATCGCAAACCACCTCAGCGCCAGCTTCGCGAACCAATGGGATTAGCTTATTATAAACTGCATTGCCAAGATTTGCGGGAGCAGAACCCGCAAAAACAACGACATCGTTGGTTGATAAACCAGCAAGAAACCGCTCCAGCTCTATAAGCTGCTGGTCTGTGATAACAGGACCCGTACCATTAAGTTCCGTTTCCTGATCAGCTTTAATTTTGACGTTAATACGTGTATCCTGCCCAACTGTCACAAACTGAGTTCTAATACCTTCTGCTTTTAAACCAGACTCAACAAAATCACCAGTAAAGCCACCGATAAAACCTGTCGCAGTATTGTCAATTCCCAAGCGCTGCAGAATACGGCTGACATTAATTCCTTTTCCCCCAGCAAACTTATCATCGCTCTCCATGCGATTAACATCACCTAGTTCCACCTTATTCAGGCGAACAATGAAGTCAATTGAGGGATTTAAGGTCACAGTATAAATCATACTTCTACCACCTTCGTTTTTTCTTTTAATTTGATTAAGAGCTCACGCTCTGAATGATTAGTAACGATTGTTACTTTTTCTACTTTAGCTACTTTGATATAGGAAACTTGACCAATTTTTGAAGAATCCACAAGGATGAAAGATTTCTTAGAGTTTCCCAAAACAGCCCTTTTAACAGCTGCTTCTTCCATATCAGGTGTTGTAAAATTTATGGCATCAACACCATTTGCACCTATAAAAGCCTTATCAAAATTCAGCTGTTTTATCTGGTCAACAGCAATGCTTCCAATAGAAGCATCGGTGGCATGTTTTATCATTCCGCCAATAATACTGGTGGCAATATTATTGTCAACCAGTTTAACCGCATGATGAACAGAGTTCGTAACCACAGTAATATTTCTATCAACCAAATCAGGAATCATCAGTTCATTGGTAGTACCAGCCTCCAAAAAAATGACATCGCCATCTTTAATCAATCCTGCTGCATAAGAAGCAAGCGCTGCTTTTTCCTGCACATTCGTAATAGCTTTTTGGCTGTTGGAAGGCTCTTCTTTGAGTCCATTAATCTTTTCAGCTCCGCCATGTACACGGCGCAGACGTTTTTCTGCAGCCAACTCGTCTAAATCCCTGCGAATCGTTGATTCCGAAATTTCCAGAATACCCGATAAAGTTTCCAAAGTCACAAAGCCATTTTGATTCAATTGGGTCAAAATAAGCTGTTTGCGTTCGGATTTTAGCATACCCACACCTTTCTGTAATCGTTTACAAAGACTATTATATACTAGAATGATTTCAACTGTCAATAGTAAATGAGCAAAAACTTTCAAAACTAAGCATAATATGGCATTCTTCTGCTTATTTGCTCAATTTTTATCAATAAAAAAAGAGGATTGATATCCTCTTCAATTAAATCTCATGCGTTCACCTACTTGGCATAATCAATCGCACGAAGTTCGCGGATAACCGTAACCTTGATATTTCCTGGATAATCCAAATTTTTTTCAATTTGTTCACGAACCTTGTGCGAAAGAATTGTAACTTGATCATCTGATATTTTATTAGGCTGAACCATGATGCGAATCTCACGTCCCGCTTGGAGTGCAAAGCTACTTTGAACACCATCGAAACTTGATGCGATTTCTTCTAGATCACGAAGACGTTTGATATAATTCTCAACAGATTCATTGCGGGCTCCAGGACGAGCTGAACTCAAAGCATCTGCTGCTGCTACAATCACAGCAATGATACTTTCTGGCTCAACATCTCCATGGTGACTGGCAATCGCATTGACAACGACTGGATGCTCCTTATATTTACGAGCAAACTCAGTACCGATTTCCACATGACTGCCTTCAACTTCCTTGTCAACGGCTTTACCAATATCATGTAAGAAACCTGCACGGCGGGCAAGGTCAACATTTTCACCTAACTCACCAGCCAAAACACCAGCCAATTTACCAACTTCAACAGAGTGGCGCAGCACATTTTGTCCATAAGACGTTCGGAACTGCAAACGTCCCATAATCTTAATCAGATCTGGATGCAAATTCACCGCGCCAATTTCGTAGGCAGCAGCCTCACCATATTCACGAATCCGACTATCCAGCTCTTGACGATTTTTCTCAACCAGCTCCTCAATACGTGCCGGATGGATACGACCATCCTTAATCAGAGCTTCCAAGGTCATGCGAGCAATTTCACGCCGAATAGGATCAAATCCTGATAAAACAACCACTTCTGGTGTATCATCAATAATGATATCAATCCCCGTCAAACTTTCAAGAGAACGGATATTACGGCCTTCACGACCGATAATACGCCCTTTCATGCTATCATCGGGCAAATGCACTGTCGTCACAGTCTGTTCGGTCACATAGTCACCAGCAATACGCTGCATCGCTTGAACCAGCAGATTCTTAGCTTTTTTATCAATAGAATCCTGAACCTGCGCTTCTGCATCTTTAATACGCGTAGCAATCTCGTGCGTCAGATTATTCTCTGTCTCTGTCAGAATAACATCACGCGCTTCAGCAATGGTCATCTGACCGACGCGCTCAAGCTCCGCTTGTTTATCAGCTTCTAATTGTAAAACCTTTTCTTCACGCTCATCAATATGTCTAGATTTGTCAGAAAGACTTTGCTCTTTCTTTTCGAGGGTCTGTTCTTTACTTGATAAATTTTCATCCTTGCGATCAAGAGTTGAAGCACGCTCTGTCAAGCGATTTTCCATCTGTTTGAGCTCTTGACGCTCGGATTTGAATTCCTGTTCAATATCTTCTCGATACTTTCTAGCTTCCTCCTTGGCCTCCAGTAAAAGTTCTTTTTTGTGTGCTTTACTGTCACGCTCTGCTGTCCGTCGAATCTGCTCAGCATCACTTTCGGCTTTGCTGCGCACATTAACAGCATCCTGCTCGGCATTGAGAAGAGTTGTCTCCGCTTGCTCCTTAGCCTTGCTTAACCTGAGAGAAATAGCTAGATAGCCACCTATCAAACCAATGAGTGCAAAGACCACCAAAATAACAATATTATACATGTCTTTACCTCAATTTTCTAAGGTTTTTATTATAAAAACCATCTTCTAGTGTAACACATTTGTAGCATTTTCACAATTTAAAACTAGAGCTTAAAAACGATTTTATGGTATGATAAGAGTAATTATTTGTAAAGGAGATTCCTATGCCTAAGGAAGTGATTGTAGAAAGCTTCGAGCTTGACCATACCATTGTTAAAGCGCCTTATGTTCGTTTAATTTCAGAAGAGACTGGGCCTGTTGGTGATATTATTACCAACTTTGATATTCGACTCGTTCAACCCAATATGAACTCCATTGATACAGGCGGTCTGCACACTATTGAACATCTTTTAGCTAAACTCATTCGTGAACGAATAGATGGTTTAATTGACTGTTCTCCATTTGGCTGCCGTACAGGTTTTCACATGATCATGTGGGGCAAACAAAATGCGACGGATATCGCTAAGGTTATCAAATCCTGCCTTGAAGAGATTGCCGATGGTATTACTTGGGAAAATGTACCTGGGACAACTATTGAATCTTGCGGCAATTATAAAGATCACAGTCTTCATTCTGCCAAAGAATGGGCTAAACTTATTCTGGCAGAAGGCATTTCTGATGATGCCTTTGAACGCCATATTGTTTAAAACAAAAAACTTTCGGCTATCAATCCGAAAGTTTTTAGGCTCTATAATATCTGTAGTGGGTAAATCTCATTCAGATATTATAGGGCTTTTTGAGGGTATGAAAAAAGTCCCATATGACTTATAATGAAAAGCGACAAAACCATCATTAGAAAGATTCATATGGAACACCTTAAGAATACCACAGATTTAATCGGATTGAAAGACAAAAATATCAAAATCTTGTTTGTTTTACAACACCAAACCCACATCGAAATACGGGCAAAGTTGGATTATCAAGCGCCTGAC
>NZ_JBRUHR010000004.1:0-103653 GCF_053206925.1 Streptococcus dentiloxodontae | reverse complement strand
AACAAACAAGATTTTGATATTTTTGTCTTTCAATCCGATTAAATCTGTGGTATTCTTAAGGTGTTCCATATGAATCTTTCTAATGATGGTTTTGTCGCTTTTCATTATAAGTCATATGGGACTTTTTGTGTATACACTCAAAAAGCCCTATAATATCTGAATGAGATTTACCCACTACAGATATTATAGAGCCTAAAATATGTAAAAACTCTGCCGGAATGGGTGGGGTTTTTGTATGCTTTTTGCTATAATAAGAAAGAATGAGCAAAGCATCAGCTTATGAATTATTGAAAGGAATAAAACCGACTAGAAAAACAAAGAGATATTTACAGTCTCAGAATTTTAATATTTTATTGGCTCATCTAGTCGGAGTTGGTATTTTATTTATGCAACGTTCTATGTATGCTGGCCGTGTGCGCAGCGAGCACATTGGATCTGAAATTACCTTGAAAGGCTGGGTTAGCCGCCGTCGGGACTTGGGAGGTTTGATTTTTATTGATCTCCGCGACCGTGAAGGAATTATGCAGTTAGTTATTAATCCTGAAGAAGTTTCGGCGAGTGTGATGGAAACAGCAGAGAGTCTTCGTAATGAGTTTGTTATTGAAGTGACTGGAAAAGTCGTTGCGCGTGAGCAAGTCAACGATAACCTGCCCACAGGTGCTGTTGAACTTAAGGTAACAAGCCTAGCTGTATTAAATACGGCTAAGACAACCCCATTTGAAATTAAAGATGGTGTTGAAGTGAGTGACGAGACACGATTGCGTTATCGCTATCTTGACCTTCGCAGACCAGAATTATTCAAGAATTTTAAATTGCGTGCACAAGTGACACACGTTATTCGTAATTATTTAGACGAGTTAGAATTTATTGATGTTGAAACACCAATGCTGACTAGGTCAACACCTGAAGGGGCACGTGATTACTTAGTTCCAAGCCGTATTAGCCAAGGGCATTTTTATGCTTTGCCTCAAAGTCCGCAAATTACGAAACAGCTGCTGATGAATGCTGGTTTTGACCGCTATTACCAGATTGTTAAATGTTTTCGTGATGAGGACTTGCGTGGAGACCGTCAACCTGAGTTTACACAGGTTGACTTGGAGACGACTTTCCTATCGGATAGAGAGATCCAAGACATTACAGAAGGTATGATCGCCAAAGTTATGAGAGCAACCAAGGGGATTGAGCTTACTTTGCCGTTTCCGCGCATGACTTATGATGAGGCAATGAATTTGTACGGTTCTGATAAGCCTGACACACGTTTTGAGATGCTTTTACAAGACTTGACAGATATTGTAAAGTCCACTGACTTTAAAGTTTTTTCTGAAGCACCTGCTGTTAAAGCTATTGTTGTTAAAAACAGTGCTGATCGTTACTCACGAAAAAATCTTGATAAGTTGACAGATTATGTCAAGCAATTTGGAGCAAAAGGACTTGCATGGGTTAAATTTACAGAGGATTCTCTCACAGGACCTGTCGCTAAATTTCTTGCATCTATTGAGAGTGAGTTGACAGATTCTTTGCAGCTTGAAGACAATGATTTGGTCCTTTTTGTTGCTGACACACTCGATGTTGTTAATAATTCGTTAGGAGCTCTTCGTAGTCATATTGCTAAAGAACTTGACATCATTGACAAGGAAAAATTCAATTTCCTCTGGGTGATTGACTGGCCAATGTTTGAATGGTCTGAAGACGAAAATCGCTATATGTCAGCTCATCATCCGTTTACTTTGCCAACGAAAGAAAGTGCAGATGAATTAGAAGGGGACTTATCTAAGGTTCGTGCTGTTGCTTATGACATCGTTCTTAATGGCTATGAACTTGGAGGCGGCAGTCTCCGTATTAATCAAAAGAACATGCAAGAACGTATGTTAAGAGCGCTTGGTTTCTCTAATGAGGCAGCTTATGAACAGTTTGGTTTCCTACTTGAAGCTATGGACTATGGTTTTCCACCGCATGGTGGTCTTGCAATCGGTCTTGACCGTTTTGTTATGTTGCTTGCTGGAAAAGATAATATTCGTGAGGTTATTGCTTTTCCTAAAAATAACAAGGCAGCAGATCCAATGACTCAGGCGCCTAGTCCAGTTGCGGCTGCACAATTAGATGAGTTAGCCTTGAAGGTTGAAACGACTGAGACTAAAGAAATATAAGAATTATCAGGACTTTCGTATTAATAATGAACGGCAGCCTAAGATAGCTGCACATTTCTGAAAACGATATAATGAAAAAGAAAACATCACTTAGGAAAAAAGTTAAATTTCAGACAAAACGCTGGGCTCAGAAGCGAGGATTATGGGCTGCAGTACGCTCTATTTCCAAAGAGAAATATGCTGAAAAAATTTCTGCCTCTTTGGTTTATGGCTTTTTATCAGCTGTGGCTGTTAATTTTTTCTTCCAGCCAGGACATGTTTATTCCAGTGGGGCAACTGGTTTGGCACAGGTTATGTCCGCTCTGAGTGAGCGCTTCCTTGGTTTTGAAATTCCAATTTCACTGACTTTTTATGCTATCAATCTCCCTTTGTTGCTTTTGGCTTGGTACAAGATAGGCCATAAATTTACCATCTTTACTTTTATTACAGTAACGATGTCCTCTCTTTTTATTCAGATAGTGCCTCGTGTGACTTTGACAGAAGATCCGTTAGTTAATGCTATTTTTGGTGGTTTGATTATAGGTTCAGGAATTGGATATGGACTGCGTTCTCGAATTTCCAGCGGCGGAACTGATATTGTAAGTCTGACTATTCGTAAGAAAACTGGTCGGGATGTGGGAAGAATTTCTCTCATTGTAAATGGTATTATCATGATTTTTGCGGGGATGCTTTTTGGATGGCAATATGCTCTTTATTCTATGATAACCATATTTGTGTCCAGCCGTATGACAGATGCTATTTTTACGAAGCAAAAGAAACTGCAGGCAATGATTGTTACGGGAGAACCTGACCGTGTTATTGAGATGGTTCATCGAAAACTGCACCGAGGTGTTACTTGCATTCATGATGCAGAAGGTACTTATAATCATGAAAAAAAGGCAGTGCTGTTAACGATTATCACTCGTGAAGAGCTTAATGACTTCAAGCATTACATGCGCAGAGCCGATTCAGAAGCTTTTGTCTCTATTGCCGAGAATGTAACTATTCTAGGGCGTTTTGTGGACAGCGATGAGGCTTAAGAAATTTGGCTGTAATGGCTTTTACTTCTTAATAATCATACTATCCTACGATAGATTGATACGATAGTTTGTAAGTTTTGAAAAGTTATTGCGAAAAATTTTGCTTTCTTTTAAACTAGATGTGGGTAAAAAACATGGGTTGCCGTAACTGGCAACTTCTATTTAAGATTAAAATGTAAGCGTTTACCTTAAAGGGTGATTAAAAGGAGGTGTTAAAATGAAAAAAATCATTGGTGCTTTAGTAATGCTTACGGCGATTTTACTATTAGGAGGGTGTGCAGTGTCATCTACTTCGGGTACAAAAATTAGTAAAGTTTCTATTGATGTTGAGGGCTACGAGTTTGGCCCTGCAGTTCCTAAACTCATTATACAGTTAAATAATGATGTTTCTAAAGTGACAACAGATAACCTAAAAGTAAAGACAGCGGGAGTTGACCGAACCGTGACATCGGCTTATTTGTCAACCAAAAATGGAAAGAAGACCAGTAAGAAGTCTAAATACATCACGATAGAAACGCCTATTGGTTTTGACAGCACAGCTAATGCGGGAGTGGCTACACCTTTTAGTTATAACATGAGCACTTTCCAGAATAATTGGGTAGAAACTTATGATGTTTCTATTAAGGGCTTGGAAGTGTCCAGTGGTCAGAAATCCCTAACTCTGAAAACAGATAATAATGTGATAGCCAACCGTTATTCTGCAGATTTAAGTGCTTTCACTGTTCGTGATTCTTATTCAGGTACTTATCGAAATGATTTCACCAAGCAAGATGAAAATATTACTTTAAATTATGCGGCATATGAACCTAAAAAATTGGCAGATGGAGCTAAGAATCCTTTGATTATATGGCTTCATGGCCAAGGTGAAGGCGGAACAGACACCGATATTACTTTGCTTGGGAATGAAGTGACTGCCTTAGCTCGTGATGCTATTCAAAGTCATTTTACAGCAGGGGAACAAACTGGAGCTTATGTTTTGGCCGTTCAGGCAAAAACGTATTGGATGGACGAAGGAGACGGAACAAATGGAGCAGGTTCAGGTGTTTCACGTTATACACAAGCATTGATGGATGTTATTAAAGCGTATGTTAAGAGCAATCCTGATGTAGATACAAGCCGTATTTACCTTGCCGGCGGTTCTAACGGTGGTTATATGACCCTTAACATGGCTGTCAATTATCCCGATTACTTTGCTGCTTTAGTTCCACAGGCTGCTGCTTATGCTTATTACAACTATGAGCGTCAGGATGATGGCTCTTACATTCAGGTTGATGATAATACTAAATTATCTGGAAAATCACCTGTTCGCACAGATGATGTCTATTTTACCGAGGATAAAATTGCTGCTTTGAGTACTATACCTATTTGGTTTATTCATGCAGCTAATGATACAGTAGTTGATCCTAACAGCTATGCTTTGCCTGTTTATAAGGCTTTGATTGATAGCGGTGCCAGCAATAAATGGTTTTCTTATTATGAGAGTGTGGAAGGTTCTGATGTTCCTAGGACGTCTTATCTAGGACATTGGTCGTGGATTTATTTTTTCAATGACCAAGTTTCAGGAGTTCAGGACGTAGCAGCTATTCAAAACGTCAGTGACCTATCAGGTTTCAGTCCAAGCAATGCAACAAAAGGAGGAACAAGTATAGCCACAGTAGACGGTGTGAACTATAGCAATCTTTTTGATTGGCTTAATGCTCAGCAGAAAAAATAGGAGAAGTAAGAGATGAAATGGAAAACATTTATAAGTTTAAGCTTTATTGCAGTAGTAGTTTTAATAATGACTGCGTGTTCTAAACAAGGCAATCATAATACTAAAAATAAGCAAACATCTGATAAATACCGAACGGTCATTACCACAGACGGTGAGGTTGATGATATGAACTCCATGATTCGGACGCTTTACTATGCTAATGAGATGGATATTGAAGGGATTGTCCTGACCAGTTCAACCTATCATTATGCCGGTGATGAGAAAAAAGATATTGCTCCTTACCGTTGGACGGGTACAGACTGGATTTATAACATGTTAGATGCTTATGAAAAGGTTCAGCCCAATTTGACAAAACATGCAGAAGGTTTTCCGACTGCTGATGATTTGCGTAAGGTGACAAAAGTTGGCAATATCAGCAATGTCGGAGAAATGGATGAGGTAACGGAAGGTTCCGAGTTTTTGAAGAATCTTTTTTTGGACGATGATGACAGACCGCTCTATGTACAGACGTGGGGAGGCACCAATACAACAGCACGCGCACTTAAATCTATTGAAGAACAATATAAAGATACTGATGATTGGAAAAAAATTCAGCAGAAGATTTATGATAAACTAGTTCTTTATATCATTTTAGATCAAGATGACAGTTATGCTAATTATATTGCAACGAATTGGCCGAATATAACCGTCATTAATGACCAATCCAACTTTTGGTATTTCGCTTACATGTGGCAGAAAAATGATGAAGCACTGACAAAAACTCTTAAAGCTGATTGGCAGAAAGAAAATATTTTAGAGGGTCATGGACCGCTTCTGGATATGTATGCTTCAATGGGAGATGGTAATATCATTGATGGAGAATTAGCCGAAGAACAGCGTGGCTCGAGTGATTATCTGGCTAACAATCCTACGTATCAGCAGTATGACTTTATTTCTGAAGGGGATTCGCCATCTTATTTTTACCTTTTTCAAAATGGTTTAAATAATGTTGACCACCCTGAGTATGGAGGTTGGGGAGGCCGTTTTGGTCAAATTTCTGATAAACTATATCAAAACACCCAATTAGATTATAATCCCTATACGAAACAATTTGAGTCTCAATACACATTGACGCGCTGGATTGATGATATTAATAATGATTTTGCAGCGAGAGCTGACTGGGGAATTGCGAGTGATTACGATGATGCAAACCACAAACCTGAAGCTAGTGTGGTTGAAGGAACGACCCTTTCTGCTAAAGCAGGAGAAAAAGTTAGTTTAACGGCAAAAGGAGATGATCCTGATGGAGATAAACTGACTTATTCGTGGTGGCGCTATTTTGAAGCTGACTCTTATAAAGAATATAAGGGAACAAGTACGGCAACTGAGTCTATTGATCCAAAAGAGGGGTTAAGTTTGGGCTGGACCAGAAAACTTGATGATGGTGAAGTGGTGGATCCCGTCAGCTTGACTGGAGCTAATAGCAAGACTGTTAGCTTTACAATTCCAAAGGATGCCAAATCAGGCGATACTTTCCATATGATTTTAGAAGTAACTGATAATGGGGCACATCATCTCAAAGCCTATCAACGAGTGATTATTAGCGTGAAATAGACAAAAAAAGAATAAAGGCTTATAGGACATCTTTAGACTAAAGTCAAAAAATAATCAAGCTTGCCCCTACAGACTTTTAAGCGTTTGTCCAGCAGACCTGTTTCGCTTGACAATAAAAGGCTTTGTCCCGTAAAATAACATTATGTTAACCTTTTTAATTCCTTCGGCTAAAGAAATGAAAGTTTCAGATGAAACGTTTCCCCATTTTTTATCAGAGAAAAGCTCGGCTATTCTTCAGGAAATGCTGAATTTATCAACAAAAGAATTGGCTCAGGCTTATAAAATTAAGCCAGAATCTGCGAAGAAAGAAGCTAAGCGCTGGCAGGAGATGACCGACGGAGCGCCAGCTTATCCAGCAATCAGGCTTTTCAATGGTCTTATGTATCGTAATATCAAGCGGGATAATCTGTCAAAAGCGGAGCAACATTATCTAGCTAATCAGGTACTCATTGCATCATCTTTTTATGGTATCATTTCAGCTTTTGAAGCCATAGCAGAGCATCGTCATGATTTTCACACTCGGATTAAAGTTGATGGTCGATCACTTAAGTTTTATTGGCGGGATACTTATGATCAGGTTGTCAGTCATAAAGATAGTATTATTTCGCTGCTTTCTAATGAGTTTGAAGAGGTGTTTTCAAAATCTGTTCGTGATAGTTTTGTTCGGGTTAAATTTATGGAAAATAAAGCCGGCAAGCTCCAAACGCATTCGACTATATCTAAAAAAGCGCGTGGTCAGTTTTTAACAGTTGCGCTTGAAAATCAAATTGAAACGGTTGAAGCCTTAAAAGCGATTAGTTTTAATGGCTTTCATTATCAAAAAGATTTGTCAGCAGCACATCAGTTAGTATTTGTCAAAACTATTTAGAGCAGTAAAAAAGTCTGGGTTTTACCCAGACTTTTTTAAATCATACCCTTACGATCAATTTGTTCATAAGCAGCTTTTCCGTCATTAAGTTTATCCCAAATGTGCACGTGTCCTTCTGCTAGAGACTTTTTAACATCAATAATACGTTGATTAGAAGAACCGCGAAATTGGAGCATGAGATTTTTCTTGGTGATATCAAAACGGCCATCAACCAATATATCTACTAAATTGAGTAATTCTAGCTTATCATCGGTTTCCTGCATCATTTCTTCCCAAGTATAACCCGTCCAAGACCAAATATCTTTATCAGGAAGTTCACGCCGAATGCGCTTAATCAAAGGGATGAGAATACCAGTATTCAGAAAGGGCTCTCCGCCTAGCAGAGTCAGCCCCTGCACATAAGGCTGAGCTAAATCTGACATGATTTGCTCTTCCAGCTCTTGCGTATAGGGAATACCAGCTTTAAATGACCAAGTAGCAGCATTATAGCAGCCTTTACAATGAAATTTGCAGCCTGATACATAAAGTGAGTTGCGAACGCCCTCACCATCTACAAAGTTAAAGGCTTTATAGTCAATGATACGCCCTTGACTAAGTTCCTCAGATTTCCATTCCTCAGGCTTGGGAGTGTTCCAGTTTTCATTTTCCATCTTCATCTCCTTTCCAGTCAGTTAACTCTATCCAGTAACGTTCAACTCCTGCTCTTATATCTTCTAGCCTACCGCCGTTGGCTTTGATAACCGATCGGCTGGCAGCATTATCTGTGCGGCAGGTCAGGAGTGCTCTGTCAATATTTTTAAGTTTAGCCTCTTTAAGTCCATAGCAAAGCAACATTTTGGCATAGCCTTTACCACGTTCACTAGGTCTAATAGCATAACCAATATGTCCGCCAATTTCAAGTAGTTCCCCATTCAACCGAAGGCGCAGGTTAAGAAAACCAATAGCTCTGTCTCCTTCAAAAGCAACAAACTGGATGGATGGAACATGGCCTTCTGGAAGACTGATTCCTATTTCGTTTGCTAGATTTGCGCTGAGCCAATCATCATAATCAAAGCACCCGCTGTTCCAAAAACCGTCCTCACCATCGTGAGATGAGTTTGATGTTTCAAACTCATTTATCATATCAAGTATGGCAGCTTTGTCTTTTGCAGTTGGGCGGCGCAGCTCCATAGCCCTTCTCCTTCCATGATTGAAAAAGGAGCGTTTGACACTCCTTGGATATAAACTAGTTACTTTTAGATTGTGTTAATCTGAACTTGTTGGATTTATTCTTTTCTTTGCTGCTTTTTGTAACAGTGCTTGAGCCCGTGCTTTTTTATCATTTCCGCTGAGGACGCCTTTTGATTGTTTTTCATGGAATCGCTCAACTTGTTGCAGGCCTTTATAGTCTAGTTGGTACTTGCCCATAATAATGTTTAGAGAGGCAGCGTATTACTTTATTAAGGTTACTAATAGCTGCCTTAAGCCACTCTATTTCCCCTTTCTGCAATTTTATGATGCTTTATGTTTTAAATAAAATCGAACCAGCTCTTCTACGATATCATCAGGTTGGTGATGACGCATTTGGTTTCTGGCATTTTTATGTCTAGGAATATAGGCTGGATCCCCACTTAAGATGTAACCTACAATTTGATTAACGGGATTATAACCGATCTCACTAAGTGAGTCGGATACTTTTGTCAAATCCTGACTAAGTTCTTCTTTGTCTTCTAAATCGAAAAATACAGTATCTTGAGCCATAGCATCTCCTTTTCTTTCATAGTTGTTTGAGGAAACTGAACAGGCTGGTCAATTTACTGTCGTTCCCATTATGAAGGGGGATGGCAAAGAGAGTGGGACAAACCACGATGATTGCTGCGCAATCACCCACAGAAGAGTGTAATCGTGAAGATTACGTATAAAAAATTGGAAAATCGTCATGAAATGACAATTTCGATTTTGTTGTCCTACCTCCGCACAGTTTGTTAGGGATTGATATGAACTAACGTTCATGGGATTAGATAATCTCCAACAGTTCCCCAAACTGTTGGAGCTATCACTTGCGTAATTGAACACGAGCTACGAGCTGTGTCAAAAAGATAGTTTCTCCTAGAGTCTTGTGACTCTAGGAGAAACTCCTATTTTGCCTTTACTCGTAAACGCTCTTTGTATCTTGTCTAGCAAGGGATAAGGACTTCCAATAAGCAGTGGTTCATTGGTGCTAAAGCACCTAATGAACTGTGCAGGGGTAAGACTAAGTTGGCCTAGCCAACAAGTCTTTCTCCCAACCACTGCGTCAAACATTTGATGTTGCACAGATTGAAGGAGTTTGAGACTTTTGTCCCAAACTCTTGTTTTATTGTGAATTTGGCCGTCCTTCAAAAGCAATGGTTGAACCGTTCATATGTTTTACGCGAGCAGAAATTTCCTTGTGACGTCCATTGACCATTGGCCGAGCTTGCGGATTGCCAAGATAACCGCAGGTGCGTTTGACAACATCTACCGTTTTAGGATCGGTATTACCACAGTTTGGACACATAAAACCACGCTCTGTAGGAGTAAAGTCCCCTTCAAACTCACATTTATAACATTTATCAATTGGTGTATTAGTACCAAGATATCCGACACGGGTGTAGGCGTAATCCCAAACAGCTTCAAGAGCTTTTGGATTTTGCTGTAAAACAGGGTATTCACAGTAATGAATAAAGCCACCGCTGGCTCCCGCTTCTGGATAAACCTTTTCAAAATCTAGTTTTTCAAATGGTGTTGGATTTTTGCGGACATCATAGTGGAAAGAATTGGTATAGTATTCCTTGTCTGTAATATCTGAAACAAGGCCGAATTTCTCGGTATCCAAGCGGCAGAAGCGATCCGTTAAACTTTCAGATGGTGTTGAATAAACGGAAAAATGATAATCATATTCTTCTGCCCAATCTTCACAAGCTTTTTTCATTTGACTCACAATAGAAATTGTAAAATCCTTGGCTTCCTGATTGTGCTCCCACTCATTGCCATAAAAAACGGTAGCAACTTCATAGAGTCCAATGTAACCGAGCGATACAGTGGCTCTGCGATTTTTGAAAAGCTCGTCAACATTGTCATACTTACCTAAACGCTGTCCGAAAGCCCCGTATTGGTAAAGAATTGGCGCGTTAGCGGGTGTAGCTTCTTTACAGCGTTCTACCCGATAAACTAAGGCATCCTTAGCAATAGTCATTCGTTCGCCAAAGATTTCCCAGAATTTGTTAATATCCCCTTTAGATTCCATTGCAATGCGCGGAAGATTAACAGTGACCACACCAAGATTCATTCGACCGGAATTTACCTCAACACCGTTAGCATCTTTCCACCCTTGCAAGAAACTGCGGCAGCCCATAGGAGCCTTGAAAGAACCTGTCAAATCAATAATTTTATCGTAGGACAAAACATCAGGATACATGCGCTTGGTAGCACACTCAAGCGCTAGCTCTTTGATATCATAATTTGGAGTTCCCGGCTCAAGATTCAAGCCGCTCTTTAGCGTAAAGATAAGTTTTGGGAAAATAGCAGTGCGTTGTTCTGCACCAAGCCCTAGCAGGCGCACTTGGAGGATAGCTCTTTGAATTTCACGTTCAAACCAACTTGTACCAAGTCCAAAACCAAGTGACGTAAACGGAGTTTGGCCATTGGAAGTAAAAAGGGTATTGATTTCATACTCTAAACTTTGCATAGCATCATAGATGTCTTTTTGCGTTTTAGTACGAGCATAGGCTTCGTGTTTGTCTTCTGTTACCCATTCTCTGGCATCTTTTAGGTGTTTTTGATAATTAAGCTCCGCATATGGTGCCAAAAATTCATCAATACGATCTGCCGTACAGCCTCCGTACTGACTCGAAGCAACATTGGCAATAATTTGCGAGATTTGGGCTGTCGCTGTTTGAATGGATTTCGGACTTTCAACCTCAGCATTTCCAATTTTAAATCCGTTAGCAAGCATGCCTTTAAAGTCAATTAGGCAGCAGTTGGTCATTGGAGTGTATGGGCTGTAGTCGAGGTCATGATAATGAATATCCCCTTTTTGATGTGCATTGGCAACATGGGGCGGCAAAATTTTAAGACCGATAGACTTACCAACGATACCTGCTGTCAAGTCACGCTGAGTATTATAAAGATCACTGTCTTTGTTGGCATTCTCATGAACAACAGCTTGATCTTTATTAACTAATTTATTGATAGTGAAATTAATATCGGTAGCCTTTGAGCGTTCAAAATCACGCTGTGTACGGTAATTGATATACTGCTCTGCAATGGCATATTCTCCTGTTTGCAGCAGCTCATGTTCAACAATACTTTGAATTTCGTAAATTTTGATATTATCAGAAAAACGGTTGGAAATTTCAGCTACAATTTTGTTGGCAATTCCTTCCAGTTTAGCTTCTAATAATGGCGAAATTGTCGAAACATTCTCGCTTGCTTTTAGTAAAGCATCATAAATTTTATCTGTGTCAAAAGCAACTAAACGACCATCGCGTTTAATAACTTTGATAGCTGGCTGTGTTACAGTTTTTTCTTTTTCTAGTGTTATCATATCAAATCACCTCGGACTCCATTATAGCACTAGTCAGAAAAAAATCAATATCTTGTGGTATATTTTTTTTACAACCACAAGATATTGATTTTTGATTTATTTCAAATGGTAAATAATGAAATCAGACACACCATCTACAGATACAGCTTCATAATAGTTAGATAAATCAGCAGAGACTTGATCTGATATTTTTTTGTCTTTTCGGACAATGATATAATTAGCAGAATTTTGAAGAAGAGTATCTTCTAATTTTTTAGAATTTGAAGATTCAGCAGTATTGATATCAGGAAGAGCAAACTGAGATACAGGCAGCCGTCCGCTTTTTGCATAAATTTTTGCCGTAGAGTCAAAAACATAAATAGAGTCATTAGAGCTGGTATTTTCTGAAATGTAGTCCGCAACAACAGTTCGTTCATTGTTAGTCTTCAAATTATATAGATACATCACAATGGGTTCTGCGAAAGCAAGAGACAATACGACAATAGGAAGAAAAAGACTGCGGCTTAGATAGAAGCTAAAAACTTGAAAAGATGAATCACCAGATTTTCTGCGACGATGTGAGCGTCCGGAATTAACTTGTGTAACCACATCACTTAAATAAAGGGCTGTTAAAATCAAACCGTAAGGAAGCAAGTGCAGACTGGTAAAGACATTATAGCTTTGAGAAGCTATAATGTAAATAGCTGTCACCAGAAGACTTAGCATTAAAACCGTTTTTATAGCTTTATCCTGAGCATTGCTTCCAACCTGTTTAGCAAACCCAATTAGTCCAAGAAGAAGGCCTGAACCAAAAATAATAACCACTTGATAAAGAATTGTTAGAAGAAGATTCTGGTTGGATAAGGCAAAATGACCGAAGTAATAACCAAGAACTTGTTTGATATAGGTTGACGTAATTTCGAGATTAATAATGAAATAAACGGCAACATAAAGAATAAGAATATTTCCAAAGATAATACAAAGCACCTGATAAAAACCGCGAGCAAAATGACGGTTAATCAAGTTGTAAACAAAAACAGCGATTAAGGAAAGCACCCAAAAAATTAAGCTGCGTGCCTCAATTAAAGAGGCTACCGTCCCTGCAAGACCATAAAAGATAAACATTTCATCTCGAGTAACTCCCGCAAAGTAACGGGTTAAGAACCAGATTCCAGCCAGGATAAACGGGAAGGCAAATTGAACAGGGTAAAGTCCGCCAAAACCGAGCGTACCATTTAAAACAAAAAAGATTAAATTTATAGCAGCTGCAACTTCTTTTTTACCTGTTAGGTGTGTTACCGTTTTGTAAAGGTAAATACCAGAAACATAATAAGCTAAAAACTGCAAAGGTAAAAGCCACAGTGTACTGCCTAAATAATAAGCCAAGGCTATCAACACATAGTAGAGAAAGCCTCCCGTTGCAAAAATATTTGTGTAAGGTAGAGCTCCTTTAGAAAATATCAGCCCCGTATAAAGATTTTGAGACTGCAATCCATTTGCAAAGTCCGTAAAAAGGGGAACAGAAATGCTAAAAATAGTCAATATTAGACTAAAGAAAATAATAGACAAACGGTGTCTAAAATCAACCGAAATAGCTGTCTCTGGATTTCTATTTTGCTCTTTGAAATTAGATTGATTTTCTTTATCTGAGCGGCGATGGCGGGAACGACTGTATTTTTTACGATTGTCTTGATGTAAAATACTGTCCTCGTGTGTTTGACTCACAGTAAAACTCCTTTGTTTAGGAAGATTCATCTCTTCGGGAATAGCCCTTTAAAATGTCTTATTCCAGTATATCAGATATTATGATTTAGTCAATTTTTCACTGATTTTTGCATAAATAACTAACTCTCGAAAAGAGTGCAACTGTTTTTGATTAAATTGCTCAAGAAAATACCGCTCCTCTTTGGTTAGTGATAGGTTATCCATAAAAATTCTCCTTTTTTATGGATAATTCGAAAATAATAACATAAAAAATACGGGTTTCTTTTGAAAATCCGCATTTTCACCTCTTGAAAAATTCTAAACAATTATGTCAGCAAGGTAGACTGTTTGAATATTAAACTATCACTGGTCGTATTAACGACTGTATTTATTCTTCATCAAGGAAGCTATTAAAAACTTCTTCAATCATATTCCACTCTGCATCGGCATCTTCAGGAATTGGCTGTAAGTCGCCCTCAGTTCCTTCCTCATTTTCAGTAAAGGAATAGGCCTGAATTTCGATTTCACCATTGTCATCCTCTGTCGCTCCGGCAGGAACCAAAAGAACATAGTTTTTACCAAACTCTTCACGTCCATCAATAGTTAAAAGGATTTCAAAAAGTGTTTCATTTCCCTGTTCATCAACAAGTGTGATGACCTCATGTTCGTGATTGTGTGCCATTAGTTTCTCCTTAGAAATTTTTATCTAAATAATTTTGTAAAATCAGCTGTGCTGCTAACTTATCAATAACCTTTTTACGTTTACTGCGGCTGATATCAGCCTGTTCGACTAGCATACGCTCTGCTTGCACCGTTGTTAACCGTTCATCCTGATAATCTACAGGAATGTTAAAAAGCTCAGTGATTTTACTCCCGTAGGCCTTGCTGGCTTCTACGCGGGGACCTTCCGTGTTATTCATATTTTTAGGAAGACCGACGACGCATTTATCTACCTTATATTTTTTGATAAGCTCTTCTAGGCGTTCAAATCCAAACTCTCCAGCTTCTTCATTAATCGGAATGATTTCAACGCCTTGAGCAGTAAAACCTAGGGGATCGCTGATAGCAATGCCAACTGTTTTTGAGCCAACATCAAGTCCCATTATACGCATTAGAGATCAATCCCATTTCCTTGAAGATAGTAGCGAACGAGTTCCTCAACGATTTCGTCGCGTTCATACTTACGAATTTGATTGCGGGCATCGTTGTAACGAGGTACATAAGCAGGGTCACCACTTAAGACATAACCAACAATTTGATTAATTGGATTGTAGCCTTTTTATCCAATGAGCGATAGACATTTGTCAATGTATCACTGATTTCCTTTTTATTACTGTCATCAAGATTGAAACGAACAGTTTCTTCTGTAAATCCCATACTGGCACCTTCTTTCTGTAGATTTTTACCTATTGACTAACTATTATACCATATTTTTCAATAAAAGTACTCTTAAGCTTCTTATTCTTTGGGAAATAGCAGAGTTTGTCTAAGGAATGTAAAAAATTCGGGAGACGATAGTTTCAAATGCGATAATAAAAAGACCAGAAACAAGTTCCAGTCTAATTTCGTCATTAAACGCGTTCAACTTTGCCTGATTTCAGAGCACGAGCTGAAGCCCAAACTTTTTTGGGTTTACCATCAATCAAAACAGTAACTTTTTGAAGATTTGGTTTAACGGCACGTTTGGTTTTGTTCATCGCGTGTGAACGGTTGTTTCCAGAAACAGTCTTACGACCTGTAAAGTAACACACTTTAGCCATTTCGTATTTTCCTCCTGCATAGAATTTATTACGGATGTGCTAGCACCACATACCAAAGCATTCTATCACAAAAAAAGGGCTTTGACAAGAAGAACTTTTGAAGATTTCTGTTTTGATAAGAGACATAAATCTATTATAATAGACAGTAATTTAACTATCGGAGAAAATTATGCAAGATAATCTAGCTTTGCGCATGCGTCCTAAGACTATTGATCACGTTATCGGCCAGCAGCATTTGGTGGGAGAAGGGAAAATTATTCGGCGAATGGTTGAAGCTAATATGCTGTCATCTATGATTTTATTCGGTCCTCCAGGAATTGGAAAGACCTCAATAGCATCAGCAATTGCAGGAACAACCAAGTATGCTTTCCGTACGTTCAATGCTACTGTTGATACAAAAAAGCGATTGCAGGAAATCGCTGAGGAAGCCAAGTTTTCAGGTGGGTTGGTCCTGCTTTTAGATGAAATTCATCGTTTGGATAAGACAAAACAGGATTTTCTTTTGCCTTTGCTTGAAAATGGCAATATCATTATGATTGGAGCAACGACGGAAAATCCCTTTTTCTCAGTAACCCCAGCTATACGCAGCCGTGTTCAAATTTTTGAATTAGAGCCACTGACCAGAGAAGATATTAAATCTGCTATTTATCATGCCATCAAAGATAAGGAAAATGGTTTTGATTTTGATATTTCCTTGGAAGAAAAAGCAGCAGATTTTATTGCAGCAGCTACTAACGGGGATTTACGATCGGCTTATAATTCTTTAGAGTTAGCTATCATGTCAACTCCTGAAAATGAAAAAGGTCAGCGGCATATTACTTTGGATACTGTTGAAAATAGTTTGCAGCGCAGCTATATTACCATGGATAAGGATGGGGATGGTCATTATGATGTTTTATCAGCCCTCCAAAAATCAATACGCGGTTCGGATGTCAATGCTAGCCTGCATTATGCAGCACGTCTGATCGCAGCAGGAGACTTATCTAGTTTAGCACGGCGTTTAACAGTAATTGCTTATGAAGATATTGGCTTGGCCAATCCAGAAGCGCAGATTCATACGGTGACTGCTTTGGAAGCGGCGCAGCGTATAGGTTTTCCTGAGGCACGTATTTTAATTGCAAATGTTGTGATTGATTTAGCTCTTTCTCCCAAATCTAATTCTGCCATTATGGCAATAGATGAGGCTCTGTCTGATCTTAAACGGTCTGGTAATTTGCCAGTTCCGCGTCATCTGAGAGATGGCCACTATTCTGGCAGTAAGGAGTTGGGAAATGCCCAAGATTACAAATATCCGCATGCTTATCCGGAGAAATGGGTTAAACAGCAGTATCTGCCTGATAAATTACTTGGGAAGAACTATTTTGAAGCCAATGAAACTGGGAAATATGAGCGTGCTTTGGGTGCAAATAAAGATAAAATTGATAAACTCTCTCGTTAATGATATCCACTGACAAAAAGTGTTTTTCCCTCTTGCAATAATTTCCAAAAGTGGTATTATAGAAACATACATTTGCTGTGGTATACGAGTTCACATCTAAGTGTTGACCGACTAATTTTTGTATTTTCGGGAGACAAAAGAATTCCGACAGTATGCAAGCTGGCTCACCCAGAAGCAACTTCAGTTGGAATCGCGTCACCCACCTGCTCTTAGACGTCGCGGGTTCAATACAAAACGTGAATCACCGGTACCAATACAGCTTTCGCCTCCTTAGCTCAGCTGGCAGAGCAGCGGACTCTTAATCCGTGGGTCACAGGTTCGATCCCTGTAGGGGGCATACAGCTGAAAAAGAGTTTTTAAAATAATAAAAAGCCCTCGCGAAATAGGGCTTTTTGTGTGATAATTAAATTGCTTTACTAAGAAAATAAAAAGAAGAAAAATAGATAAGTAAGTAATGGAATAATATATTTTCTTGGATGTTTCCAGAGTTCTTTTTTAATATTCCAATGGTTAATTGTTATATATTTTTCTAAAAACAAATAGCTTGCAGCTTCCAGTATGGTGTAGGTCCACACCCATATTAAGATATAAAGATTATGTGTAGAGTATATATAGAGAGATGCTACTAGTGTATTTGTTATAAAGAAATAAGAGATTAAACACTGTAAGTACATATTATAAACAATGAAAGAATTTGGAAGTGACTGCAAATGTGTTTTCATTTGTGGTGTACCTGAAATGAGTGTCGTTAGTGGTGTATTCATCGAGGCTACGGTGAATAACATAGGAAATTTTAAAATTGTGGGTAGATCTTGGAAAAATAAAAGACCAATGAAAAAAATCGAGGCAACCGTATTAAAATAAAAATATCTTTCTTTTGCTACAGCAGTAAAGAAATAATTTCCAAAATTTACTTTGTGATTTTTAATTGAAAGATCATCTAAATAAAAACGACTATCATTTTTTAGAACTATAATCCATTCTAAAATGAGCAAAAATATCAGTAAGTAGAAGGATTTTGTGATTGGAATCGCAAATAAAAATATAAGAATTAGTAGTGTTACTAAGAACTTCTTTCTTTTTTTATTTGTTTCTGTCCAATGTCTGGTGAGTCTAAAACTACTGATGATGACTAAAAGTGAATACAGAATAAGTAATAGTATGTTTGTCCAATTTGTTTCTTTAAAAAGAATAACCACTAGCAATATTCTTTCCATTAGGTTTGAAAGGAATGCTACGGATAGAAATTGGGAATAAAAGACTTTAAGCGAAATTGGAAGCTGATAATATCCCTCAACCCTTGCAGGTTTAAAATAGGAGAAGAATAGTTGACATGAACTGATGAAAGTGATCAATAAAACTGAAAGTAGTGATATCGTCAAATTGTGACTATATGACAACGAATTTCGTATCATGAATACGACGAATAAGGAGATAACGAAAAGATATATTCTTTGTTTAGAAAATATATCCCTACAGATTGCTTGCCATACCATTTCTAATTCCTTTCAGATTTCACAGATTCTAACCATTCCGTCAGGTTCCCTTGAAATAGAGTTACATTTCCATTTTCTAATATATAAAGACTATCACATACACGTACTACGCTTTCGGCAAAATGAGTGCTCATAATGATGCTGCCGTATGATTTATAGGATGTAATTTTTTTATACAAATACTCAGTTGACTCAAAATCCAGTCCATCAAACGGCTCATCCAATATCAATAGGGGTCTTCTGAGATATAGTCCAGTTATCAAAAAAACTTTTTTCTTATTTCCAGTTGATAGTTCTCGAATCTCCTTTTTACGATATTCTTCAAATTTAAAACCCTTCACAAGTTCAGATAGCCTCGTATCATCTATAGAAAGTTTATAGAGCCTGCAGACCATTTGGATATACTTATCAAATGTCCAATTCAAAAAGCACTCGCTTTCGGTGAAAACTGTATATTTACTGAGTTGATAGGTTTTATTATTTAAATTAGAAGGTTTTCCTAAAAAACTAAAATGGTCCAAGCTATAATTATTTTTGTTAAACACACTACTAATCGTTTTTAGTAAAGTCGTTTTTCCTGAACCATTTTTCCCAACCAGTCCATAAATGGTGTTCTCGTTTATCTTTAAATCGATTCCTTTAATGACTGGTTGTCCTTTGGTATAGGAAACCTCTAAATCTTGGATAGTTAATAAGGAACCCATTTACTTCACCCCTTTATAGACATAAAATCCTCCAACAATTAAAAAAATGATTGCATAGGCGAACTCTTTTCTCAGACAGAAGACAATTGCACCGATTAAAAAACATAATCCAATTAATATTCTTACTTTATTGTTCATTTTGTATTCTCCTTTCAATAAATGAAGCCAAAATATACATACATAAGAGTAGGAAAGTACATATGATCAAAAATACATTTTTAATTGTTAAATAGTATAACACTATCAAAATAAAAAGCAATGTTACTAAAAGTTACTCTTTTCTCACTAATTCGTTTAGCAAGATAAACCATAATCAGTGTAATAAAAAGAGTGAGTCAATCTATTATTTTTGAGAGTAAGTATACCAAGACACAAATGAATACACTGAATGACTATATATGATAAGCCTAGGAACCTTTGTCCCAGCCTCTATCAATCATTTAGGGTAAAAACAGCTTTCGAAGCACTTATACATGAGTTTTAATAAAAGCTGTTTTGCCAGTTTATCATAAATTATCAGATTATTTTGTAAATTCTGCGATAGTGATTGAAAAAAGCTTGGCATTTTTGCTATAATAAATTGTAAGACAAACTTGCAGGTGAAACTCCTGCCCCTTGTTGTGTAAGAAAGGATGAGGGCTTTGCCGCTAAGCTTAGCCTATATCAAAATATGACATCAGTAGTAGTTGTTGGAACCCAATGGGGCGACGAAGGTAAGGGGAAAATTACGGATTTTCTCAGTCAAGATGCAGAAGTTATCGCACGTTACCAAGGCGGAGACAATGCAGGACACACTATTGTGATTGATGGAAAGAAATTTAAGCTGCATCTGATTCCGTCAGGTATTTTCTTCCCAGAAAAAATTTCGGTTATCGGTAATGGTGTGGTCATTAACCCTAAATCTTTGGTCAAGGAATTAGATTATCTTCACGCAGAAGGCATTGGTACGGATAGTCTGCGTATTTCGGATCGTGCTCATATTATATTGCCTTACCATATTAAACTTGATCAGCTGCAAGAAGCTGCCAAAGGCGATAATAAGATTGGAACGACCAATAAAGGAATTGGTCCGGCTTATATGGATAAAGCTGCGCGTGTTGGCATCCGCATTGCTGATCTCTTAGACAGAGATATTTTTGCAGAGCGTTTGAGAGCTAATTTGGCCGAAAAAAACCGTCTTTTTGAAAAAATGTATGAGTGTAATTCTCTCGTCTTTGAAGATATTTTTGAAGAATATTATGAATATGGTCAGCAAATCAAAGATTATGTAACAGACACCTCGGTTATTCTCAACGATGCTTTAGACAGCGGTAAGCGTGTTCTTTTTGAAGGGGCACAAGGTGTTATGCTGGATATCGACCAAGGAACATACCCATTTGTAACCTCATCAAATCCAGTTGCGGGTGGTGTGACCATTGGTTCGGGTGTTGGGCCAAGCAAGATTAACAAGGTTGTTGGTGTCTGTAAGGCTTATACTAGTCGTGTTGGTGATGGGCCATTTCCAACGGAACTCTTTGACGAAGTTGGTGATCGCATTCGTGAAGTTGGTCACGAATATGGGACAACGACAGGCCGTCCGCGTCGTGTCGGCTGGTTTGACTCAGTTGTTATGCGCCACAGCCGCCGTGTGTCAGGTATCACAAACCTGAGCCTCAATTCGATTGATGTTCTATCGGGGCTTGATACGGTTAAGATCTGTGTGGCTTATGATTTAGATGGCGAGCGTATTAATCACTACCCAGCTAGTCTTGAGCAGCTCAAGCGCTGCAAACCAATCTATGAAGAGCTTCCAGGATGGTCAGAAGACATTACTGGTGTTCGTAGCCTAGATGACCTCCCAGAAAATGCGCGTAACTATGTTCGTCGCGTTGGCGAGCTCGTGGGTGTTCGTATTTCAACCTTCTCAGTGGGTCCTGATCGTGATCAAACCAATATTTTGGAATCTGTTTGGGCGAATATCTAATTTAAGTTTATTGAAAGAAAAATTTTAGCTTAGATTAAGCTGGCTTGGCTATACTATAACCATTCCTAAATAACTTTTCTTTTTCATAAATCTCCTAAAAGGCACCTAACTCAGTGAGTTGGGTGTTTTGTTTTATCAGAACTTGTCCGCTTGACTTTCTATTTTGAAGCTTTTTCTGTATAATGGTTACGACCTATTTAGGAAAGGAACTTTTATGAAGAAAGTCTGCTTTGTTTGTCTCGGTAATATTTGCCGCAGTCCAATGGCTGAGTTTGTCATGAAGGATTTGCTTGATGAGCAGCCCGTTTTGGTTGAGAGCAGAGCGACCTCTTTCTGGGAGCATGGCAATCCTATCCATAGAGGAAGTCAGGCTGTCTTTAGGCGGCACAACATTCCTTACAATTATAAAAAATCATCACAGCAGTTAGTTTTAGCAGATTTTGATTATTTTGATTATATTATTGGAATGGATGAATCTAATGTTGATGATTTATTGGCTTTGTCAGCTGGACATTTCGATGATAAAATTAAACTCTTTATAGAGGGAGGTGTACCAGACCCTTGGTATACCGGTGATTTTGAAGAAACATACCGCTTGGTAACAGCAGGCTGTCAGCAGTGGTTGGATCGTATTTTGAAAGATGCCTAATAGTAAAAAATTATGAAAAATATAAAATTGGATCGTATCTTTTTTGAGAGAATAGCTTTATTAGTCATTGCACTTTGTGCTTTGTCCCTTATTATGGTTACTTTTAAAAGCAAAGAAACTTTGACTTATGATAATGGGAAAATCACCTATACCGGCTATGTTGTTAATCATCGGCTAAATGGTCAAGGAACTCTGACTTATGCTAATGGTGATACTTACAAAGGGGAGTTCAAAAATGGTGTTTTTCAAGGGCAGGGAACATTTACTTCAAATGAAGGCTGGACTTACACTGGTAATTTTAAATCCGGTCAGGCAGAAGGCCAAGGCAAGCTGACAACTCAAGATGGTGTTATTTATAAAGGAACATTTAAGCAAGGAATTTATCAGGGATGAAAATTAATTGGTTCTCCTACATTCGGGTGACAGGACTTTTTCTCGTCCTCTTTTATCACTTTTTTTCGGGAATTTTTTCCGGTGGCTTTATTGGGGTGGATATTTTTTTCACCTTCTCAGGTTACCTGATTACAGCGCTTCTTATTGATGAGGTTGCAAATAGACAAAGGATTGACTATAAAGGCTTTCTGTGGCGTCGATTTTATAGAATTATACCGCCATTGGTCATTATGGTTTTACTTTGTATGCCTCTTACTTTCTTTGTCCGCAATGATTTTGTGGCAGGAATTGGCCGTCAAATTGCTTCGGTTTTTGGCTTTATGACCAATTTCTATGAAATTTTAACGGGCGGAAGTTACGAGAGCCGGTTTAATCAGCATCTCTTCATACATACTTGGAGTTTGGCTATTGAGATGCAGTTTTACTTGCTTTGGGGAGCTCTGCTATGG
This sequence comes from Streptococcus dentiloxodontae, assembly GCF_053206925.1. Lineage (NCBI taxonomy): Bacteria > Bacillati > Bacillota > Bacilli > Lactobacillales > Streptococcaceae > Streptococcus > Streptococcus dentiloxodontae. Next base: position 81,231 of record NZ_JBRUHR010000004.1, on the reverse strand, counting down.
TTCTTTGCTAAAAAGGTAAAACATCAAAATCAATTTCGCGGTCTAGTTTTTATCACGTCCTTGAGTCTCTTTGCGATAAGTTTTTTAGCTATGTTTATCGGGGCTTTTCTGACGGATGATTTCTCAACAATTTATTTTTCAACGGTAACGCATATCTTCCCTTTCTTTTTGGGAGCTCTTTTTGCAACAGTTACAGGTATTAGTGAAACCACTATTCGCTTCAAAAAAAATGTTCGGCTTTGGCCTTTGCGTAAGACTGTCCTTTATATGGCAGGAAGTGCTGCAGTTTTACTGTTATTAGGTTTTGTGCTTGATTTTGAAGGACGGCTCACTTATCTTTTCGGTTTTGCCTTGGCCAGTCTTTTTGCGGCCAGTATGATTTATGCGGCTCGTGTTCTGCATGAGCAGCTTCCGGAGAGAAAAGAGCCTCGTGTTATTGCTTATTTGGCAGATATCTCCTATAGTGTCTATCTCTTTCATTGGCCGCTTTATATTATTTTCAGTCAGCTGATGGGAAATTTTCCTGCAGTGTTAGTGACAACGGTTCTTTCACTTCTTTTTGCAACACTTTCCTACTATATTATTGAGCCTTTTGTTGCCGGTAAAAAGGTAGAATTGTTAGGAAGAGACTTAGTTGTTTATAAGAATTGGATTTGGGGAGGTCTTGGTCTTTTGGCAGCTTTGGCCTTGGTTATTTCTGTAACGGCACCAAGCGTAGGTGATTTTGAATATGATCTTCAAATTAATAGTTTTACTCAGGCACAGACTAAGATGAATTTGACACGTTCTAATGCAGAAAACAGCACAGCATCTGATTACAATGTCTCCGATGGAGTAACTATCTTGGGGGATTCTGTTGCTTTGCGTGCAACTGATCAGATTAATGCAACAATTGAAAGTGTCAATCTTGATGCAGCTGTCAGTAGAAATTTATCGGAAGTTAATACCCTCTTAGATACCTATATCAGCAGTAAAGCTCTTTCTAAATATGTAGTTGTTGCGGTTGGTGTTAATGAAGTAGGTGATTATAAAACGGAAATTGATAGTATTATTTCTAAGCTGCCCCAAGGGCGTCACCTTATTTTTGTTACACCTTATAATGGTGAGGAAGCTAACGATAGTACTTCGCAAACTGCGCAGGTTCGTGCATATGAAGAAAAAATGGCGAAAAAATATGATTACATCAGCATTGCAGACTGGTATCAAGCAGCTGTTGACAACCCATCCATTTGGGCAGGAACCGATGGTGTTCATTACGGTACAGACAGCGATACCGTTGTGAAGGGGGCGCAGCTTTATGCTGATACTATTCAAACAGCAGTGACTCGAGCAGCTAATGCTCCTGTCAAAGGTGCTGATTAAAAATTGGCGAGTGCAAGAAAAAATCTTTTGTACTCGTTTTATTTATGCTAAAATGAAATTATGAATCGAATGTTAGACAATGATTTAATAGGTGATGAAGCCTATGCAGAGCGTACGCTCCGTCCTCAATACTTTAAAGAATATATTGGACAAAACAAGGTTAAGGATCAGCTGAAGATATTCATAGAAGCAGCGAAACTGCGAGATGAAGCTTTGGATCACACTTTGTTGTTTGGTCCGCCAGGTTTAGGTAAAACCACTATGGCTTTTGTTATTGCCAATGAATTAGGGGTTGGTCTTAAGCAAACTTCTGGCCCTGCTATCGAAAAAGCTGGTGATTTAGTTGCGATTCTCAATGATTTAGAGCCCGGAGATGTCCTTTTTATTGACGAAATTCACCGTCTCCCTATGGCTGTTGAAGAAGTTCTCTATAGTGCTATGGAAGACTTTTATATTGATATTATTATTGGATCGGGTGAAACCAGTCGCAGTGTTCATTTGGATTTACCGCCTTTTACTTTGATTGGTGCTACTACTCGAGCGGGTATGCTGTCAAATCCTCTGCGAGCCCGCTTTGGAATTAGTGGTCATATGGAGTATTATCAAACAGAAGACCTAAGAGAGATTGTTGAACGCACAGCAGAGATTTTCAACATGGAAATAACAGCTGAAGCAGCTGTCGAATTGGCTCGCCGCAGCCGTGGCACTCCTCGTATTGCTAATCGGCTTCTCAAACGGGTGCGAGATTATGCACAAATTATGGGCAGTGGTCTTATTGATGGACAAATGGCTGATAAGGCTTTGACGATGCTTGATGTTGACCGAGAAGGTCTGGATTATGTTGATCAAAAAATTCTTAAAACCATGATTGAAGTTTACGGAGGCGGTCCTGTCGGATTAGGCACTTTGTCTGTTAATATCGCTGAAGAGCGAGAAACAGTAGAAGACATGTATGAACCTTATCTCATTCAGCAAGGGTTCATTATGCGAACGCGAACGGGGCGTATTGCAACAGCAAAGGCTTTTGAACATCTAGGCTATGATCCTGCAGATAAACTTTAAAGAGGTTGGTTCTTGAACCGCACCCTAAAAGCTAGACAGAAAAAATCTAACTTTTGGGGTGTTATTTTTGTTTATATAAAATAATAAGGCAGAGCTAAAAATGAAAAAGCTTTCAAGATAAAAAGTCAAAAAAAATGTTAAAACCCTTGCAATGGTTGGATTCTTCTGTTATTATATTATGGTGCTGTAAAAATACAGCTTTAGCTATGATACAAGAGGTTGCGACACGCTCGGTTGCATTGCCACGTAACCCCGTGTTGGTTTTCTTGAGGAGCTAGCCTATTATCTTAAATAGACGAAAAGGAGAAAAAGATGGCAAATAAAAAAATTCGTATCCGTTTGAAAGCATACGAACATCGTACACTTGACACGGCAGCAGAAAAAATTGTTGAAACTGCGACACGTACAGGTGCAACAGTTGCTGGACCAATTCCGCTCCCAACTGAACGTAATCTTTACACGGTTATTCGTGCGACTCATAAATATAAAGATTCTCGCGAACAATTTGAGATGCGTACACACAAACGTTTGATTGACATCATCAACCCTACTCAAAAGACAGTTGATGCTTTGATGAAACTTGATCTTCCAAGCGGTGTTAATGTAGAAATCAAACTTTAACCGTTTGAAACAAAAGTAAGAAGCGGGTTCGAATGTAATTGAACATAGGCTAAACTCTGTGTGAAAAAAGACAGTCCTTCCTAGAAACTGAGGTTTCTTCGTTGGGTCTCCTATTTTCACCTTGAGTTTGATGTCTTTAGTGTCTTGCTTTGAGCATAAAAAACGCTCGTTAAAAACTTTTTTGAGCATAAAAAACGCTCATAAAAAACTTTTTAAAAAATAAGTAAAGGAAATATTTTCTCATGACAAAAGGAATCTTAGGGAAAAAAGTGGGAATGACTCAAATCTTCACTGAATCTGGTGAATTTATCCCTGTAACTGTCATCGAAGCAACTCCAAATGTTGTACTTCAGGTAAAAACTGTTGAAACAGACGGTTATGAAGCAGTTCAAGTTGGTTTTGATGACAAGCGTGAAGTGTTGAGTAACAAACCTGCCAAAGGCCATGTGGCGAAAGCTAACACAGCTCCTAAGCGCTTCATTCGTGAATTCAAAAACATTGAAGGCTTGGAAGTTGGACAAGAAATTACAGTTGAACAATTCGAAGCTGGCGATGTTGTTGATGTTACTGGGACAACAAAAGGTAAAGGTTTCCAAGGTGCTATTAAGCGTCATGGACAATCGCGTGGACCTATGGCTCACGGTTCTCGTTATCACCGCCGTCCAGGTTCAATGGGACCTGTTGCGCCAAACCGTGTTTTCAAAAATAAACATTTGGCAGGACGCATGGGCGGTAACCGTGTGACAATTCAAAATCTTGAAATTGTCCAAGTTATCCCAGAGAAAAACGTTGTTCTTATCAAAGGTAACGTTCCGGGTGCTAAGAAATCTCTTATCACTATCAAATCAGCAGTTAAAGCTGCTAAATAATAAGAAAGGAGAAAACAGTTAAAATGGCAAATGTAAAACTATTTGACCAATCTGGTAAAGAAGTTAGCTCGGTTGAATTGAATGATGCAGTCTTCGGGATTGAACCAAACGAATCAGTAGTGTTTGATGTTGTTATCAGTCAACGTGCCAGTCTTCGCCAAGGTACTCATGCGGTTAAAAATCGTTCAGCAGTATCAGGCGGCGGGCGCAAGCCATGGCGTCAAAAAGGAACTGGGCGTGCTCGTCAAGGTTCTATCCGTTCACCGCAATGGCGTGGCGGTGGCGTTGTCTTCGGACCAACTCCACGTTCATACGGATACAAACTTCCGCAAAAGGTTCGTCGCCTTGCTTTGAAATCAGTTTACTCAGCTAAAGTAGCTGACGATAAATTTGTAGCTGTGGAAAACCTTTCATTTGCAGCTCCGAAAACTGCTGAATTTGCAAATGTACTTTCAGCGCTTAATGTTGATTCAAAAGTACTTGTAATCCTTGAAGAAGGAAATGAGTTTGCAGCGCTTTCTGCACGCAACCTTCCAAATGTAACAGTTGCAACCGCAGCTACTGCAAGTGTTCTTGATATCGTAAACGCAGACAAACTTCTTGTTACTAAAGAAGCGATCTCTACAATTGAGGAGGTTCTTGCATAATGAATTTGTACGACGTAATCAAAAAACCTGTTATCACAGAGAAATCAATGATTGATCTTGAAGCAGGTAAATACACTTTTGAGGTAGATACGCGCGCACATAAACTGTTGATCAAACAAGCGGTTGAAGCTGCTTTTGATGGAGTGAAAGTCGCAAACGTAAATACTGTAACTGTAAAGCCTAAACAAAAACGTGTTGGTCGTTATACTGGCTTTACTTCAAAAACCAAAAAAGCTATCATTACTCTCACAGCTGATTCTAAAGCAATTGAGCTGTTTGCAGCTGAAGCTGAATAATCAAAGGAGGAAGAAACGTGGGTATTAAAGTTTATAAACCAACGACAAATGGCCGTCGTAACATGACTTCTTTGGACTTCGCTGAAATCACTACAAGCACTCCTGAGAAATCATTGCTTGTTTCGCTTAAGAACAAAGCTGGTCGTAATAATAACGGCCGTATCACTGTTCGTCATCAAGGCGGCGGGCATAAACGCCACTACCGTTTGATTGATTTCAAACGTAACAAAGACGGTGTTGAAGCGGTTGTTAAAACTATCGAATATGATCCAAACCGTACTGCAAATATTGCTCTTGTTCATTACACTGATGGTGTGAAGGCATATATCATTGCACCAAAAGGCCTTGAAGTTGGTCAACGTATCGTTTCGGGTCCAGAAGCTGACATTAAAGTTGGTAATGCGCTTCCGCTTGCAAATATTCCAGTTGGTACAGTTGTTCATAATGTTGAACTTCAGCCAGGTAAGGGAGCTGAACTCATTCGTGCTGCGGGTGCCTCTGCACAAGTTTTGGGACAAGAGGGTAAATATGTTCTTGTTCGTCTTCAATCAGGCGAAGTTCGTATGATTCTTGGTACTTGCCGTGCGACAATCGGTACTGTCGGTAACGAACAGCAATCACTTGTTAATATTGGTAAAGCTGGACGTAACCGTTGGAAAGGGATTCGTCCAACAGTTCGTGGTTCTGTAATGAACCCTAACGATCACCCGCATGGTGGTGGTGAAGGTAAAGCACCAGTTGGACGTAAGGCGCCATCTACTCCTTGGGGTAAACCTGCGCTTGGTCTTAAAACACGTAACAAGAAAGCTAAATCAGACAAACTTATTGTTCGCCGTCGTAACGAAAAATAGGCGGCCGAGCAGAAGTTTGTTAAAACTTCGTAGCGAGACCCCCGCACAGTTGACGAGGAAAATAGCAAGTTGAAAAACGCCGCTATTTGACCGTCAACCACTGCGCCGGTCGGTTATGATAAATCCGCCAGCTCGGTAGGGTAAGTAGGACACAGTCCTGCCCCAAGCCGCTGTGGTACATATTTAAAGGAGAAAACTAAAAAATGGGACGCAGTCTTAAAAAAGGACCTTTCGTCGATGAGCATTTGATGAAGAAAGTTGAAGCTCAGGCAAATGACGAAAAGAAAAAAGTCATCAAAACTTGGTCACGTCGTTCAACGATTTTCCCAAGTTTCATCGGATACACTATCGCAGTTTATGATGGACGTAAACATGTTCCTGTTTACATCCAAGAAGACATGGTAGGTCACAAACTTGGTGAATTTGCACCAACACGTACTTACAAAGGTCACGCAGCTGACGATAAGAAAACACGTCGTTAATAGGAGGAAGACACAATGGCAGAAATTACTTCAGCTAAAGCAATGGCTCGTACAGTGCGTGTTTCACCTCGTAAAACACGTCTTGTGCTTGATCTTATCCGTGGTAAGAATGTTGCTGATGCAATCGCAATCTTGAAATTTACTCCAAACAAAGCAGCGCGCATTGTTGAGAAAACACTTAACTCTGCAATTGCAAACGCTGAGAATAACTTCGGTTTGGAAAAAGCTAACTTGGTAGTGTCTGAAACATTCGCTAACGAAGGACCAACCATGAAACGGTTCCGTCCGCGTGCGAAAGGATCAGCCTCACCAATCAATAAACGCACAACTCATGTTACAGTAGTTGTGGCGGAACAATAATAAGGAGGTAAACTCGTGGGTCAAAAAGTACATCCAATTGGTATGCGTGTCGGAATCATCCGTGACTGGGATGCGAAATGGTATGCTGAAAAAGAATACGCAGATTACCTTCATGAAGATTTGGCAATCCGCAAATTCATCCAAAAAGAATTAGCAGATGCTTCAGTTTCACAAATCGAAATTGAGCGTGCTGTAAATAAAGTCATCGTTTCACTTCACACTGCAAAACCAGGAATGGTTATCGGTAAAGGTGGAGCAAATGTTGATGCCCTTCGTGCTCAACTCAACAAATTAACTGGAAAACAAGTTCACATTAACATTGTTGAAATCAAATCACCAGATTTGGATGCTCATCTTGTTGGTGAAAATATCGCTCGTCAGCTTGAACAGCGTGTTGCTTTCCGTCGTGCTCAAAAACAAGCAATCCAACGGACAATGCGTGCAGGTGCTAAGGGAATTAAGACCCAAGTATCTGGTCGTTTGAACGGTGCAGATATCGCACGTGCCGAGGGGTATTCAGAAGGAACTGTTCCACTTCATACGCTTCGTGCCGATATTGATTACGCTTGGGAAGAAGCTGATACTACTTACGGTAAACTTGGTGTTAAAGTTTGGATTTACCGTGGTGAAATTCTTCCAGCTCGTAAAAACACTAAAGGAGGCAAATAACAAATGTTAGTACCTAAACGTGTTAAACACCGTCGCGAATTCCGTGGAAAAATGCGCGGTGAAGCTAAAGGTGGTAAGGAAGTCGCATTCGGTGAATATGGCCTTCAAGCTACTACTAGCCACTGGATAACAAACCGCCAAATCGAAGCTGCCCGTATTGCTATGACACGTTATATGAAACGTGGTGGTAAGGTTTGGATCAAAATCTTCCCACACAAATCATACACCGCTAAAGCTATCGGGGTACGTATGGGATCTGGTAAAGGGGCACCTGAAGGCTGGGTGGCACCAGTTAAACGTGGTAAAGTCATGTTTGAAATTGCTGGTGTTCCCGAAGAAGTTGCTCGTGAAGCACTTCGTCTCGCTAGTCATAAATTGCCAGTTAAGACTAAATTCGTAAAACGTGAAGCAGAATAAGGAGAAAACATGAAACTTCAAGAAATTAAAGATTTTGTTAAAGAGCTTCGTGGACTTTCTCAAGAGGAACTTGCTAAGAAAGAAAGCGAACTTAAGAAAGAACTTTTCGACCTTCGTTTCCAAGCTGCAGCAGGTCAACTTGATCAAACTGCCCGTTTGAACGAAGTGAAAAAGCAAATTGCACGTGTTAAAACTGTGCAATCTGAAATTAAATAGATTGGGAAAGGAGTTTTCTAAATAATGGAACGTAATCAACGTAAAACCCTTCTTGGACGTGTCGTATCTGACAAGATGGATAAAACAATCACTGTTGTAGTTGAAACAAAGCGTAACCACCCAGTCTATGGTAAACGTATCAACTATTCTAAAAAATATAAGGCACATGATGAAAACAATACTGCTAAAGAAGGCGATATCGTACGCATCATGGAAACTCGCCCACTATCTGCTACAAAACGTTTCCGTCTTGTAGAAATTGTGGAAGAAGCTGTTATTATCTAATCAAACTAAAAGGAGAAAATTGGAATGATTCAACAAGAGACTCGCTTGAAAGTTGCTGATAATAGCGGTGCCCGTGAAATTTTGGCCATCAAAGTTCTTGGTGGTTCAGGACGTAAATTCGCTAACATCGGTGACGTGATCGTTGCGACTGTTAAACAAGCCACTCCTGGTGGAGCGGTTAAAAAAGGTGATGTTGTCAAGGCAGTTATTGTTCGCACAAAAACTGGGGCTCGCCGTCCAGATGGTTCATACATCAAGTTTGACGATAACGCAGCTGTTATTATTCGTGATGACAAAACACCTCGCGGAACTCGTATTTTTGGGCCTGTTGCACGTGAATTGCGTGAAGGCGGCTATATGCGTATTGTATCTTTGGCACCAGAAGTACTTTAATTTAAAACAAACTTAGTCCCCTAATTGTCATTAGGGTGCCCTTAGGGCGTAAGAAATAATAGGAGAAAAAACTCATGTTTGTAAAAAAAGGCGACAAAGTTCGCGTAATTGCTGGCAAGGACAAAGGTGTAGAAGCTGTTGTTCTTAAAGCTCTTCCGAAAGTAAACAAAGTTGTGGTTGAAGGTGTAGCTATTATTAAAAAACATCAAAAACCAAACAACGAAAATCCTCAAGGTGCTATCGTGGAAAAAGAAGCGCCAATCCATGCCTCAAATGTTCAAGTTCTTGATAAAAATGGTGTGGCTGGACGTGTAGGTTATAAAGTTGTTGACGGCAAGAAAGTTCGTTACAATAAAAAATCAGGCGAAGTGCTTGATTAATCACGAAGGAAAGGAGAAAGTATTAAATGGCTAATCGTCTTAAAGAAAAATACACTAACGAAGTAATTCCTGCTTTAACTGAAAAATTTAACTATTCTTCAGTTATGGCTGTGCCAAAGGTTGAGAAAATTGTTCTTAACATGGGTGTTGGTGAAGCTGTGAATAACGCTAAAACTCTTGAAAAAGCTGCTGCTGAGCTGGCGCTTATTTCAGGTCAAAAACCATTGATTACTAAAGCTAAGAAATCAATCGCTGGCTTCCGTCTTCGTGAGGGTGTGGCGATCGGTGCAAAAGTTACCCTTCGTGGTCAACGTATGTACGAATTTTTAGATAAATTGGTTTCTGTATCACTTCCGCGTGTGCGTGACTTCCATGGTGTTCCAACAAAATCATTTGATGGACGTGGTAACTACACACTCGGTGTGAAAGAACAATTGATTTTCCCAGAAATCAACTTTGATGATGTTGATAAAGTGCGTGGTCTTGATATTGTTATCGTAACGACTGCTAACACTGATGAAGAATCACGTGAATTACTTGCAGGCCTTGGAATGCCTTTTGCAAAATAATCTAGGAGGGAAATAAATTGGCTAAAAAATCTATGATTGCTAAGAACAAACGCCCAGCGAAGTTTTCTACGCAAGCTTACACTCGTTGTGAAAAATGCGGCCGTCCGCATTCTGTTTACCGCAAGTTTAAACTTTGCCGTGTTTGCTTCCGTGAATTGGCATATAAAGGTCAAATCCCTGGTGTTACCAAAGCTTCTTGGTAAATTAAAATGTAAGAGCATTAAGCAACCACAGTAAAGATGAGAGAGCCTATTTTCTTTACCAAGGTTACAAGCTCGAACTCAGTTAAAAATATGACGCAAGGACGTTTAGTCCGTGCTCAAAATTAATTAACATTATATATATCATATCGATACAAAGTTTGTTTATTGATTTGGACATAGGATGAAGATGAAATCTGTGCGGGAAAGAGAATCTATCGCAGAGACCAGAGTTTCTTCATCAAGCTTCCTATTTTTTGCGTTGGCTTTTAGCGCTCTTTGTATCATGAATTAACTAGCAAGTGAAATGTTCAAACTACTAGTAAGAGGAGAAATTTAAAAATGGTTATGACTGACCCGATTGCAGACTTTTTGACACGTATTCGTAATGCTAACCAAGCAAAACACGAAGTGCTTGAAGTTCCTGCATCAAACATTAAAAAGGGGATTGCTGAAATCCTTAAACGTGAAGGTTTTGTAAAAAACGTTGAAGTTATTGAAGACAACAAACAAGGTATCGTCCGTGTTTTCCTTAAATATGGACAAAATGGTGAACGTGTCATTACCAATTTAAAACGTATTTCAAAACCGGGTCTTCGTGTTTATGCAAAACGTGAAGATGTTCCCAAAGTACTTAATGGTCTTGGGATTGCGATTATTTCTACATCAGAAGGCCTTTTGACAGATAAAGAAGCTCGTCAAAAGAATGTTGGTGGAGAAGTTATTGCTTACGTTTGGTAAAATCATGATACAAAAGGCGTCATGAACAGTCTAAAATTAGGAAACTTTTGCGGTTTGCTAGCAAACAAGAAAATTTATTTATTTTAGACGGTCGTTCATAGTCTGTGTTCAAATCACTTCGTCTGATTTGAAAAGTATCGTGCTAATTATCAAAAATGCTCATTTGAACACGGGCTAAAGTCTGTGTAAAAAAGATAATCCTTCCTTGAAGCTTTGGCTTCTTCGTCAGGATTCCTATTTTTACTTTGACTTCTTAACGCCCTTTGTATCATGAGTGCCCCGTGAAAACTCGTCGCTTAAGCGGCCTGATAATTTAACAGGAGAAAACAAATACTATGTCACGTATTGGTAATAAAGTAATTACATTGCCTGCAGGTGTTGAAGTAACTAACAATAATAATGTGGTCACTGTCAAAGGACCTAAGGGCGAACTCACTCGTGAGTTTAATCAAAACATTGAAATTAAAATTGATGGTGCTGAAGTAACACTTCATCGTCCAAATGATTCAAAGGAAAACAAAACAATCCATGGCACTTCACGTGCTAACCTGAACAACATGGTTGTCGGTGTTTCTGAAGGGTTTAAGAAAGAACTTGAAATGCGTGGGGTTGGATACCGTGCACAGCTTCAAGGGAAAAAACTTGTACTTTCTGTTGGTAAGTCTCACCAAGATGAAGTAGATGCTCCAGAAGGCATTACTTTTGAAGTACCATCTGCAACTTCAATTATCGTTAGCGGTATCAATAAAGAGGTTGTTGGTCAGACAGCTGCTTATATCCGTGGACTTCGTTCGCCAGAACCGTATAAAGGTAAAGGTATCCGTTACGTTGGTGAATACGTACGTCGTAAAGAAGGTAAAACAGGTAAATAATATTTTGACTTTCTTTTTAGAGAGCTTCAATTTAAATTTATCATTTGCTCCTAGAGCAATTATTCTAAATAAGAGGTGAAAATTGTGATTTCGAAACCAGATAAAAATAAACTCCGCCAAAAACGCCATCGTCGTGTTCGCGGAAAACTCTCTGGAACTGCTGATCGCCCACGTTTGAACATTTTCCGTTCTAATACAGGCATCTACGCTCAAGTGATTGATGACGTAGCGGGTGTAACGCTCGCAAGTGCTTCAACTCTTGACAAGGAAGTTTCAAAGGGAACTAAAACAGAACAAGCCGTTGTTGTTGGTAAACTTGTTGCAGAACGCGCAGTAGCTAAAGGTATTTCTGAAGTGGTGTTTGACCGCGGTGGATATCTCTATCATGGGCGTGTGAAAGCTTTGGCTGATTCAGCTCGTGAAAACGGATTGAAATTCTAATAGGGAGGACACTTAATAATGGCATTTAAAGATAATGCAGTAGAACTTGAAGAACGCGTTGTTGCTATCAACCGTGTTACAAAAGTTGTTAAAGGTGGACGTCGTCTTCGTTTTGCAGCTCTTGTTGTTGTTGGTGACCGTAATGGCCGTGTCGGATTCGGTACTGGTAAAGCTCAAGAAGTACCAGAAGCTATTCGTAAAGCAGTCGAAGACGCTAAGAAAAATCTTATTGAAGTTCCTATGGTTGGAACAACAATTCCTCACGAAGTTCGCTCAGAATTTGGCGGCGCTCGTGTCTTGTTGAAACCAGCTGTTGAAGGGGCTGGAGTTGCTGCTGGCGGTGCTGTTCGTGCGGTTGTAGAATTGGCCGGTGTTGCAGATATTACATCTAAATCACTTGGTTCAAATACCCCGATCAATATTGTTCGTGCAACAGTCGAAGGTTTGAAACAGCTTAAACGTGCAGAAGAAGTTGCTGCTTTGCGTGGCATTTCAATTTCTGACTTGGCATAAGAAAGGAGAACATCATGGCTCAAATTAAAATTACTTTGACTAAGTCTCCAATCGGCCGTAAGCCAGAACAGCGTAAAACGGTTGTTGCCCTTGGACTTGGTAAATTAAACTCTTCAGTTATTAAAGAAGACAATGCTGCTATTCGTGGAATGGTTAATGCAATCACACATTTGGTAACTGTTGAAGATGTTAAATAAATCATTTAGGTCGTAAGGAAACTTGCGGCTTAAGTGTAGTATTAATTGCATAGGCGAGTTTTTAACTGGAGTCCTTTTCCCTAGTTAAAGGCGTGAGCATTTTGCAAAATAAAGGAGAAAAAATAATGAAACTTCATGAATTGAAACCTGCAGAGGGTTCACGTAAGGTTCGCAACCGTGTGGGACGTGGAACTTCGTCTGGTAATGGTAAGACGGCTGGCCGTGGTCAAAAAGGTCAAAAAGCACGCAGTGGCGGCGGTGTCCGTCTGGGATTTGAAGGTGGACAAACTCCACTTTTCCGTCGTCTTCCAAAACGTGGCTTCACGAATATCAATGCTAAAGAATACGCACTTGTTAATCTTGAACAATTAAATGTCTTTGAAGATGGAACTGAAGTAACTCCAGTTGTCCTCAAAGAAGCTGGGATTGTACGTGCAGAAAAATCAGGTGTTAAAATTCTTGGTAACGGCGAATTGACTAAAAAATTGACTGTTAAAGCAGCTAAATTCTCAAAATCTGCTGAGGCGGCAATTACTGCAAAAGGTGGCTCAATCGAGGTCATTTAACGAGGGGTAACCCATATGTTTTTTAAACTATTAAAAGACGCATTAAAAGTCAAAAACGTTCGCAATAAGATTTTCTTTACAATCTTTATTATTTTCGTTTTTCGAGTAGGGACACATATCACGGTTCCCGGAATTAATGCTGAAAGTCTGGAACAATTAAGTGACTTACCTTTCCTCAATATGCTTAACTTGGTTTCTGGTAATGCTATGAGTAACTTTTCAATCTTTTCGATGGGGGTTAGTCCATATATTACAGCATCCATTATTGTTCAGCTTTTGCAGATGGATATTTATCCTAGGTTTGTAGAGTGGAGCAAGCAAGGGGAAGTAGGCCGTCGTAAATTGAATCAGGCGACACGTTATATTACTCTTGTTTTAGCGTTTGGTCAATCCATGGGGATTACAGGCACCTTTAATACACTTTCAGCGGTATCATTGGTTAAAACACCCAATATATCAACCTATATTTTGATTGGTTCTATCTTAACCGCTGGAAGTATGATTGTGACTTGGTTAGGTGAACAAATTACTGATAAAGGATTTGGTAATGGGGTATCAATGATTATCTTTTCAGGTATTATTGCCTCGATTCCTAATATGTTTTCAACGATCTATGAAGACTTCTTTGTTAATATTCGTTCTGAAGATATGATTCGTTCGGGGGTTATTGTTGCTCTAGTAGCATTTGCTGCCCTTGTTATTGTCTTTTTTACGACATTTGTTCAGCAAGCAGAGTACAAGATTCCAATTCAGTATACTAAGTTGGTTCAAGGTGCTCCAACAAGTTCTTATCTTCCTTTGAAGGTGAATCCTGCTGGAGTTATTCCTGTTATCTTTGCTAGCTCGATTACAACCATTCCAAGTACAGTTTTACCATTCTTTCAAAATGTACCTTGGCTGTCTCGGTTACAGGAACTCTTTTCTTATACAACTCCTAGTGGAATGATGATCTATGCTTTATTGATTATTGTATTCTCATTCTTCTATACTTTTGTTCAAGTGAATCCTGAAAAGACGGCTGAAAATCTTCAGAAAAATGGTTCTTATATTCCAAGTGTGCGTCCGGGACGTGAAACAGAGCAGTTTATGTCATCTTTGCTAAAAAAATTAGCAACAATCGGAGCAGTCTTCCTTGCATTTATTTCTTTAACTCCAATTATTGCGCAGCAGGCTATGAACTTATCAAGCTCTATTGCGCTTGGAGGAACCTCTTTGTTGATTTTGATTTCAACGGGAATTGAAGGGATGAAACAGCTTGAAGGATATCTCTTAAAACGGCAATATGTTGGCTTCATGAATCTCGAAGATTAAGTAATGCTATCAAACAAAATATGATGGGACGGAAAATCATCCTCCCTTCTATTTTGTTTTGGAATAAGTTTGTCAGTTGATTTGACAGATTTATTTGAAAACAATATAAGGAGTTTGTAAGATGAACCTTTTAATTATGGGACTTCCTGGTGCTGGTAAAGGGACACAGGCAGCAAAAATTGTCGAAACTTTTGGAGTTGTACATATTTCAACAGGAGATATGTTTCGCGCAGCTATTGCCAATCAAACCGAAATGGGAACTTTAGCAAAATCGTATATTGATAAAGGAGAACTAGTTCCTGATGAAGTGACTAACGGTATTGTGAAAGACCGTTTAGCTGAATCGGATATCGCTGAAAAAGGTTTTTTGCTTGATGGTTATCCACGTACCATTGAACAAGCTCATGCTTTGGATGATACGTTGAAGGAGTTAAATATCAAGCTTGATGGCGTTATTAATATTGATGTGAATCCAGAAAGTCTTGTGGAACGTTTAAGCGGTCGAATTATTAATCGCAAAACAGGTGAAACATATCATAAGGTTTTTAATCCACCAACAGACTATAATGAAGAGGATTATTATCAACGCGAAGATGATAAACCAGAGACAGTAAAACGCCGTTTGGATGTTAATATTGCCCAAGGAGAGCCTATTTTAGATCATTACCGTAAACTTGGTCTAGTTTCAGATATTCAGGGCAATCAAGAAATTTCAGATGTTTTTGCAGATGTAAAAAAAGCGATTTCATCGCTTTAATAATTAATAAAACTTACTTGCATAGCGACCTAAAGCGTGATATAATACTTTAGTCTGACTTATAATTGTTACCCTTGTGCACTCAAGGGACATCAAATCGAAATTTAGGGGGTACTTTTGCGTGGCAAAAGAAGACGTGATTGAAATTGAAGGTAAAGTCGTTGAGACAATGCCTAATGCAATGTTTACAGTTGAATTAGAAAATGGACACCAGATTTTGGCAACCGTTTCTGGGAAAATCCGCAAGAACTACATTCGTATCTTGGTCGGAGACCGTGTGACAGTTGAGATGAGTCCTTACGATTTAACACGTGGACGTATCACATACCGCTTTAAATAATCGAAATAATTGGAGGGATTAAAACATGAAGGTAAGACCATCGGTTAAACCGATTTGCGAATACTGTAAGGTTATTCGCCGTAACGGCCGTGTTATGGTAATTTGTCCGACAAATCCAAAACACAAACAACGTCAAGGATAATAATATAGAAAGGAGAAATCATGGCTCGTATTGCTGGAGTTGACATTCCAAACGATAAACGTGTAGTAATCTCATTAACATACGTGTATGGCATTGGTCTCACTACATCTAAAAAAATCTTAGCGGCAGCTGGTGTTTCAGAGGATATCCGTGTTAAAGATTTGACGACAGATCAAGAAGACGCTATTCGTCGTGAAGTTGATGGTATTAAAGTTGAAGGTGATCTCCGTCGTGAAGTAAACCTTAACATCAAACGTTTGATGGAAATTGGTTCATATCGTGGAATTCGTCACCGTCGTGGACTTCCTGTCCGCGGACAAAACACTAAAAATAATGCTCGCACTCGTAAAGGTAAAGCTGTTGCGATTGCAGGTAAGAAAAAATAAAATAGGAGGTAAAAACATTGGCTAAACCAACACGTAAACGTCGTGTGAAAAAGAATATCGAATCTGGTATTGCTCATATTCACGCTACATTTAATAACACTATTGTTATGATTACAGATGTGCATGGTAATGCTGTGGCATGGTCATCAGCTGGCGCTCTTGGTTTTAAAGGTTCACGTAAATCAACACCGTTTGCTGCTCAAATGGCCTCAGAAGCTGCTGCTAAATCTGCACAAGAACACGGTCTTAAGACAGTTGAAGTGACTGTTAAGGGTCCAGGTTCAGGTCGTGAGTCTGCTATCCGTGCTCTTGCTGCTGCTGGTCTTGAAGTAACAGCAATTCGTGATGTAACTCCTGTGCCGCATAATGGTGCTCGTCCTCCAAAACGTCGTCGTGTGTAATCATTATCCACAATAGTACACAAGATTCGTTTCGAGGAGTATAAAAATGATTGAGTTTGAAAAACCAATAATAACAAAAATTGATGAAAATAAAGATTATGGCAAATTTGTCATTGAACCGCTAGAACGTGGTTATGGTACAACTTTGGGTAACTCTCTTCGTCGTGTACTCTTGTCATCACTTCCAGGTGCTGCAGTAACATCAATTAAAATTGATGGGGTACTCCACGAGTTTGATACTGTACCAGGCGTCCGCGAAGATGTGATGCAGATTATCCTTAATATTAAAGGACTTGCTGTAAAATCTTATGTCGAAGACGAAAAACAAATTGAGCTGGATGTTCAAGGACCTGCAGAAGTAACTGCCGGTGATATTTTGACAGATAGCGATATTGAAATTGTAAATCCTGATCATTATCTCTTTACAATCTCTGAAGGTGCTTCTTTAAAAGCGACCATGACAGTGGCAACTAACCGCGGTTATGTTCCTGCAGAAGAAAATAAACGAGATGATGCACCAGTAGGAACACTGGCTGTAGATTCTATCTATACGCCTGTAAAAAAAGTGAACTATCAAGTTGAGCCTGCCCGTGTTGGTAGCAACGATGGCTTTGATAAGTTGACTATTGAAATCATGACAAATGGCACAATTATTCCAGAAGATGCTCTTGGGCTGTCAGCTCGTGTTTTGATTGAACACTTAAATCTCTTTACTGATCTTACTGATGTTGCCAAAGCGACAGATGTCATGAAAGAAACAGAAAAAGTAAATGATGAAAAAGTTCTTGACCGTACAATTGAAGAACTTGATTTATCTGTACGATCATACAACTGTCTGAAACGTGCTGGAATTAATACTGTTCATGATTTGACAGAAAAAACTGAGCCTGAAATGATGAAAGTCCGTAACCTTGGCCGTAAATCTCTTGAAGAAGTTAAGGTGAAATTGGCTGATCTTGGTCTTGGGCTAAAAAATGATAAATAATAAAATAGGAGGATAACATGGCTTACCGTAAACTTGGACGCACAAGCTCACAGCGTAAAGCGATGCTTCGTGATTTGACTACTGATCTTATCATCAATGAATCAATCGTAACGACTGAAGCGCGTGCCAAAGAAATCCGTAAAACAGTTGAAAAAATGATTACTCTTGGTAAACGTGGTGACTTGCATGCACGCCGTCAAGCAGCTGCATTTGTTCGTAATGAAATTGCATCTGAAAGTTATGATGAAGAAACAGATGAGTATACTTCAACAACAGCTCTTCAAAAACTTTTCTCAGATATTGCGCCTCGTTATGCAGAACGTAAAGGCGGGTACACTCGTATTCTGAAAACTGAACCACGTCGTGGCGATGCTGCCCCAATGGCAATCATCGAACTTGTTTAATTTTTATCAATTTTGTTGAGTGTTATGATGATGGAAAGACTTTGTCTTTCTTAGTCTAGCTCTGGTCTACCGCTGGGAAATTCTTCTCAGCGGGAACACTCATCATAAAAATGGGAATAAATAAGCATGTGACGCTTGTTTACGAAAATATTTTCAAATGAGAATACTTTCGTAAGCAGGCGTTTTTCATTTTTTGCAAATAGTCATGATTTTGTTATAATAGAAA
Source organism: Streptococcus dentiloxodontae (assembly GCF_053206925.1). Taxonomy (NCBI): domain Bacteria; kingdom Bacillati; phylum Bacillota; class Bacilli; order Lactobacillales; family Streptococcaceae; genus Streptococcus; species Streptococcus dentiloxodontae. Next base: position 63,270 of record NZ_JBRUHR010000004.1, on the reverse strand, counting down.
AAATAAATGAGAGGATTACTATGTCAAGAGCAATTCAATTACTAAAGGAACGCTATTTAGAGCCTATAAAAAAAGAACCAAAGCTATATATTGGTATTGAACTTGAGTTCCCTGTGGTTAATTTGCAAGGAGAAAAAACGGATACTAATTTAACCAAAGCTCTTTTAGTTTACCTTTCAGATAGACTAGGTTTTAATATAGATAAGTGTGATGACAATGGCAATCCTATCCAGATTGCTGACCCCGTTACAGAAGATTTGATTCTCTTTGAAGTCTCTTATAACACTATTGAGTTTGCTTTTGGAAAAGCTGAGCAAATTAGTGAGGTGGAAGAACGATTTAATAACTACCTTAAGCTGACTCAGGGTTATTTAAGACAATTTCAGCATGAATTGCAGGGGTGGGGGGTCAATCCCAGTTGGGCACTAAATGATAATTCAGGGGTTAAGTCACCGCGTTATCAAATGCTAATGGATTATTTGGCTCTGTCTAAGAAGAAAAAGGATTCTTTTTTTCATGCTTATCCGGAATATGGTGCTTTTATCTGTGGGAGCCAAGTACAATTGGACGTTTCACAGAATAATTTCATCCGTGTCATCAATGCGTTTAATAAAATTGAACCAATAAAAGCTCTTCTCTTTGCGAATTCGGAATTTTGGGGCTCGGATTGGAATTTGACTATTTCAAGAGATGTCTTTTGGGAAAATTCTATGCATGGTGTTTTTCCTGAAAATGCAGGTGTTTTTCCTCGAGATTTTAAAAATGAAGAGGACTATTTTTCCTATTTGTCCAAGACTGCAATTTTTACAGCTGATCGGGAGGGCAGTACTTATTATTTTGAGCCTATAAGAGCTTGTGATTACCTAGAATATGGAAAAATAAAGTCTTGGTCTATTGATGGACGAGAAGCTTTTCTAGCGCCCTGTGAAAAAGATTTCAAGGAACATCGGTCTTATCAGTATCAGGATCTAACTAAAAGAGGGACAGTGGAATTCCGTAGCGTCTGTACTCAGCCATTTGATCGAACTTTTGCACCAGCAGCTTTTCATCTTGGCTTGTTGGTCAATCTGTCTAAATTTGAAAAAGTTCTGGCAAAAACAGATTTTTTTGCAAGATATGATTATAATTATCCTGCTATGCGCCGTCTTTTTTCTGAAAAAAGCCTTGCAGCTGATCAGATAAAGCCTGCTCTGCCAGTAGCTAAAGAACTACTAGTGTGTGCTAGAGAAGGTTTACAGCTTCGCCAGAAGGGTGAAGAGGTGTATTTGGAACCTTTGGAAGCAAGGCTTGCTCTTTTGTAATTTTTTTAGTAAAAAAGTATTGACATAGACAGGTTTAAACTGATATAATTATGTCTGTTGTTAGCGGAAATGGCGGAATTGGCAGACGCGCAGGACTAAGGATCCTGTGACCGCTTTAGGTCGTGAGGGTTCAAGTCCCTCTTTCCGCAGAGTGAGGCAGGGTGCTTATCCCTGCTTTTTTATATAATTTAAGAGGAATATTCGGGCAAGGGTAAATAAAACTCTTCATCTTCTGTTGCATAAGTAATGCAATCATCGTAGGCCGGACAATAAAATTGCTCTCTGAAAACTTTTCTGCTATATGAGTTCTTTTCAATTATCCGAAAAACAAAGCGTTTTCAACTATAGGCAGGGCTGGTATTTTATGGGTAATTGTGATAGAATAAACTTGTAAACGGGTTCAAACCCAAAAAATAAGAGGAGGCCTTTAAAATGGCAATCGTTTCAGCAGAAAAATTCGTTCAAGCAGCTCGTGACAATGGTTATGCTGTTGGTGGATTTAACACAAACAACCTTGAGTGGACACAAGCAATCTTGCGTGCGGCAGAGGCTAAACAAGCTCCAGTACTTATCCAGACTTCTATGGGTGCTGCCAAATATATGGGTGGCTACAAGCTTTGTAAAGTACTTATCGAAACTCTTGTAGAATCAATGGGTATCACTGTACCAGTTGCTATTCACCTTGACCATGGTCATTATGAAGATGCTCTTGAATGTATCGAAGTTGGTTACACTTCAATCATGTTTGATGGTTCACATCTTCCAGTTGAAGAAAATCTTGAAAAAGCTAAGGATGTTGTTGCAAAAGCACATGCTAAAGGTATTTCAGTAGAAGCTGAAGTTGGTACTATCGGTGGTGAAGAAGACGGTATCGTTGGACGTGGTGAATTGGCACCAATCGAAGACGCTAAAGCAATGGTTGCTACTGGTATTGACTTCTTGGCAGCTGGTATTGGTAATATTCATGGTCCATATCCAGCAAACTGGGAAGGTCTTGATCTTGATCACTTGAAGAAGTTGACAGAAGCTGTTCCAGGTTTCCCAATCGTTCTTCACGGTGGTTCAGGTATTCCTGATGATCAAATCCGTGCTGCAATCAAACTCGGTGTTGCTAAAGTTAACGTTAATACTGAATGTCAAATTGCTTTCTCTAATGCTACTCGTAAATTTGCAGCTGCTTATGAAGCAAACGAAGCTGAATACGATAAGAAAAAACTCTTCGACCCACGTAAATTCTTGGCTGATGGTGTCAAAGCTATTCAAGATGCTGTTGAAGAACGTATTGATGTATTTGGTTCAGAAGGCAAAGCATAAGCGGAAGAAGAATCAATTAATAATTATCAAAGCAATCCATTTGGATTGCTTTTTTCTGTCTGTGTTTAAGAGTTATTGAATCTAAAAAAAACAGAAGCTGTAAAGAATTGCTCCTGTGAACTAAATTTATTCATTACTTTCCTAATGTAGGTTTAGATACAGTTGGGCTGGAAGCAGATGGCAGCAGTGTTGGGAGAGTTATACCATGCGATAGGATAGCTGTTTGATAAAGACGGAAAAAAATAGAATAAATTTTATCCTGCTGGCTATTTTGTGTAAAGATATCAATACGGAAAACAAGCTGTCCAGACGGATTCGTCTTAAGTCCAAGAATGTTTGGACTACCAATGATTTCTGGATAGTTGGGGACATTTTCTTCGTTAACGTCTTTTATGATTTGATTGAGCTCTTCAATATTAGTGTGGGCGAATATGGGAATATTAATCTGAGCACGCATATCACCACGGGATTTATTTGAAACAATAGTAATATTGCGGTTAGGGATAAAGTGCAGTGTTCCATCAAATCCACGGACTTGGGTTGTTCGGATGCCAACACTGGACACATTCCCAGAAACGGCTCCGATTTCAACGGAATCACCCACCTCAAATTGATTTTCCAAAAGAATAAAGATACCATTAACAACGTCGGACAAAAATCCTTGGGCTCCTAAACCAAGAGCCAGCCCAGCTAGCCCAGCTCCTGCTATGAGGCTTGAGATGGGGACACCGATAATGCTAAGTAACCAATACATTAAGAAGAAATAAAGAGCATAACTCAAAATATTGTGAATTAATCGACTGATGGTTTTTTGGCGTGCAGGGCTTTGTCTTGTCCAAGCTAGGGATTTTTCAATTGTATACTTACAAATCAGATCAATGAGCTTTTTACTGAGAAGAAAAACAAACAGTAATAGCAGCAGGCTGATTCCCTTGGATACAAGGTCCATAAGAATTTGTTCGGGATTAAACTGATTAATATATTTTTCTATAAATGTCATGATTATAGTCTAACAAAAAAAGCTTAAAAGAAAAATAGGAAGTTATTGTTTGCTCGTTAATTTTGAAAAAAGTAAAGACTTTACCATGAGATAAAATATAGAAAAAACTTTCAAAAGCCCATAAATTATGGTAAACTAAACTGTATCTATATTTTAAGGAGAATTCAACAAATGACTGCATCATTTGAAAACAAAGCCACTAATCGTGGTGTTATTACATTTACAATTACACAAGATAAGATTACACCTGCCCTTGATAAAGCTTTCAATAAAGTTAAAAAAGAATTAAATGCTCCAGGATTTCGTAAAGGCCATATACCACGTGCTGTCTTCAATCAAAAATTTGGTGAAGAAGCACTTTATGAAGATGCTTTAAACAGCATCTTGCCAGAGGCTTATGAAGCAGCTGTTGCTGAGCTTGAACTTGATGTTGTTGCCCAGCCTAAGATTGATGTTGCTTCAATGGAAAAAGGTCAGGACTGGACGATTACTGCTGAGGTCGTTACCAAACCAGAGGTGAAACTCGGCGACTATAAAAACCTTGAAGTCTCAGTAGATGCTACTAAAGAAGTTACAGACGCAGAAGTTGATGAAAAAGTCGAACGCGAACGTAACAATCTTGCGGAACTTGCTGTTAAAGATAGTGCAGCTGAAAATGGCGACACAGTTGTGATTGACTTTGTTGGTTCAATTGATGGTGTAGAATTTGACGGCGGTAAAGGTGAAAACCATTCTCTTGAGCTTGGTTCAGGTCAATTTATTCCAGGTTTTGAAGAACAGTTAGTTGGAAGTAAAGCTGGTGACAAAGTTGAAGTTAACGTAACTTTCCCAGAAGATTACCAAGCAGCTGATCTTGCAGGTAAAGAAGCTAAATTTGAAACAACTGTTCATGAAGTTAAAGCCAAAGAAGTTCCTGAACTTGATGATGAATTAGCCAAAGATATTGATGAAGAAGTAGAAACACTTGAAGAGCTTAAAGCTAAGTATCGTAAAGAGCTTGAAGCAGCTAAAGAGATTGCTTATGATGACGCCGTTGAAGGTGCTGCGCTTGAGTTAGCCGTTGAAAATGCTGAAATTGTTGAGTTGCCAGAAGAAATGATACACGATGAGGTGCATCGTGCTATGAACGAATTTATGGGCAATATGCAGCGTCAAGGTATTTCTCCGGAAATGTACTATCAACTGACTGGTACTACAGAAGAAGACCTCCATAAACAGTATGAAGCCGATGCAGATCGTCGTGTAAAAACAAATCTTGTCATTGAAGCAATCGCTAAGGTAGAAGATTTTGATGCTACAGACGAAGAAATCGAAAAAGAAATTACAGATCTTGCAGCTGAATACAATATGGATGCTGCACAAGTTCGTACGCTTCTCTCAGCTGATATGTTAAAACATGATATCACTATGAAAAAGGCTGTGGAAGCTATTACAAGCTCAGCAAAAGTTAAATAATTATTGACATGAAAAATCAGGTGGTTTAGCCAGCTGGTTTTTTCAGTAAGGCTTGGTCAGTTCTATCTGATATTTCTTTTGACGAAAGCAGCTTTTTAGCGTAAAATAGAAGACAGTGAAAAAATGATTACAAGGCTGTTTGACAGCTGAGGTGACAATAAAGGAGACCCACTTTGGAACTAGACGTATTTGCTGGACAAGAAAAAAGTGAACTATCAATGATTGAAGTGGCTCGCGCTATCCTTGAAACGCGCGGTCGTGATAATGAAATGTATTTTAGTGACTTGGTCAATGAAATTCAAAACTATTTGGAAAAATCAGATGCCTCTATTCGTGAAGCTCTGCCATTCTTTTATTCTGACTTGAATACTGATGGCAGCTTTATCCCGCTTGGTGATAACAAGTGGGGCTTACGCTCTTGGTACGCCATTGATGAAATTGATGAAGAAATTATTACTCTTGAAGAAGAGGAAGAAGGTGCGCCTAAACGTAAGAATAAGAAAGTCAATGCCTTTATGGACGGCGATGAAGATGCGATTGATTATAATGATGATGACCCAGAAGATGAAGGGTTTACACCAAATACTGATAATCTTGAGTATGACAATGATACTGAAGACGATGAGCAGTCTGAGGTAGAGTCTTACGATTCAGAACTGAATGAAATTATTCCAGATGAAGACGATATTGAGGATGATGTTGAAATCAGTGATGATGAAGACGATGATGAAGATGACTACTCAGAAGATGATTTAAAAGAATAATTTTCATTGACAAATAGTCACAGATAGTTTAGACTATTTATCGGGCACCTCTTTTAGAGAGGTCAGATATAAGGCTCCCAGAGACAAATCTCGGGAGTCATTTTTTATTTTATAAATTGATGTAAGATAGCTCAGCTATTGTTCCCCAAAAAATCATCAATAATGCAAATCAGAAGGAGTGTTTCATGACAAAGTATATTTTCGTCACTGGTGGCGTGGTTTCTTCAATAGGGAAAGGAATTGTGGCAGCAAGTTTAGGGCGTCTGCTAAAGAATCGCGGCCTAAAGGTCACAATTCAAAAATTTGACCCTTATATTAATATTGACCCAGGGACAATGAGCCCTTACCAGCACGGCGAAGTTTATGTCACGGATGATGGAGCTGAAACAGATCTTGACCTTGGGCATTATGAGCGTTTTATTGATATCAATCTCAATAAATATTCAAATGTAACAACGGGTAAAATTTATAATGAAGTGCTCCGTAAGGAACGTAAAGGAGAATACCTCGGCGCAACAGTTCAGGTTATTCCTCATATTACGGATGCTTTGAAAGAGAAAATTAAGCGTGCAGCTACTACGACGGATTCAGATATTATCATTACCGAAGTTGGCGGGACAGTTGGGGATATTGAAAGCCTGCCATTTTTAGAAGCTCTTCGTCAGATGAAAGCTGATGTCGGTGCAGATAATGTGATGTATATCCATACAACTCTCTTACCATACTTGAAAGCTGCTGGAGAGATGAAAACTAAACCAACTCAGCATTCTGTTAAAGAATTGCGAGGTCTTGGTATTCAGCCTAATATGCTGGTTATTCGTACCGAGCAGCCTGCTGGACAAAATATCAAGAACAAATTGGCACAGTTTTGTGACGTTGCTCCAGAAGCGGTAATTGAGTCTTTGGACGTTGATCATATCTATCAGGTGCCTCTTAACATGCAGGCACAAAATATGGATCAAATCGTCTGTGACCACCTTAAAATTGATGCACCGCAAGCAGATATGACAGACTGGTCTGCTATGGTTGACAAGGTGCTTTCTCTTAAGAAAACGACCACAATTGCTCTTGTTGGGAAATATGTTGAATTACCTGACGCCTATCTTTCAGTTGTTGAGGCTCTTAAGCATTCAGGCTATGTCAACGACTCTGCTATTGACCTTCAATGGATTAATGCCAATGATGTTACCAGAGAAAATGCAGCAGAACTCCTTGGAAATGCTGATGGTATTATTGTGCCTGGCGGCTTTGGCCAGCGTGGAACAGAAGGTAAAATTGAAGCTATCCGCTATGCGCGTGAAAATGATGTGCCTATGTTAGGTATCTGTCTTGGCATGCAGCTGACCTGTGTTGAATTTGCCCGTCATGTTTTAAATATGGAGGGTGCTAACTCAACAGAACTTGATTCAAAGACTAACTATCCAATTATTGATATTATGCGGGACCAGATAGACATTGAAGACATGGGAGGAACGCTTCGTCTGGGGCTTTATCCTTGTAAATTAAAGCCTGGGTCTAAGGCTGCTGCTGCCTATAATAATCAAGAAGTTGTTCAGCGCCGCCACCGTCACCGTTATGAGTTTAATACCGCATTCCGTGAACAATTTGAAGCGGCAGGTTTTGTTTTCTCAGGTGTGTCGCCAGACAACCGTTTGATGGAAGTTGTTGAATTGTCAGATAAAAAATTCTTTGTGGCAGCTCAATATCACCCAGAATTGCAAAGTCGTCCTAATCGTGCAGAAGAACTTTACACCGCATTTGTGACAGCTGCGGTAGAAAATGCCCATTAAAACTACTGACAGAGCAGATTTTCTGCTTTGTTTTTTAAATAGCGTCAGCTTATTCTAAAAGAAAATATGCTAAAATGAAGAGAATACCTTACTGAAAAGGAGTGATTATGGCTAAATATGGCTTTTTATCGGTGCTAGAAGAAGAAATGGACAAGCACTTTTCATTTGACTATGCAATCGATTGGAACAAGAAAAATCACACGGTTGAGCTGACCTTTGTGCTGGAAGCACAAAACACAAATAGTATTGAAACGGTAGATGACAGCGGTGAGGTTTCCAGCGAAGATATTGTTTTTGAGGACTATGTGCTTTTCTACAATCCTACCAAGTCCAAGTTTGATGCGGACGACTACCTAGTGACCATCCCCTACGAGCCTAAAAAGGGCCTCTCACGTGAGTTTCTGGCTTACTTTGCTGAATGTTTGAATGATGCAGCCACAGAAGGACTCAGTGATTTGATGGACTTTCTGGAAAACCCAGAAGCTGAAGATTTTGTGATTGTTTGGGATGAAGAAGCCTTTGACAAGGGAAAAGCAGAGTTGGAAGAGACGGAGTTTTACCCGTATCCGAGGTATTAGGGAGAAATAAAATGAGAAATAGATTATTACTAATTGGCAATGGTTTTGATCTTGCTCATGGCCTACCGACTAGATTTGATCCAGATTTCAAAGAAATTGCTGAAAGGAATGAAGCTAATCCGTATTTTTGGGATCTCTATCAATCAGAGGATGACGATATCTGGTCTGATTTTGAAAATTTATTAGCGAAACCTGATTTTAATGCTTTATCGAATATATTCGATGGATATTATCCTGATTATTTGTCTGATAGAGAAAGTGACCGTGATGAAATTATTCTTCAAGCAGATATGAGTGGAAATTTGCAGGAGTCATTAAATGAATTTGCTAGTCAAGCAGAAGACGCTCTTTGTAATATCAATCCTCAGAGAAAATTTAAGAGGATGTTTTATAAAGAAGATTTATTTATTAATTTCAATTATACTCACACTCTTGAACAAATTTATGGTATTAAAGCAGAAAGAGTTTTACATATTCATGGGGAAGTTGGAGAAAATAATTTATTGTTAGGCTATCCAGAAGGTAATTTTTTACCTGATAATATTCAAGATGATGTACGTAAAAAAGGAAGGGGACCGTATAGAGAAGTTGCTTTGAGAGAATATATTAATAGTCTTGAGGACTACTATGTTAGAACTGCTTATGAAAATTTGGCTAATAAAGTTGAATCATTTAAAAAAGAGTTTCAAATTGGACTTGTAGAAAAATTTCTTAGTAACTATGAAATAAACGAAATTATTGTGTATGGTCACTCTTGCGCAATTGATTTTCCTTATTTTGAATACCTCAATCATCAATTTCCATATGCACAATGGACATTTTATGCCTTTGATGATTTGACACAAAGGAACATTGAAGATATGATATTAGACATTGGAATAAGTAGTTATACCATTAATAGCTAATAGGTGAGGTATTTAAGCTACTATCAGGATGATGATACAGATTCTAGAAAGAAAAACAACATGAACGCATGGCAAGAACTAACCATCACAGTCAATCGTGAGGCGGAAGAAGCGGCTTCCAATATTTTAATTGAATGCGGCAGCCAAGGGGTGGCTATTGATGACAGTGCGGATTATCTTGGTCAAGTTGGCAAGTATGGCGAGCTTTTCCCAGAAGTAGAGCAGGTGGAAATGGTCACTATCACAGCCTACTACCCCGAAACAGCGGATATGGCAGCCATTACGAGACAGGTCAATGAACGCTTGGCTGAGCTGTCTGATTTTGGTCTGCAGACTGGTCAGGTAGAACTGTCCACTCAAGAATTGGTCGAGGAAGACTGGGCTGAAAACTGGAAGAAATACTATGAACCTGCTCGTATCACGCATGATTTAACCATCGTGCCGTCTTGGACCGATTATGAAGCACAAGCAGGCGAAAAAATTATCAAACTGGATCCCGGCATGGCTTTTGGCACGGGTACCCATCCGACCACCAAGATGAGCCTTTTCGCCTTGGAGCAAGTTTTGCGCGGCGGTGAGACAGTCATTGATGTGGGAACCGGCTCAGGAGTACTCTCCATAGCCAGCTCTCTTCTAGGGGCCAAGGACATTTACGCTTACGACCTTGATGATGTGGCCGTGCGCGTGGCTCAGGAAAACATTGATTTGAATGCTGGTACAGATAACATTCATGTAGCAACTGGTGATTTGCTCAAGGGTGTTGAGCTTGAAGCGGATATCATTGTGGCTAATATTTTAGCAGACATTTTGGTCAATCTGACTGAGGATGCCTACCGTCTGGTCAAGGACGAGGGCTACCTTATCATGTCTGGCATTATTTCGGAAAAATTAGATAGCGTTCTCGAAGCGGCTTATAGCGCAGGCTTTTTCCTCGAAACCCACATGATTCAGGGCGAGTGGAATGCTCTTGTCTTCAAGAAAACAGACGATATTTCAGGCGTGATTGGAGGATAGATGCAGCAGTATTTTGTAAATGGCAAAGCTGACAAGCTGGTCACCATTACCGATAAGGATACCATTAAGCACATGTTTCAGGTCATGCGCTTGTCTAAAGACGATAAAGTAGTGCTGGTTTTTGATGATGGGGTCAAGCATTTGGCGAAAGTCACAGACAGCGCAGCTCACACTTTTGAACTGACAGAAACCTTGCCAGATGATGTGGAATTGCCCGTCCAAGTCACCATTGCCTCAGGCTTTCCCAAAGGGGATAAATTAGAATTTCTAGCGCAAAAAACAACCGAACTGGGAGCGTCAGCTCTCTGGGCCTTTCCAGCTGACTGGTCAGTGGCTAAATGGGACAGCAAAAAACTAGCTAAGAAAACCGAGAAATTAACGAAAATCGTCCAAGGCGCAGCCGAACAATCCAAACGCAATGTCATTCCGCAGATCAACCTCTTTGAGAAAAAGGCTGATTTTTTGGCCCAGCTGGCGCATTTTGACAAAATCTTGGTCGCCTACGAAGAATCGGCCAAAGAAGGTGAAAGCGCAGCTTTGGCGCGTGAACTGGCGACAGCCGAAAAAGGACAAAAGCTGCTCTTCATCTTCGGTCCGGAGGGCGGCCTTTCACCAGCGGAAATTCAAGCCTTTGAGAAGGCTGGGGCTGTCACCGTTGGCCTTGGTCCCCGCATCATGCGAACAGAAACTGCTCCGCTTTATGCTCTTAGCGCAGTGTCTTGCTTAACAGAACTATTGAAATAGCTATTGTCTCTTCATTTTTTTAAAAATAAAATTGACTTTCTATCTAAAAATGATAGAATAGTCTTTGTGAAGCCGATTTAGCTCAGTTGGTAGAGCAACGCACTCGTAACGCGTAGGTCGCAGGTTCGATCCCTACAATCGGCATGATAAGTTAAAAAGAAACCCTTGTATAGGGTTTCTTTTCATTTTGATTTTATTTGAATAATGTCATGGGACAGGATTTTAAAATGTAGCGGACAGAACAATTTTCTGTGTAAAGCTTTAAATGAATAACTAAGTAACATTGTTACTTTCGCATAACTGTGGGTCGTATCTATCTCGGTAGCGTTCTTTTATTTGAAGAAAAATAGCCTCAGGGTCTACTCCGCTGGTATTGAGTGTAATATTTACCAGAGGGAAGCCCATTTTCATGTTGGTTTTGGTTGCCTGTTTTTGCAGGAAGTTCATTTTAGAGAGGTACTGCTTTTCGTCTTTTACAGCAACAGAGATAAAAGTTTGATTGAAATAATGAGTTAATTGTACATCAGAAATATCTCTCCAAGGAATATGACCGATAGCCAAGGCAGATGATGTATCAGTGATTCCGCTTTCATCAACTTGCAAGATAGGCTTGGGATTGAAGAGCCTCTTGATACAAAAGAATGTACAGCCTCCAAAAAAGAAGATACCAAAGAAAAACACAGGTTTTAAGATGTTTATGAGGAGTTGCTTGCCTCCCGTAAGTTCGATTGGAAAACAGAAAGTGAAGTAGATGCTGAGTGCTGTAAATAGCAAAGAATCAATGAAATAAAACCAAGAAGCAGATGATTTTTTATGTACAATGATACTGTCGTTCATTAGCGGCCTCGCTTTCAAGTCCGTACAGGAATTCTATCTAAAAACGATAGAATTATCTTATTTTTCCTCAAATTTTCTTTTTTCCTCTAAAATTACAGCTGCCAGTCGTTCAATGTCGGCATTTGTTCCTCTGAGTTCAAAGTCTCCTAACATAGGAAAGCCAAAACGTTCACTGTACTGTTTTGCGGTTAAGCAATACTGGTTGTTAAAATTACGATTGCCAGAACCAATAATACCAAAGCAGCGAGTGTAGTTGTCATGGCTAGCGATAAAATCTCCCAGCGGGTTGGTTAAGATCTCTACATCGCCTGAATCAATACCATTTCCGCCTTCTAAGTAGGTGGGCAGAAAGGCTACAAAATTTTCTTCAATACGAAATGTTTCATGATTAAGGTCTTTAACATTGATTTGACGCGTTTTTACGCTATGATTAAAGGATAGATAGTCACTCAGCCGTCTTACAAAACTTTGTGTATTTCCGCTGAGACTGATATAGATAAGAGTTAGTTGAGACATTATTATCCTCTTTTCTTTATTGAAAATAGCGGAGCTAAATTCCAATGATACTAAATCTGCTATTTTGATAAGATTCTAGCACAATATCTAGTGCCTTTCAAGTACTCAAGAAAATCATGAGAAAGATTCTCAAAACCTTTAGAATTTGCCTTAAAAGTGATAAAATAGAGCTTAACTATAAATTCAAAGGAAATATGCTATGGCTAAAAATCCCAATTTGACAGGAGAAGATGTTTTAAAAATCTGTTCGGACTATATGGCTGAATCTGATGTGGCCTTTGTAGATGAAGCTCTGCAATTTGCGACAAAAGCTCATGCTCAGCAAGCACGACAATCTGGAGAGCCTTATATTATTCATCCTATTCAGGTTGCAGGTATTTTAGCTGGCTTGCATTTAGATGCTGTAACGGTATCTTGCGGCTTTTTACATGATGTGGTAGAAGATACTGCTTATAGTTTAGATGACTTGGAAGAAGCCTTTGGAGTAGATGTCCGCAATATTGTGGATGGCGTGACTAAGCTTGGTAAGGTCGAATACAAATCTCATGAGGAGCAGTTGGCTGAAAATCACCGCAAGATGCTTATGGCTATGTCACGGGATATTCGTGTTATTTTAGTTAAGTTAGCGGATCGTCTGCACAATATGCGAACTCTCAAGCATCTACGTCCCGATAAACAGCAGCGCATTTCACGGGAAACCATGGAAATCTATGCGCCTTTGGCTCATCGATTGGGGATTAGCCGCATTAAATGGGAATTGGAAGATTTGGCTTTTCGTTACCTTAACGAGGTCGAATTTTATAAAATTTCCCACATGATGACTGAAAAGCGCCGAGAGCGTGAAGAACTTGTGGATAAGATTGTGGATAAAATTAAGGCTTACAGTGAAGAACAAGGTCTGTCTGGGGAGGTCTATGGCCGCCCTAAGCATATCTATTCCATTTATCGTAAGATGCGTGACAAGAAAAAGCGTTTTGATCAGATTTATGATTTGATTGCTATTCGCTGTATTATGGAGACACAGAGTGATGTTTATGCCATGCTGGGCTATATTCATGAACTCTGGCGTCCGATGCCTGGCCGTTTTAAAGATTATATTGCCAATCCAAAGGCTAATGGCTATCAATCAATTCACACCACAGTTTATGGACCTAAAGGACCTATCGAAATTCAAATCCGTACTCAGGAAATGCATCAAGTTGCTGAATACGGGGTTGCAGCTCACTGGGCTTATAAAAAGGGGATAAAGGGTAAGGTAGACAGTAAGGAGTCTGCCATCGGAATGAATTGGATCAAAGATCTTGTTGAGCTGCAGGATGCTTCCAATGGCAATGCTAAAAACTTTGTGGACTCTGTTAAAGAAGACATTTTTTCGGAGCGGATTTATGTGTTTACACCGACAGGTGCTGTTCAAGAATTGCCAAAAGAATCTGGGCCGATTGATTTTGCCTATGCTATTCATACACAGGTTGGTGAAAAAGCGACAGGTGCCAAGGTTAATGGGCGTATGGTACCTTTGACGGCCAAATTAAAAACAGGCGATGTTGTTGAAATTGTGACCAACCCCAATTCGTTTGGGCCAAGCCGAGACTGGATTAAGATGGTTAAGACCACTAAGGCTCGCAATAAAATTCGCCAATTTTTTAAAAACCAAGACAAAGAAGCCTCTATCAGTAAGGGACGTGAACTCTTAGTTGATTATTTTCAAGAACAGGGCTATGTTGCCAATAAATATCTTGATAAAAAACATATTGAGGATATTTTACCGCGTCTCAGTGTCCGCAGTGAAGAAGCTCTTTATGCTGCAGTTGGTTTTGGTGAACTCAGCGCAGCTTCGGTTTTCAATAGATTAACTGAAAAAGAACGCCGTGAAGAAGAACGTGCTAAAGCTAAAGCAGAAGCTGATGAATTATTAAATGGCGGGGAAGTCAAAACTAGTAAGAAAGATGCACTTAAGGTTAAAAGTGAAAATGGTGTTATTATTCAGGGTGCCTCTGGTCTTTTGATGCGTATTGCCAAATGCTGTAATCCAGTGCCAGGAGATGAGATTGAAGGTTACATTACTAAAGGGCGTGGTGTAGCTATTCACCGCGCAGACTGTCACAATATCAAAAGTCAGGAAGGCTATGAGCAGCGTTTGATAGACGTCGAATGGGATAATGCCAACTCCAATAAAGACTATCTGGCTGAAATTGATATTTACGGGCTTAATCGATCAGGCTTGCTTAATGACGTCTTACAAATTTTGTCTAATACGACTAAAAGTATCGCTTCTGTTAATGCTCAGCCAAGCAAGGATATGAAATTTGCCAATATCCATGTCAGTTTCAATATTGCTAACCTTGTTGAATTAACGAATCTTGTTGACAAAATCAAGGTTATTCCAGATGTTTATAGTGTTAAGCGGACGAATGGCTAAAAGAACAGATTACAAGAAGGGTTTTTATGAAGATTGTTATTCAGCGTGTATCCAGTGCATCTGTTTCTGTTAATGGAGAAATTGCTGGCGCTATTAATCAGGGATTATTGCTGCTTGTCGGTGTTGCCCCCGAAGATACATTAGAAGATTTAGCCTATGCTGTGCGTAAAATTACGAATATGCGTATTTTTTCGGATAAAGATGGGAAAATGAATTTGTCTGTGCAAGATATTCATGGGCAAATTTTGTCTGTTTCTCAATTTACACTTTTTGCTGAAACGAAAAAAGGCAATCGTCCAGCCTTTACAGGAGCTGCTCAGCCAAAGATGGCCAGTCAGTTATTTAATGATTTTAATAGTGAACTAGCTAAAATTACGCCTGTGCAAACGGGTATCTTTGGTGCAGATATGCAAGTGAGCCTTCAAAATGATGGTCCTGTAACAATTATCTTGGACACTAAAAATAAATAAAAAAAGAGTTTGGAACAAAAAACAGTTCCAAACTCTTTTTTTTTTACAAATTCTGATATACAAAGTACAGTGACTGAGAGAAGCTCTGTTAACTTTGGGAACTTAAAGCTTTTTCTGCGCCGTTCATTGGATGCTTTTTGATACTTGCTCAGCAAATCTTTATTGCCAACCTTAAAAGTTTTGAACTATACAAAGGTGGACTGCAAATTGAGCTTTTTAGCAAGTCATGATTCGCTTTTTAATCTTTTAACTCACGAAAAGAACATGCACTGAACACCTTCTTTTATCTCAATTCTCATTTTTATAACGCCATTTTTTGATAGCAAGGAAAATATCCCATAAAATACAAATGATAGTCACTGTGAAGAGAACATAATAGACAGGCCCTGTAGTAAAGGTTTTAGCAATGCTATTTATCAAGAAAAGCACATAGACGATAAGCCGCAAGAGATTGCTGTAAAATTCTTTCATGGTAAATCCTTTCAATAACTCTTTTAAGAGTCTATCAAAGAATATTGAGAAGGTCAAGTAAAGCTCCAAGTGTTCCTATTCTACATGAAGGAGCTGGCAATCTTTTTCGATGATTAATTTAGAAGTAAATGATTGTTTTCTTTTTTGCGGGATTGCTATCGAGACTAAAGTTATCATAAAAGCCAATCAAAACTTTGGCGGCTGTTTTAACTTGATAATCTGCTAGAATTTTTTACCAAACAACTAAGTATTTAAATACTATTTATTAAAATAGTGTTAATGCACAGGTACAAAAAATATGCGATTAAAAAGGTTACAAGACATTAAAAAATATTTCAACACTAAAAAAGTTAAAGCTAATCAAAACCGACCCTAACTCATATGTGACAAAGGATTTGCTTATAAATGAAATTGTAAAAAAACAACTATTTTCACGTTTTTTTCAAAAACATATTGAAACTAGAACAAAATTAGTATATCATTATAAAAGATTAAAAAAGATAATTCTTTATATGGAATTATTGAAAAAGATATGATTGAGAAGGGAACCAAGAAGATGTCTAAAATAACTTCTTTACTGTTAAAAACTTTAGTAGCAGTTTTTGTTTTTCTAGGTGCTGTTTGGACACTGGGAAACAGTGCTTCAGCCGAAGAGTATCAAGAATATTCAACACAACAGCCTACATCGGTTACAAGTGGAGAAACATTTACAAGTACAGAGACAACTTCATTAAGTACAGAGACTTCTGCTGCACCTGCCGCAACTGTATCGGACGCTGCTTCAGAGGTGTCGGGAGGTACTCAATCAGATGCTTTAAGTCCGATAAGTTCGGAGTCTCCGCCGCCTTCTAATGCAGATACTGATGTTGGTTCTGATACGGTTCCTATATCATCAAATGACACAAGCGGCAACCAGAATGCTTTTGCACCTTCTAGCGGAGCTTCCGCAAATTCTACATTTTCAAATAACAACACTGATAGCAATCGAAATATGTCGGATCCCACGACAGATAAAGCCAGTTATAAGGCTGGTGAGAATGTAGCTTATCAGGTTACCATTGCTAATAATAGCCAGCAGGCTCAAAACATGACAGTAGGACTGAATCTCAGGCAAGCCGATAGAGATATTGGCAATCTCTCCACTAGTCATTATTTAGAAGCCGGTGAAAAATATACGTTATCAAATACTGAACTTGTTGTTCCAAGCAGTTGGTTAAGTAATAATACGGGTTACATTGTTACTCTAACTCTAAAAGATGGTTCAGATACTGCCTTAGCCACGAAACGTGTTGGCTTGTCAGTTGAGGATAATTGGACAGTCTTCCCGCGTTACGGAGTTATTGCGGGTTCTCCAACAAGTGAAAACAGTGTTCTGTCATCAAATATGGATGATTATAATGCTGAATTGGCTTTATTAAAGGCCATGAATATTAACTCGTATTTCTTTTATGATGTCTACAATACTCCAACCGATCCTTTCCCAGATGTAGAAAATTTCAAACAGGATTGGAACACGTGGAGTAATACCTATGTTGATACTGCTGCTGTTAAAGAACTCGTTAATTCGGTTCATGATAGCGGTGCTGTTGCCATGCTGTACAATATGATTTCTGCTGATTCAAATGTGAACAACCCACTTCTTTCAGCAGATGCCATGGCTTATAACTACTACGACAATTTTGGTAAGTCAGGTCAAGTTATGACTTACTCTATCAATGATAAACCTCTTCAAATTTATTATGATCCATCAAATAAATCCTGGCAAAATTACATCGCTCAAGCAATGCGTGAAGCGATGAAACGTGGAGGATTTGATGGTTGGCAAGGTGATACAATTGGAGACAATGATGTTACCTCTTATGACAAGATTGGCTCTGGCGAACACAAGAGAATGTCAGATACTTACAGTGACTTCATTAATGCAATGAAGGAACTCTTAGGTAATGACTATTATGTTACCATTAATGATGTTAATGGTGAGAATACTTTTAAGATGACTCAAGCCAAGCAAGATATTGTTTACAATGAGTTATGGACGAACGGAAGTTCGCTATTAGATAATACACGTAAGCAGACGACTTATGGTGACCTTAAGGCACGGGTAGATGAAGCCTACAGGTTAACGGGTAAATCGTTGGTTGTTGCAGCTTATATGGAAGAACCAGGGATTGATTATACCGTTGCTGGCGGAGCCGCTACCAATGCTTCGGGTCAGGATGCCTTAGATGGAAAAAATCTTCAAGCTGAGGCTGCCCTTTTGGTTGATGCTGTTGTGGCGGCATCAGGCGGCTATCATATGTCTATGGCTGCTTTGGCCAATAGCAAGACGAATGCAAACGTTTTGCAAAGTGCTTACTATCCTACACAATATTTGAGTGTATCAGATGATGACATTCAAAGATTTTATAACTATCAGCAGTTTATCACAGGGTATGAAAATCTACTGCGTGGCAGTGATGTGCGTAACAGTAGTAATTCTGTTTCAACTTATGGAGCAAACGGACTCTTGTCTAAAGACAGTCAGGGCGTTTCAGGAGACCAGGTTTGGACTTTTGCAAAATCTGGTCAAAATTTCAGTACAATTCATTTGATTAATCTTATGGGAATCAGCAGTGACTGGAAAAATGAAGCGGGATCTTATGATTCTAAAAAACCATCTGTTCAGAAAGATTTAACCGTACGTTACAGCTTGACTGGCCGCAGTCAGGAAGAAGCAGAAAAAATTGCCAAACAAGTTTACCTGACATCGCCAGATGAATGGTCTAAGTCAGAAATGACAAAACTTAAAGCTTCTGTATCTATGGAGGGTGATACTCCGGTTCTTTCTATTTCAGTACCAACACTTGCGCTCTGGGATATGATTTATATTCGTGAAAATGATTTACCAGATGATAAAGTGGCTGAAACAGTTCAGGTACCAGCGAGTCCAGTGGTTGAGGAACCAGCCCCAACGACTGAAACCCCAACAAGTCCAGTGGTCGAAGATCCGGAACCAACAGCTGAAACTCCAACGACTCCAGCAGTTGAAGATCCGGCTCCAACGGCTGAAACTCCAACGAGTCCAGTAGCTGAAGACCCGACTCCAACGGACGAAGTTCCAACAGCTCCAGTGGACGAAGAACCAGCACCAACGGCTGAAACTCCAACGAGTCCAGTAGCTGAAGACCCGGCTCCAACAGACGAAGCACCAACAACTCCAGTGGTTGAGGATCCAGCCCCAACGGACGAAGCACCAACAAGTCCAGTGGTCGAAGAACCAGCACCAACAGAAGAGGTTCCATCAACCCCATCAGTTGAGGATCCGATACCGTCAGCTGAAGATTCTACTCCGATGGCTCCAATTGGCAGTGATATCCCAACAGGAGAGACTCCAGTAGTTCCTCGAGAATCGCAAAATCAAGATAATATCTTGATTATAGAAAACAATGACAATAATCTTGGTGAAACTACTAATGAGGAAAACCAAGAGTCCCGAGTTCAGCCGCAAAAGGATATTTCTAAAGATACCTCTGTTGAAGAAGAGACACAGAAGTCAGTAACTAAGAACAAAGATAATTCTGAGGAAGAAAAGGATAAAGATGCTGGCGGATTTGCTGCCATCTCTGCCCTCATTCCTGTGATTATTGCAGCTATCATTAATTCCTTGAGAAATATGTTTCAAGCTGTTGTGAATCGTCCCTCATAAAAGAAGAATCTCTCCTTGAACCTTTGATTCAAGGGGATTCTCTTGTTTATTGCTCTGCTATTTTTCAAAAAAATATGATACAATAGAAATAATCTGAAAATTGTGGCAAAGGAGATCCTATGATTACTGCAAATGATGTCATTAAGGCCAATGATGTTTTGAAAAATGTGGTGGAGCGGACGCCGCTTGAATTTGACCGTTACATGTCTGAGAAGTATGGGGCAACTATCTATATTAAAAAAGAAAATATGCAAAAAGTGCGTTCTTTTAAATTGCGTGGAGCTTATTATGCTATTCATCAATTATCTGATGATGAAAAAGCGCGCGGAGTTGTTTGTGCTTCGGCTGGTAACCATGCTCAAGGGGTGGCTTACACCTGTAATGAGATGAAGATCCCTGCAACTATCTTTATGCCAGTAACGACACCTCAGCAAAAAATTGGTCAGGTTCGTTTTTTTGGCGGGCAGTTTGTAACTATAAAGCTGGTTGGAGATACGTTTGATGCTTCGGCACAAGCTGCTCAGGAATTCACCAAAGCAGAAGGAATGACTTTTATTGATCCTTTTGATGATTTTAACGTTCAGGCGGGGCAGGGAACTGTCGCTTATGAAATTTATGAGCAGGCTCAAGAAGAAGGCGTCTCCTTTGACAGCATTTTGGTTCCCGTTGGCGGCGGCGGCTTGATTGCGGGTGTGTCGACTTATATTAAGGATGTTGCACCAGAAATGATGGTTGTTGGAGTTGAGGCTAGCGGTGCACGCAGCATGCGTGCTGCATTTGACCGTGGTTATCCTGTGAAATTAGAGACAATTGACAAATTTGCAGATGGAATTGCTGTTCAAAAGGTTGGGGACAAAACTTATGAGGTGGCTCGCAGAAATGTTGATCGCTTAATTGGTGTTGATGAGGGGTTAATCTCTGAAACAGTCATTGATATGTATTCTAAGGTCGGAACAATCGCAGAACCTGCGGGTGCCGCTTCTGTAGCCGCTCTTGAAGTTCTCAAAGATGAAATAAAGGGTAAGACTATTGTTTGTATCATTTCGGGTGGGAATAATGATATCAACCGCATGCCGGAAATGGAAGAACGTGCCCTTATTTATGATGGTATTAAGCATTATTTTGTCATTAATTTTCCGCAGCGTCCAGGAGCTCTGCGCGAATTCGTTAACGATATTTTGGGGCCAAATGATGATATTACACGTTTTGAGTATATTAAAAGAGCTAATAAAGGAACCGGTCCAGTTTTAATTGGGATAGCCTTGGGCGATAAGGAGGATTATGTTGCCTTGCTTGAACGGTTATCTACTTTCGATCCAGGTTATATCAACCTTCATGGAAATGAAAGCCTTTATAATATGCTGGTTTGATTGTTTTAGGTAAAATGAAAAAGCCTGAGGGCTTTTTTTGTTTTTAAAGTCTATTGAGAATTACTAATATTTTCGTTATACTGAGATAAAGACAGACTCGGAGGATAAGTATGTCGGAATATGGAATGATTGCATTAATTTTGGGGCTGTCGACTTTGATAGGGGCTCTTTTCAAGCGTTTGCAATTACCAGCCGTTGTTGGTCAGCTTCTGGTAGGAATAATTCTTGGACCAGCCCTGTTAAATTGGATTCACGAGAGTGAAACGCTGCATTTTTTAGCGGAGATTGGTGTACTGGTTCTGATGTTTTTAGCAGGACTTGAAAGTGATTTAGATTTGCTAAAACGTTATATCAAACCTTCTGTTTTAGTGGCTGTTATGGGTGTTATTGTCCCAATCACAGTTTTCTATTATACTTCTCAATTCTGGTATAATAGTTTAGAGTCGCTCTTTATTGGTATTGTTTTTTCGGCTACCAGTGTCTCTATTACAGTTGGTGTCTTACAGGAATACGGAAAACTAAAATCAAAAGAGGGTGCAACGATTTTGGGTGCTGCCGTGGTGGATGATATCTTAGCTGTTTTGATTCTTAGTTTTTTCATCTCTGCTTTTACATCATCTGGTTCAGCAACAGGAGCTTTATGGCTTTCCTTGGTACTTCAGCTTCTTTTTATGGCTTTCATACTGGTTTTGACTCGTTATCTTGTCGTTCCTTACATGCACTTTTTTGAACGTCTTCCTATTTATGCGGGACGGACTCTTGGTGCAGTGATTTTATTTTTGGTAATGGCAGAGCTGGCAAAACAGGTTGGTTTGAGTGATGTTATCGGCACCTTTTTTGCAGGTGTAGCTGTCGGACAGACCAATAAAGAAACGCGCGCTATTGTCGAAAATAAATTATCGGGATTGGGTTATGCCTTTTTCATTCCTTTGTTTTTCGCTAGTATTGGGTTGGAATTAACTCTGGCCGTTTTGGGAGAAACTTGGCCTATTATCCTTGTTTTTCTACTTGTGGCTATACTCACTAAACTGGTCGGATGCGGGCTAGCTGCTAAACTTTGCGGTTTTGATTTATCTGCTAGTCTGTCCATTGGCTCTGGAATGGTTTCCCGCGGAGAAATGGCTTTAATTGTTGCGCAGATAGGCTATGCTCAGCATTTGGTGGATAAAACAGTCTACTCCATTTTAGTGGTTGCCATTATTTTATCAACATTGGCTGCTCCTTTTCTTCTTAAAGCTTCTTTTAAAAAATAAAAAAGGTCGATCGTAACCTGCCTTTTGTTCCCAATAGGCGGTGTGCGACTGGCCTTTGCCGTTTATTCGATAATGAGCATTCCTTCTTTGATGGCAAAAGGATTGTCTTTGTTGATGCGGTCATAAAACATAATGCCGTTAATATGGTCAATTTCATGCTGAACGACAATGGCATTGTAGCCGCGCAGTTTAATTTTTTGTTTTTCCCCTTCCTTGTTGAAATATTCGACCGTAACACGGGAATTACGGACAACATAACCCTCTACCACTCGATCAACAGATAAGCAGCCTTCCCCGTCAGCTAATGCCGCTTCTTGAATGGCATGAGATATGATTCGGGGATTATACATGACTTCCTGTAGGCTGTAGGCTTCGTCTGGTGGATTGCCCTCTTCATCCTCAGGATTAGGTATTAAAACAGCAATGACCCGTTTTGAAATATCTAACTGCGGTGCGGCTAAGCCAACACCACCACGCAAATCCATTTTTTCAGCAGTCACAGGATCCTGAGAGTTTTTAAGGAATTGGAGCATTTTTTCACCTAAAATAACATCCTGATTAGATAAAGGCAAAGAGACCTCTTTGGCAACTGCACGAAGCGTTGGATTTCCTTCACGGATAATATCATTCATGTCAATTTGATGACTGGCGCGTATAATCTTAGTTTGTGCGTCCATTAATAACTCCTTTAAACGTAATCAACTACTATAACTATACCACAAATCAATCAACAGAGAAAGAACAAGGGCTAAAAGGTGATATTTTTTCTGTCAGCTGCAAAATACTAAGTTTAGCTCTGCTATTTTTCATTAAAAGTAAAAGATTTGACAAAGGTTGAGGGATAAGCTAAAATAATAGGGTCGTAAAGACAGACCAACTCTTTCTTGGTTTCAGGATTTGCCAAAACCTGAGACTCGGATAGAGCAAGAAAAGGAGAAAAACATGGCAATTTCAAAAGAGAAAAAAAATGAAATTATCGCTCAATACGCACGTCACGAAGGTGACACTGGTTCAGTAGAAGTACAGGTTGCTGTTCTTACTTGGGAAATCAACCACCTCAACGAACACATCAAACAACATAAAAAGGATCACGCAACTTACCGTGGTTTGATGAAGAAAATCGGTCATCGCCGTAACCTTTTGGCTTATCTTCGCCGTACGGACGTAAACCGCTACCGTGATTTGATTCAATCACTTGGCCTTCGCCGTTAATTTACCGGCTTAGTCTTAAAAAGACCTTCTTTAAGAGGGTCTTTTATTTTATCATTGTTTTTTTAAGTTTTTGGATAAGAGGAATTTGAGCAATAGCGGTGCCTAGAAGGATGCCGCCTATATTTAGGACAATATCGCCTAGGTCGAAAATCCCCAAATGAAAGAAATATTGAGCGGATTCTATAAAAAATAGGGCAATCAGCGACAGCAAAATATTTTCGATAGAGCTGCGAAAAAGCAGACCTGTTGGGATGAACATCAAAAAATTCATGACAGGCACAAAGCGGCTTCCCCAGTATATCTCGTTTGCAAAGGATAAGGGATTAAGAGAGAAGCCCTGCACACCAATATTTTTTAAGAAAAGAACATAAAAGAGTCCAGAAAAATAGATGCAATAAATCAAAATTAAGGTTCTGCGATTAATATGTCTTGTCAGCACTGCCTTGAAAATATTATAGATAAAATAGGCCATAAAAATGATGATAACAGTATTTAACATCAGTTCAAATTTGAAACCATATCTGGCGATATACCTGACATATTTTTGCAGATAAGCCATATACACATAATAGGACATCAAAAAGGATACCAGACTTAACCCAAGTTCTGTTACTATTTTACGCATCTGTGCCCTGCCCTTCATCATCTTTTTGGAAATAATATTATATCAAAAAAGAAAGCTGTTTTAATAAATTATTTTTTTAGTGAGACCATTGCCTAATTCTTGACAGCATAAATATGAATGCTATAATGTATTAAAAAGTTCATACATAGGGAGAATAGAAATGGCATATGTTTTGATTTATTTTGTAATTCTGATTATCATTGCGGGTACAGTTTTGCTTTCAACGCTTTATGTGGTTCGTCAGCAGTCAGTAGCTATTATTGAACGTTTTGGCCGTTATCAAAAGACTTCTACCAGTGGTATTCATGTGCGTCTGCCTTTTGGTATTGATAAAATTGCTGCGCGTATTCAGCTTCGTCTTTTGCAAAGTGAAATCGTCGTTGAAACGAAAACTAAGGATAATGTCTTTGTAACCTTAAATGTAGCCACTCAATATCGTGTCAACGAACAAAATGTTATTGATGCTTACTATAAACTGATGAAACCAGAAGCACAAATTAAATCTTATATTGAAGATGCTCTTCGGTCATCTGTGCCCAAGCTGACGCTGGATGAATTATTCGAGAAAAAAGATGAAATTGCCTTGGAAGTACAGCATCAGGTAGCAGAAGAAATGTCAACTTATGGGTATATTATCGTGAAAACGTTGATTACCAGAGTTGAGCCAGACGCTGAAGTTAAACAGTCTATGAATGAAATCAATGCAGCACAGCGTAAACGTGTAGCTGCTCAAGAGTTAGCTGAAGCTGATAAGATTAAAATCGTTACGGCTGCGGAAGCCGAGGCTGAAAAAGATCGCTTGCATGGTGTGGGTATTGCCCAGCAGCGTAAAGCTATTGTAGATGGTTTGGCAGAATCTCTCAGAGAATTGAAAGAGGCCAATAGTGAGCTTCACGAAGACCAAATCATGTCTATTTTATTAACCAACCAATATATGGATTCACTCAATAAATTTGCCGAGAGTGGCAGCTCATCAATCTTTTTGCCGTCCTCACCTGATGGCATTGAAGATATTAGGACTCAAGTTTTATCAGCTTTAAAAGCAAGATAAGAGAAATTCCTGTTAAAATCGATCAGTAAAAGCCAGCAGAAGTTCTTACCTGCTGGCTTTTAGGTTTTAAAAAAGTTATCATCCAAGAAAGCGCTTGAGGAATACCCGCGTCCGTTCTTCTTTTGGATGCTCAAAGAGCTGTGTGGGACTTCCTTGTTCAGCAATGACTCCCTGATCCATGAAAATGACACGATCGGATACCTCTTTGGCAAATTCCATTTCATGAGTCACGATAATCATGGTTAAGCCTGATTTGGCCAGATCTTGTATGGTTTTTAATACTTCGCCTACCATTTCTGGATCAAGGGCTGAGGTTGGTTCGTCAAAAAGAATGGCTTCTGGATTAACAGAAAGTGCGCGGGCGATTGCAACACGCTGTTTCTGTCCACCTGAGAGTTGATTAGGTTTGGCTTTCCAGTATTGTTCGCCCAGCCCTACCTTTTCGAGGTTGCTTTTGGCGATGGCTGCAGCTTCTGTACGGGAACGTTTAAGAACCGTTGTTTGAGGGACAATGGCATTTTCTAGTACATTGAGGTTTTCAAAAAGGTTAAAAGACTGAAACACCATTCCCAGTTTTTCACGATAGGCTGTTAAATTATAACCTTTTTCTAAAACATTCTGCCCGTGAAAGAGGATATCACCGCCAGACGGTTCCTCCAGAAGGTTGATAGAGCGAAGAAAAGTCGATTTTCCAGAACCAGATGATCCGATAATGGAAATCACCTCTCCTTTTTTGACATCAAGTGAAATATCTTTAAGGACCTCATTTTGTCCAAAAGATTTTTTCAAATGTTTGATTTCTAAAATCGTATCAGTCATTAATGGGCTCCTCCTTGAGTATAATTGTCTTGGTCAAAGCGGCGCTCAACATAGCGCAGGATACGCGTCACTGTGAAAGTCAGGATGAAATAGATAGCTGCAATGACAAAGAAAGTTTGGAAGTATTGATAGGTTTGTGTGGCAACGGTATTTCCTGAGAAATAAAGTTCCACTACAGAAATAACGTTAAGAACAGAAGTGTCTTTGATGTTGATGACAAATTCATTGCCTGTGGCAGGCAGGATATTGCGGACAACCTGCGGGATAACAATTTTGCGCATCGTTTGTCCATGGGTAAATCCTAAAGCTGTTGCCGCCTCGAACTGTCCCTTATCAACAGCGAAGATGCCACCGCGGACGATTTCGCTCATATAAGCGCCTGTATTGATTGATACGATAAATAGCGCTGCCAGTGTACGATCCACAGAAATACCAAAAGCTTGTGCCGTTCCATAATAAATAACCATAGCCTGCACGATCATTGGTGTTCCACGGAAAATTTCAATATAAATATTAAGCACCCAGCCTAAAAGTTTTTGCAAAAGAGCAAGCAAAGGATTTGCCGCTTTTGGTGCTGTACGGTAAACACCAATTAGAAGCCCGATAATGGTACCTACAATTGTTCCGACAATGGAAATCAGAAGCGTCATTCCAGTTCCGCGGAGAAACTGCTGCCAGTTTTTAGAAAGAATAATCCACATTTGACCAAAGAAGCCAGTAGTTTGACTATCATTTTCTGTATCCAATGGCTGTGCGGCGACCATTTTGTCCATAAGCGCCAATCGGTCATCTTCGCTGATAGTGGCTAAAATAGCATTGACCTGAGTCAATGTTCCTGTATCGTCTTTACGCAGCCCTACAGCAATCGATGTATCAGATTCTTCTGTTTTAAAACCTTTGCCATCTTCAAAAGCAATCATTTTAAAATCAGAACTGGCTGTCATGGCTGAAGTAGCCTCAGGACGTTCGGAAATATAACCATCAATGATACCTGATGACAGTGCCTGACGCATCTGATTGAAATCGCCCATGGCTGTTTCTTTTGTTGCGCCGTCAATTTGATCGATGAGATCATAATGGTAAACACCCTGCTGGGCAGTTAGCTTGGCTCCAGAGAAATCATCTAGGCTGGTTGCGTCAGCATACTTGCCATCAGCTTGTACAACAATCACGGGATTTGATGTGTAATAACTATCCGAAAAAGCAATTTGCTGTTTGCGCTCTTCGGTTGGGCTCATGCCTGCGACAATCATGTCAATCTTTCCAGAGGTAAGAGCTGGAATCAGCCCTGTCCATGACGTTTTAACGACTAAGAGCTCTTTATTCATGCCTTTGGCAATCTTTTTGGCAATTTGGACATCGTAACCATTGGCGTATTGATTGGTTCCTTCTATCTGAACGGCGCCGTTTGCGTTATTGTCCTGAGTCCAGTTGAAGGGGGCATAAGCCGCCTCCATTCCGACACGTAAATAATCGTCTGCTTGAGCTGTTAGACCCCCAAAAAGAAGCAGGACAGCTGCAAAACAAGCAAGCAATAGCTTTTTCATTGTGAATTTTCTCCATATAAAATCTAGTCATGTTCTTTCATACATGCCTTTATATTCTACAGGAAACTTGCAGGAATGACAATATAGTCAGCTTAAAAATAGTATATCGGGGCAGCTTCTAATCTTTTTAGTTTTTTGTTATAATGAAAGAGCTATGTAAGGAGACACTATGTTTATTATTGAATTACTCAAAGCCATTTTTCTAGGAATTATTGAAGGCATTACCGAATGGCTGCCAATTTCCAGCACCGGTCATTTGATTTTGGTGCAGGAATTTATCAAGCTTAGTCAAAACAAAACCTTCATGGATATGTTTAATATTGTTATCCAGCTAGGAGCTATTTTGGCTGTTATTGTTATTTATTTTGAACGGCTCAATCCCTTTCAGCCCGGAAAAACAGCGCGTGAGGTACAGATTACTTGGCAGCTGTGGTTAAAGGTGGCTATTGCCTGCCTCCCTTCAATCATCATTGCAGTGCCTTTAGATGATTGGTTTGACGCTCATTTTAATTTTCCAATTCCCATTGCTTTTGCCTTGATTTTTTACGGGGTTGCTTTTATTTGGATTGAAAACCGTCATCAAAATATTGAGCCTCAGGTGACAGACTTGGTCCGCATGTCTTATAAAACAGCTTTCCTAATTGGCTGCTTTCAGGTTCTAAGCATTGTGCCTGGAACCAGCCGTTCGGGTGCAACTATTTTAGGTGCGATTATTTTGGGTACCAGTCGGAGCGTCGCTGCTGACTTTACGTTTTTCCTAGCGATTCCAACTATGTTTGGCTATAGCGGACTCAAAGCTGTAAAATATTTTGTTGATGGCAACACGCTGGATTTTGGTCAGGCAGCCCTCTTAATTACAGCCAGTCTAACGGCTTTCTTCGTCAGCCTCTACGCTATTCGTTTCTTGACAGATTATGTCAAAAAACATGATTTTACCGTCTTTGGGAAATACCGCATCGTTTTGGGGACTATTGTGCTTATCTATGGCTTGTTCAAGGCGGTGCTCTAATTCAGTGGGGTTGACCAGAAAATATACAAAAAGCAATCTGCCCTGTTTCTCGTTAGGATGCTGGTGCTGATTGCTTTTTAAGTGCTTTTATGTTTTAATGTCGTCGAGGCGATGACTTCAATTTGACAACATCTGAATTGATGCAGGTATTATTTGCCTTTGACAGACTTACTGTTGAACTGGCTTTATTCGATTCTTTTAATTTATTATGTATCTATTTAGATTTTGTCAATGTTTTTAAATTTTTGATGAAAGCTGTTCAAAATGATTGGCTGTTTTGTCAAAAAGCCTAGAGGCTGGGGGTTCTGCTTTGCTATTTTTCCAATAAATAAAAACTCTTAGAAATTGCTATCTAGGGGCTTTTCTAGTATAATAAAGTGATTACTCGTGCGAGGTTTTAACATATGGAAATGAAACAAATTAGCGATACGACTTTGAAAATTATGATAAGTATGGAAGATTTAGAAGAGCGCGGGATGGAGCTGAAGGACTTTCTTGTCCCGCAGGAGAAGACTGAGGAATTTTTCTATGCTGTCATGGATGAGTTGGATCTGCCGGATAATTTTAAAAATAGCGGTATGTTGAGCTTTCGTGTGACACCGCGAAAGGATCGTGTAGATGTTTTTGTTACCAAATCTGACCTCAATAAGGATTTGGATTTCAGTGATTTGACGGACATGGAAGAATATGCCAATCTCTCACCTGAGGAATTCTTTAAAGCTTTGGAAAAGAATCTTATGGAAAAAGGAGATTCTGCTGCCCATGAAAAGCTAAAAAACATTGAGGATGCTTTAGAAGAGGACTTGCAGGAAGACAGTGAGGCTTATCAGCCGCATCCGCAGCATCAGAATAAGAAAAGTAAGAAATATGTTCACTACGTTCTGGGCTTTGATGACTTTTCTCAGGTACTGACTTTTAGTAAAGGCTTTGATATTGCTTCGGAAAGTTCTGAGCTTTTCAAGATGAACGACCGTTACTATATGACAGTGCTTTTAAATTTGAAAGATAAGCCTAACTATTATACTGACACTGTATTTGCGCGTTTTATGGAACATGCAAAGCTTGCTGATAAGACACGTGCTTACTTGAAAGAGCATGCAGTTGTTTTGTTAGAAGATGATGCTTTATCTCGTCTGCAATCAGTGGAATGGAGCTAAGCATGCCCTTTACCATCGAATATATTTTTGTCTTAATTGGAGCATTGTTTATCTCGGTACTTATGACACCGTTGGTTCGTTTTTTTGCTTTCCGCGTGGGTGCCGTGGATAATCCCAATGCTCGCCGGATTAACAAAGTGCCTATGCCTAGTGCTGGTGGGCTGGCGATCTTAATCTCCTTTATGATTTCCAGTTTGATTTTTATGCCTCTGGTTGTTAAGCAGGAGATTTGGGGAGTTTCTTATTTTCTCTATATCTTACCAGTTGTTTTTGGCGGTGTCCTCGTTGCCTTGACAGGCCTGATTGATGATATTTATGAAATTAAGCCCTTGACCAAGCTGGCTGGTATTATAGCGGGTGCTGTTATTGTCTGGTATTTTACGGATTTTCGATTTGATAGTTTTAAACTGCCTTTTGGCGGGCCGATGCTGCATTTTAGTCCTTTTGTGACTTTTGTTTTGACAGTTCTCTGGATTGTCGCGATTACCAACGCTATCAATCTAATTGATGGTTTAGACGGTCTTGTTGGCGGTGTGTCTATTATTTCTCTGGTAACTATGGGGCTGATTTCTTACTTCTTCCTCTTTGACACTGATATTTTTCTGACCTTGACTATTTTTGTTTTGGTAGCCTCTATTGCTGGTTTTTTCCCTTATAATTACCACCCAGCCATCATTTACCTTGGAGATACGGGAGCTCTTTTTATTGGCTTTATGATCGGAGTTTTATCTCTTCAAGGTTTGAAAAATGCTACCGCTGTTGCCATTTTGTCACCGGTTATTATTCTAGGGGTGCCTATTGTTGACACAGTGGTAGCCATTGTTCGGCGAAAATTGTCTGGGCGCCCTGCTATGGAGGCCGACAAGATGCATCTGCATCATAGGCTTTTGGCTATGGGATTTACTCACCGCGGTGCAGTTTTGGTGGTTTATGCTATTGCAGTTTTGTTCTCGCTGATTGCGCTTTTGCTCAATGTGTCCAGCCGCTTGGGAGCTATTTTACTTTTAATTGGTTTATCCTTGGGTCTGGAAATCTTGATTGAAGGACTGGAGATTTGGGGTGTGGGACGGACACCGCTCTTTAAACTGCTTAAATTTATCGGCAATAGTGATTACCGTCAGGCAAAATTGCTGAACTGGAAGAATCGTAAGAAGAAAAAGTAATCATCAGAAAAGCCTTCATTCGGCTTTTTTGTTATAATGATTCTAAATAAGTGTTTGGTGACCTATTTTGTCTGCCAAATCAGCTCTGAAAAGGCTCTGCTATTTTCAAAAAAAAACTAACAAGTTAACTCATCGGGATTGTAATCCCAGCTATATCAAATAAAAAGGAGTGTACAATGTCTGTACTTGAAATAAAAAATCTTCATGTTTCTATTGAAGATAAGGAAATTTTAAAAGGTCTTAATCTGACGCTTAAAACGGGCGAAATTGCAGCTATTATGGGGCCTAATGGAACTGGGAAGTCAACTCTCTCGGCAGCTATTATGGGGAATCCCAACTATGAAGTGACAGAAGGTGAGATTCTTTTTGATGGTGAAAATCTTCTTGAACTGGAAGTTGATGAGCGTGCTCGTTTGGGTCTCTTTCTGGCAATGCAGTATCCTTCTGAGATCCCTGGCATTACCAATGCAGAATTTATCCGCGCAGCTATGAATGCTGGCAAGGAGGATGACGAAAAAATTTCTGTTCTTGATTTCATTACTAAATTGGATGAAAAGATGGAACTGCTGGGGATGAAAGAAGAGATGGCAGAACGTTACCTCAATGAAGGTTTTTCAGGCGGTGAGAAGAAACGCAATGAAATTTTGCAACTTCTGATGCTTGAGCCTAAATTTGCCCTGCTTGATGAAATTGACTCAGGGCTTGATATTGATGCTCTGCGTGTCGTCTCTAAGGGTGTCAATGCTATGCGCGGCGAAGGTTTCGGTGCTATGATTATCACCCATTACCAACGCCTGCTTAATTACATCACACCGGATGTTGTTCATGTTATGATGGACGGCAAGGTTGTGCTTTCAGGCGGTGCAGAACTTGCTGCCCGTCTTGAGAAGGAAGGATATGCTAAAATCGCAGAAGAGCTCGGTTACGAGTACAGCGAAGAAGTTTAAGAGAGTTACTCAGAACTCGCAGAAAAGGAGTAACTAAATGTCAAAAGAAAATATTATTGCTTTTTCACAAGCAAAAGCAGAACCAGCTTGGCTTTTAGAGCACCGTCAAGCCGCTTTTGGTAAGATAGCAGAGCTTGATTTGCCAAATGTTGAGCGTGTGAAATTTCACCGTTGGAATTTGGGAGACGGCGAAATTTCTGAAAATGAAGCAACAGGCAATGTACCTGATTTTACAGCCTTAGGTGAAGGTCCTAAATTAATTCAGTTGGGGACAAATACGGTTCTGGAGCAGCTGCCAGCGGATTTGCTCAGGCAAGGGCTTGTCTTTACGGATTTGTCTTCTGCTTTGGAAGATATTCCAGAAGTCGTTGAGGCTTTTTGGGGCAAAGCTGTCGCTTATGATGAAGACAAGCTCGCGGCTTATAACTATGCTTATTTCAACAGCGCAGCAGTACTTTATATTCCTGATAATGTTGAAATTGATCAGCCTATTCAAGGTTTTTTCTACCAAGACAGCACTTCAGCTGTGCCATTTAACAAACATATCCTCATCGTAGCTGGTAAAAATAGCAGAGTCAGCTATCTTGAACGGTTTGAAACTATTGGTGATGGTTCGGAAAAAGCCAGCGCTAATATCTCTGTTGAAGTCATTGCTCAAGCAGGAGCTCAGGTGAAATTTGCCGCTATTGATCGTCTGGGTGAGAATGTCACGACTTACATAAGCCGTCGTGGTCGTGTTGGACAGGATGCCTCTATTGACTGGGCGCTTGGAGTTATGAACGAAGGCAATGTCATTGCTGATTTTGACAGTGATCTTATCGGCAATGGCAGTCATGCTGAAATCAAGGTTGTCGGTGCTTCCTCTGGCCGTCAAATTCAAGGAATTGATACCCGTGTTACGAATTATGGAAACAACTCAGTTGGTCATATTTTACAGCATGGTGTTATTCTTGAGCGTGGGACACTTACTTTTAATGGTATTGGCCATATTGTCAAAGGAGCTAAGGGAGCTGATGCTCAGCAGGAAAGCCGTGTTTTGATGCTATCAGATAAGGCGCGTTCGGATGCCAATCCTATCCTTCTTATTGATGAAAATGAGGTAACGGCAGGGCATGCCGCCTCTATCGGACAGGTTGATCCAGAGGATATGTATTATCTTATGAGCCGCGGTCTGGACAAGGAAACAGCAGAACGTCTGGTTATACGAGGCTTCTTAGGCACTGTCATCACGGAAATTCCTGTT
This sequence comes from Streptococcus dentiloxodontae, assembly GCF_053206925.1. Taxonomy (NCBI): domain Bacteria; kingdom Bacillati; phylum Bacillota; class Bacilli; order Lactobacillales; family Streptococcaceae; genus Streptococcus; species Streptococcus dentiloxodontae. The sequence continues at coordinate 30,611 of NZ_JBRUHR010000004.1, read as the reverse complement.
AAAGAGGTTCGCAATGAGATGATTGCCGTCCTAGACAGAAAACTGGATAAGCGCTGAAGATAAAGGAAAGGGTCAGGTCTTGGTTTCGAGTAAACATTACCTGAATAACATTTTGGAACAGCTATCGGAGCTGGAAGAACTTAACTATCGTGCTATGATGGGGGAGTATATTCTTTATTACAAGGGCAAAATTATTGGCGGAATTTATGATAATCGTCTGCTGGTTAAGCCGGTGCCGTCTGCCTTATCCTATCTGCCGGAAGCTGTTTACGATGAGCCATATGCTGGTGCTAAAGATATGCTGTTGGTTGATGATACTGACGATGCTGCACGTTTAACCGCACTTTTTAAGGCGATGTATGAAGAATTGCCGGCTCCTAAAAAGAAAAAATAACCCCTTTTCCAACTGCCGTGAAAGGAGAATCATTTGTTAGATATTAAGAAAATCCGTCAGGACTTTGATATTCTTCATCAAACGGTCAATGACGAACCCTTGGTTTATCTGGACAACGCGGCGACAACTCAAAAACCGCAGGCTGTTCTGGATGCACTGATAGCCTATTACCAGACGGATAATGCCAATGTCCACCGCGGGGTGCACACTCTGGCTGAGCGGGCGACGGCCAAGTATGAGGCCAGCCGCGAAAAGGTTCGCAGTTTTATCAATGCCAAGTCCGTTAAAGAAGTTCTCTTTACACGGGGGACAACAACGGGGCTTAACTGGGTTGGAAAATTTGCCGAGCAAATTCTGCAGCCCGGAGATGAAGTTCTCATTTCCATCATGGAGCATCATTCCAATCTTATCCCTTGGCAGGAGGCTTGTCACAAAACTGGAGCCAGGCTGGTTTACGCTTATCTCAAGGACGGCGCTTTGGACATGGAGGATTTGCGCAGCAAGCTGTCAGATAAGACTAAGTTTGTCAGTCTGGCTCATGTATCCAATGTTCTAGGCTGTGTCAATCCTGTCAAAGAAATTGCCGAGCTGGCTCACCAGCACGGTGCTTATATGGTGGTTGACGGTGCCCAGTCAGCTCCTCATATGGCTGTTGATGTACAGGGCTTGGACTGCGATTTCTTTACCTTATCAGGCCATAAAATGCTGGCGCCGACCGGAATCGGTGTCCTTTATGGTAAGGAAGAACTCCTCAGTCTTATGAAACCTGTCGAATTTGGCGGCGAAATGATTGATTTTGTTTATGAGCAGGAGGCGACTTGGAAGGAGCTGCCCTGGAAGTTTGAAGCAGGGACGCCAAATATTGCAGGAGCTATTGCCTTAGGCGCAGCCCTTGATTACCTGACAGAGCTTGGGATGGACGCGATTCATGCTTATGAGCAGGAATTAGTGTCTTATGTCTTGCCTAAACTGCAGGCTATTGATGGCTTGACTGTTTACGGTCCGCAGAAACCCAGCCAGCATACGGGTGTTATTGCCTTTAATATTGACGGGCTGCATCCGCATGATGTGGCGACGGCTCTTGATTATGAAGGCGTAGCTGTGCGTGCTGGCCATCACTGTGCACAGCCCTTAATCAATCATCTGGGCATTCATTCGGCTGCCCGCGCCAGCTTTTACCTTTACAATACCAAAGAAGACTGCGACAAACTTGTCGAAGCCATTATCAAAACAAAGGAGTTTTTCAGTGGCACTTTCTAGATTAGATAGTCTTTACATGGCTGTAGTTGCGGATCATTCCCAAAGTCCCCATCATCAGGGTGTTTTGCCTGATGCAGAACAGTTGCAGCTCAACAATCCGACCTGCGGTGATGTGATAAATCTTTCTGTCAAGTTTGATGGTGATGTTATCTCTGATATTGCTTTTGCAGGAGACGGCTGTGCTATTTCTACAGCATCTTCAAGTATGATGACAGATGCTGTTATCGGAAAAAGCAAAGCTGAGGCTTTGGAATTGGCAGAGATTTTCTCACATATGGTTCAAGGACAGATAGATGAGAAGCAGGCTGAACTAGGCGAAGCAAAACTTTTAGCAGGAGTTTCAAAGTTTCCGCAGCGTATCAAATGTGCAACCCTGGCTTGGAATGCTTTAAAAAAAGCAATCGAACGCAGTGAGAATGCGGATTGAAAGATGAAAAATCTTACGGCAGCTAGTGCTGTTGCGAGATCAGAAATTCTAGCAAGGTTGGCTTGTTGGTAAGCCATCAAGGAATAAGGAAAAATACATTACTATATTAAACTTTCAATAGATAAGAAACAGAAAGGAAAGCGAATAAGGAGCAACGTGACAAGGTAGTTGAATTTCTCAGCAGTTTCGGAGGATTCGCTGTTTTATTTGCTTGTTGCCCCTTATATCTTAAGTATGACTGAAGAAAAAATAGAACCAAAACCAATTGATCTTGGTGAGTATAAATATGGTTTTCATGATGATGTGACACCTGTCTTCACAACTGAAAAAGGAATCAGCGAAGATGTCGTTCGTGCTATGTCAGCTGAAAAGGGCGAACCTGAGTGGATGTTGGAATTTCGTCTAAAATCCCTTAAAACCTTTAACAAAATGCCTATGCAGGAATGGGGTCCGGATTTATCGGGTATTAATTTTGATGATTTGACCTACTATCAGAAAGCTTCTGATAAGGCTGCCCGTACTTGGGAAGATGTTCCTGAGAAAATAAAGGAAACCTTTGAACGTATCGGGATTCCGGAAGCTGAGCGCGCCTATTTGGCCGGAGCTTCTGCTCAATACGAATCCGAAGTGGTCTACCATAACATGAAAGAAGAGTACGACAAGCTTGGCATTATCTTTACCGATACCGACTCGGCTCTCAGGGAGCATCCAGAGCTTTTCAAGCAGTACTTTTCAAAATTGGTGCCGCCGACGGATAATAAGCTGGCTGCGCTCAACTCGGCTTTCTGGTCTGGCGGAACCTTTATCTATGTTCCAAAAGGCGTTAAGGTAGATATACCGCTTCAGACTTACTTCCGGATGAATAACGAAGCAACAGCCCAGTTTGAACGGACGCTTATCATTGTTGATGAAGGTGCTAGCGTTCACTATGTGGAAGGCTGTACGGCGCCGACCTATTCAACAGCCAGCCTGCACGCTGCCATCGTTGAAATCTTCGCCTTAGATGGCGCCTACATGCGTTATTCAACTATCCAAAACTGGTCGGATAATGTATATAATCTAGTAACCAAGCGTGCAACTGCTAAAAAAGATGCCACGGTTGAATGGATTGATGGCAATCTAGGCGCAGAAGTTACCATGAAGTATCCCTCAGTCTTTCTTGATGGAGAAGGCGCACGCGGGACAATGCTGTCTATTGCTTTTGCAAATAGTGGGCAGCATCAAGACACTGGTGCTAAGATGATCCACAACGCACCGCATACTTCATCGTCAATTGTATCCAAATCTATCGCTAGAAATGGTGGTAAAGTAGATTACCGCGGACAGGTAACATTCAATAAAAACTCGAAAAAATCTGTCAGTCACATTGAATGTGATACCATCTTAATGGACGACATTTCAAAATCAGACACCATTCCCTTCAATGAGATTCACAATTCGCAAGTGGCACTTGAACACGAAGCCAAGGTTTCGAAAATCTCAGAAGAACAGCTCTATTACCTCATGAGCCGCGGTCTCACTGAACAAGAGGCCACAGAGATGATCGTTATGGGCTTTGTGGAACCGTTCACTAAGGAACTTCCTATGGAATACGCTGTCGAGCTCAACCGCCTCATCGCCTATGAAATGGAAGGGTCTGTTGGTTAAAAGACAGTCTGTATACAAGACAAGGTTAATTCGCAGTATGGTTGAAGCGATTACTTTAGGCAAAGCCGTTCACGATAAAACCGTATTTGGCATTTTCTTAGCTAACTTAGAAATATTACTACATTCATTATTAAACTATGGATAAACTTATTAAATCAATTTCAGAATCTGGGGCTTTTCGTGCTTATGTATTAGATAGTACAGAGACGGTTAGCCTTGCTCAAAAAAAGCATAACAGTCTATCGTCTTCGACAGTCGCATTAGGCCGTACATTGATTGCCAATCAGATGCTTGTGGCCAATCAAAAAGGTGACAGTAAGGTAACGGTTAAAGTTATCGGCAACTCTTCCTTGGGACATATTATTTCGGTGGCTGACACTGATGGACATGTTAAAGGCTATATTCAAAACTCTGGTGTTGACATTAAAAGGACAGCAACTGGAGAAGTGCTGGTTGGGCCTTTGATGGGGGATGGCCATTTTGTAGTCATTGTTGACTATGGAACGGGGACACCTTATACCTCAACCACTCCGCTCATTACAGGAGAAATCGGCGAGGATTTTGCTTATTATTTGACAGAATCCGAACAGACCCCGTCTGCTGTTGGGCTTAATGTCCTGCTTGATGAGAAGGACAAGGTTAAGGTGGCTGGCGGCTTCATGCTGCAGGTACTGCCAGAAGCAAGCGAAGAAGAAATTGCCCGCTATGAGCAACGCATTCAAAATATGCCTGCTATTTCAACCTTGCTTGAGTCTGATGACCATATCAATGCTCTGCTTTCTGCCATCTATGGTGAAGAACCCTATAAAATTCTCTCAGAAGAAACGCTCAGCTTTGCCTGTGATTGTTCTCAAGAACGCTTTGAAGCGGCTCTGCAGACGCTTGATAAGACAGAGCTGAAAACGATGAAAGATGAAGACCATGGAGCTGAAATCATTTGTCAGTTCTGCGGCACCAAGTATACATTTACCGAAGCAGATTTGGAGGCACTCATCAATGACTAAACTTAACTCTTCTTTTGTGATTGGTGATATTGTGATACCTCATCGGACAGTATTGGCGCCCATGGCAGGAGTGACTAATTCTGCTTTTCGTACGATTGCCAAAGAGTTTGGGGCTGGGCTTGTTGTCATGGAGATGATTTCTGAAAAAGGCCTTCTTTACAATAACGAAAAGACTCTTCATATGCTGCATATTGATGAGGATGAGCATCCTATGTCCATTCAGCTTTTCGGTGGTGATGCTGACGGTCTCAAACGTGCAGCAGATTTTATTCAGAACAATACCAAAGCAGACATTGTTGACATCAATATGGGCTGTCCTGTCAATAAAGTTGTGAAAAATGAAGCTGGTGCCAAATGGCTCAAGAACCCTGATAACATTTATCAGATTATCAAGGAAGTTACCTCTGTTCTTGATATTCCCCTGACGGTTAAAATGCGTACAGGTTGGTCAGATAATTCGCTGGCGGTTGAGAATGCTCTTGCTGCCGAGTCTGCAGGTGTCGCTGCGCTAGCCCTGCACGGACGGACACGTGAACAAATGTATACTGGGACTTGTGACCATGAAACATTGGCGCGTGTATCAAAAGCCCTTACCAAGATACCTTTTATTGGCAATGGCGATATTCGCAGCGTCCAAGACGCTAAATACATGATTGAAGAAGTCGGGGCAGATGCAGTTATGATTGGCCGCGCAGCCATGAATAATCCCTATCTTTTTACCCAAATTAACTATTTCTTTGAGACGGGAGAGGAGTTACCTGAGCTTTCATTTGATAAAAAAATGGCTATCGCAGAAGAACATCTTAAACGTTTGGTAGAGCTCAAGGGTGAAGTGATTGCTGTTCGTGAATTTCGAGGCTTGGCACCGCATTATCTGAGAGGAACAGCTGGTGCTGCAAAAGTTCGCGGTCAGGTTTCTCGTGCCAATACTGTCGAAGAAGTTCAAACTATTTTTGCCACACTCCGTTAAAGCAAAACCAATTTTTCAAACACGATCTTAGTCGTGTTTTTTATTTTGTTTTTAACATTGATAATTGCTTTCTAAATAAAAATAGGATATAATTAACTGGTTAATTAATTGGAGAAATATATGGAAACACTAGAAGATAAACTAAATCATCTCATCAATCAAATTCTTTTAAAAGCAGAAAATCAGCATGAACTTCTAATTGGCCAATGCCGCAGTGACATAAAGATGACCAATACTCAAGAGCACATTCTCATGCTTTTGGCTCAAGGGCAGAAGACCAATTCAGAGTTAGCCAAAATTCTCAATATTAGTCAGGCTGCTGTAACCAAAGCTATCAAAAGTCTGGTCAGATTGGGGATGCTGGAAAGCAGGAAAGATGACATTGATGGACGGGTAACGTATTTTGAATTAACAAAGGAAGCTCAGCCTATTGCTTTAGAGCATAGGGAGCACCATGAAGCAACTATGGAAGTTTACCGTGATCTGCTAAGGGATTTCGATGCCAAAGAACTTCAGACTATTGAGCGTTTTTTACTTAAGTTAGAGTCAAAGATTGAGGAATAATATGCGTTATATCACGGTTGAAGGACTGAACTTTCAATATGATGCAGAGCCAGTTCTGGACAATATACATTATCATTTGGATTCTGGGGAATTTGTGACCCTAACAGGAGAAAATGGAGCTGCTAAATCAACTTTAATTAAGGCTACGCTAGGTATTCTTAAGCCTAAAAAAGGAACTGTCAGTATCTCTTCTAAAAACAAAGACGGTAAGAAACTGCGTATGGCTTACTTGCCTCAGCAAATTGCCAGTTTCAATGCAGGTTTTCCAAGCACAGTCTATGAATTTGTCAAATCGGGACGCTATCCCAGAGCTGGTTGGTTTCATCGTCTGACCAAGCATGACGAGGAACATATCAAGATTGCTTTGGAATCGGTTGGAATGTGGGAAAATCGCAGGAAACAAATAGGCAGTCTTTCAGGTGGACAAAAGCAGCGCATTGTGATCGCACGAATGTTTGCTTCAGATCCAGATATCTTTGTGCTTGATGAGCCTACCACAGGGATGGATGCAGGAACGGCTGTGACATTTTATGAGCTAATGCATCATTCTGCCCATAAACACGGTAAAGCAGTCCTAATGATTACTCATGATCCCGAGGAAGTCAAGGACTATACAGATCGCAATATTCATCTGGTACGAAATCAAAATTCACCTTGGCGTTGTTTTAATGTGCATGAAAAAGACAGAGAGGGGAATGGTCGTGATTAGTGAACTTTTATCTTATGATTTTATGCAGCGGGCTGTTATGGCTGTAGTTGCTATCAGTATTTTTTCACCGATTTTGGGACTCTTTCTGATACTGCGCCGTCAAAGTCTCATGAGTGATACGCTCAGCCATGTTTCTTTAGCAGGCGTCGCCATCGGCGTTTTTCTCGGTACTTCTACAACCTGGATGACTATTTTTGTGGTAACTATCGCTGCTCTGGTTTTGGAATTTCTTCGTGTCAGCTATAAGCACTATATGGAAATTTCAACGGCCATCCTGATGTCAATGGGTTTAGCTGTCGCCCTAATTATTAATAGCAAAACAAGTAGCGGCAGTATGAGTTTGGACGCTTATCTTTTTGGCTCAGTTATTACAATCAGTCAAGAACAAGTTACAGAGCTCTTTATCATAGCAGCCCTTGTTCTAGTGTTGACTCTTCTTTTTATCCGCCCCATGTATCTCTTAACATTTGATGAGGATACCGCCCATGTGGATGGTTTGCCTGTACGTTTGATGTCAATCCTTTTTAACATTTTAACTGGTGTTGCCATTGCTTTGATGATTCCGGCCGCAGGAACACTGTTAGTTTCAACTATTATGATTCTTCCTGCTGCAATTGGCATGAAGTTGGGACAAACTTTTAAATCTGTCATTTTCTGGGCTATTGGAATTGGTCTTCTTGGTATGTTATCTGGTATTTTTATTTCTTATTATTGGGAGACTCCTGCTTCAGCGACAATTACTATCATTTTTATCGTCATCTTCTGTCTGGTTAGTCTTTTTGGCAGCTGGCTGAAAGAGGCATAGCTAATCATTTTTACCCCAACCATCTATTACAGACAAAGCAACTGAAAAGAGGGAGCTTTGATAGACTCTCTTTTTTCTTGTTTTCAAACATGCTATACTGTTAATAATAACAAGGGGAGAATGAGCAATGGCTGTTTTTTTAACCAGTATTTCTGGAATTTTAGTGATGCTAATCATGATTGGAGTCGGCTATGCATTAGGAATGCGCGGCTGGTTTGATGACCGTTCACGTTCCTTACTAGCTCGTTTGGTTACCCAGATTGCTTTGCCTTGCTATATGGTCTATACAATCACGCAGAGATTTACAGCGACTGACTTGATAGCAATGCTGCCTAACATTCGCTACCCAGCTCTTTCTATGGTAATACTACTCGGAATCGCCATAGCATTTGCGCAGCTATTTTCCATAAGGAGAAAACATAGCGGTCTTTTTATCTCTATGTTTTTTAATTCTAATACTATCTTTATTGGCCTTCCTATTAATCAGGCGCTTTTTGGTGAAGCTAGTATCCCTTATGTTCTTATCTACTACATGTGCAACACGACTTTCTTTTGGACTGTCGGGACCTATCTTATTCAGCGTGATGGCTTTGGAGAAACAAGGCTTGATTGGCGAGAAAGTTTGCGTAAAATTTTATCCCCTCCTCTTTTAGGTTTTTTGCTGGGTCTTGTCTTGACTTTGCTTAATATTAGGTTGCCGCAGTTTTTGGCCAGTGATTTACAGTATTTGGGCAACTTAACAACCCCCTTGTCCATGATTTTTATTGGTTTATCAGTACAAAAGGCAGGGCTGTCTCAATTAACATTAGGCAAGGATCAGGTTCTGATTTTATTAGGCCGATTTGTTATTGCTCCGCTTCTTATGTGGGGAATTTTAGTCATGACAGACTTGCCAGCTCTAATGAAAGAAGTCTTCATTATTCAGTCTGCTATGCCAGTAATGACTAATGCTCCTGTTGTAGCCAGACTCTATGGTGCAGACAGTGATTACGCAGCTGTTATGGTAACCGAAACTACTTTGGCAACCATGCTTGTTATCCCTATTTTGATGATGCTTTTGGGCTAAATAAAAAAGACTGTAAGTTATCTTCTGATGATATCTATTTAGAATCTTCCAAATAAAGAACAGCACAGTTTTGAACACAAAACTGTGTAAGACTTGGCCTTTTATAAAAACGCTTCCAAAACTATAATAGGAATGTAAAGAAAAACAATTTATTTAGAAAAGGAGTTGTCTTATGGATATTCTTGTAGGCATTCTGAATTGGTTTTCGCAAAACATTTTGCAAAAACCAGCCTTCTTTGTCGGTCTACTCGTTCTTATCGGGTATGCCTTGTTGAAAAAACCTTGGTATGATGTATTTGCGGGGTTTGTCAAAGCAACCGTAGGTTATATGATCTTGGACGTTGCATCAGCCGGTTTGGTTACGACTTTCCGCCCAATCTTAGCGGCTTTGAATTATAAGTTTAATATTGGTGCGGCTGTTATTGACCCATACTTTGGTTTGACTGCTGCTAATGAAAAAATTGCAGCTGACTTCCCAGATTATATTGGAGTTGCTACAACAGCACTTTTAATCGGTTTCTTTGTCAATATTGCTCTTGTTGCGCTTCGTAAAGTGACTAAGATTCGTACGCTTTTCATTACTGGTCACATCATGGTGCAACAAGCAGCAACAATTACACTTATGGTGGTTGCTCTCATTCCATTCTTTGGTAAAAATGTTCTTGCCGGAACAATTGCTATCGGTGTTATCTGCGGTCTCTACTGGGCAGTCAGCTCAAATATGACTGTTGAACCTACACAGCGTTTAACAGGCGGTGGTGGATTTGCCATCGGCCACCAACAGCAATTTGCTATTTGGTTTGTTGACAAGGTTGCTCCAAAACTTGGTAAAAAAGAAGAAAACCTAGACAATCTGAAATTACCAACATTTCTTAACATTTTCCACGACACAGTTGTTGCTTCTGCAACTTTGATGCTTGTCTTCTTTGGAGCGATCCTAATCATTTTAGGACCCGATATTATGTCTAATGCTGATGTTATCACTACCGGAACATTATATGATCCAACCAAGCAAGACTTCTATATGTATGTGGTGCAAACTGCATTTACATTCTCAGTTTATCTCTTTGTCTTGATGCAAGGTGTGCGGATGTTCGTTGGTGAATTAACTAATGCCTTCCAAGGTATTTCCAATAAACTTCTTCCAGGCTCATTCCCAGCAGTTGACGTTGCAGCAGCCTTTGGATTTGGTTCTCCAAGTGCAGTGCTCTTTGGTTTTGCAACAGGTCTTATTGGTCAATTGATTACTATTGTTCTGTTGATTGTCTTCAAAAATCCAGTGCTTATCATTACCGGTTTCGTTCCTGTATTCTTTGATAATGCGGCGATTGCGGTTTATGCAGACAAGCGCGGCGGTTGGAAAGCAGCTTTGACCCTTTCCTTTATTTCAGGTGTTCTTCAAGTTGCTATCGGTGCAGTAGCGGTATCGCTTCTTGGTCTTGCAGCTTACGGTGGCTATCACGGAAATATTGACTTGGATATTCCATGGGTACCATTTGCCTATATCTTCAAATATGCTGGCGTTATTGGCTATGCACTTGTTGCTCTCTTCTTACTTGCTATTCCGCAAATTCAATTTGCTAAAGCAAAAGATAAGGAAGCTTACTATGCTGGACAAGCTCAGGCAGAAGAGTAATATTAAAGATAGGCAGTTAAGTTTTCTTTAGTGTCAATATTTAAAATGATATATAATTGGATATTATGAAAAAGTAAGTTATTATCAATCAGAATCTATTATTGGAGGAAAATATTATGGTTAAAGTTCTTACAGCATGTGGTAACGGTATGGGTTCATCTATGGTTATCAAAATGAAAGTTGAAAATGCTTTGCGTCAATTAGGTGTTTCAAACATTGAATCTGCATCATGTTCAGTCGGAGAAGCTAAAGGTTTGGCTTCGGGTTATGATATCGTTGTGGCTTCAAACCATTTGATTCATGAACTTGATGGCCGTACAAACGGCAAACTCATTGGTCTTGATAATTTGATGGATGATAACGAAATCAAAACAAAATTGGAAGAAGCTTTGAAATAACTATATAGTGGGTGTTCCAATTTGCTTGGACACCCATTGTATTTGACAGTAATTTAACAAAAAGAGGTAATTAATATGAACTTAAAACAAGCATTTACAGAAAATGATTCCATTCGTCTTGGTTTGACAGCAAAAGACTGGAAGGATGCGGTTTATTTGTCAGTAAAACCTTTGATCGAAAGCGGTGCAGTAACAGAAGAGTACTACCATGCTATTATTGAATCAACTGAACAAAATGGTCCTTACTACATCCTTATGCCAGGCATGGCTATGCCACATGCACGTCCAGAAGCTGGGGTACAGAGAGACGCTTTCTCTTTGGTGACGTTGACTGAACCCGTAAAATTCTCAGACGGCAAAGATGTTCAGGTTCTTCTTGCCTTAGCTGCAACAAGCTCAAAGATCCACACTTCAGTGGCTATCCCACAAATCATTGCTCTCTTTGAATTGGATAATTCTATTGAACGTTTGGTAAATGCTAAAACACCAGAAGAAGTTTTAGCGATGGTTGAAGAATCTAAAAACAGCCCATATCTTGAAGGACTTGACTTGGATTCGTAAAATAAACTGAGACATTTTTACAAAATACTAGAAAGAAGGAGATAGAAATGACAAAACAAATCCCAAATTTGCAGGTTGCACTTGACCACTCAGACTTACAAGGAGCTATCACAGCTGCCGTTTCAGTTGGTGCAGAAGTTGACATCATTGAAGCAGGTACAGTCTGCTTGCTTCAAGTCGGCAGTGAGTTGGTTGAAGTACTTCGCAATCTTTTCCCAGATAAATGGATTGTAGCCGACACAAAATGTGCAGATGCTGGCGGTACTGTTGCAGCCAACAATGCTAAACGCGGTGCTGACTGGATGACTTGTATCTGCTGCGCCACCATTCCTACCATGAAAGCAGCTCTTAAAGCCATCAAAGAAGAACGCGGCGATCGCGGTGAAATTCAGATTGAGCTTTACGGAGACTGGACTTTTGAACAAGCTCAGCAATGGCTTGATGCTGGTATTTCACAAGCTATTTACCACCAATCACGAGACGCTCTTCTTGCTGGTGAAACATGGGGTGAAAAAGACCTTAACAAAGTTAAAAAATTGGTTGACATGGGCTTCCGTGTTTCTGTAACGGGCGGTCTTAGCGTTGACACCTTGAAACTCTTTGAGGGTGTGGATGTCTTCACTTTTATTGCAGGTCGTGGTATCACTGAAGCTGAAAATCCAGCAGCAGCAGCGCGTGAATTCAAAGACGAAATCCGTCGTATCTGGGGGTAAGTTCTATGGCACGTCCAATTGGTATTTATGAAAAGGCAACGCCTAAACATTTCACTTGGTTGGAACGTTTAAACTTTGCCAAAGAACTTGGTTTTGACTTTGTAGAACTGTCCATTGATGAGAGCGATGAACGCTTGGCACGTTTGGACTGGTCCAAAGAAGAACGCTTGGAAGTGGTTAAGGCTATCTTTGAAACGGGCGTTCGCATCCCGACCATCACTTTTAGCGGTCACCGTCGTTTCCCGCTGGGCTCCAATGATCCAGCCAAAGAAGCCAGAGCGCTTGAAATGATGGAAAAATGTATCGAGTTTGCACAAGATATTGGGGTGCGCAATATCCAGCTGGCTGGTTACGATGTTTATTACGAAGAAAAATCGCCAGAAACTCGTGCACGCTTTATCAAAAATCTTCGTAAGGCCTGCACATGGGCTGAAGAAGCTCAGGTCATTCTTTCCATTGAAATCATGGATGATCCTTTCATCAATTCTATTGAAAAGTATCTAGCTGTCGAAAAAGAGATTGATTCTCCTTACCTCTTTGTCTATCCTGATACAGGAAACTTATCAGCTTGGCACAATGACATTTACAGCGAATTCGTTGTTGGTCACCGCTCAATCGCAGCTCTTCACCTCAAAGACACCTATCCTGTCACGCCTGAATCCAAAGGTCAGTTCCGTGATGTGCCATTTGGTCAGGGCTGTGTGGATTGGGAAGCCATGTTTGATGTTTTGAAGAAAACCAATTATAATGGCCCATTCTTGATTGAAATGTGGTCTGAAAATTGTGAAACTGTAGAAGAAACCCGTGCTGCTATCAAAGAAGCGCAAGATTTCCTCTATCCTTTAATTGAGAAAGCGGGGTTAAAATAAAAATGGCAAAATCATTAGCAGAAATGCGTCAACGTGTCTGTGATGCCAACAAATCACTGCCAGCACATGGACTCGTCAAATTTACTTGGGGAAATGTTTCAGAGGTTGACCGTGAAGCAGGACTCATTGTTATCAAACCTTCTGGTGTTGACTATGACAAACTCACTCCTGAAAATATGGTAGTGACAGACTTAGATGGTAATGTTGTTGAAGGCGATCTCAATCCATCATCTGACCTGCCAACCCATGTTGAGCTCTATAAAGCTTGGCCAGAAGTTGGTGGTATCGTTCACACCCACTCAACAGAAGCTGTTGGCTGGGCACAAGCTGGTCGTGATATTCCTTTCTATGGAACAACGCACGCAGACTATTTCTATGGACCAGTACCTTGCGCACGTTCATTGACAGCGGATGAAGTGAATTCAGCTTACGAAAAAGAAACTGGTACAGTTATCATCGAAGAATTTACCAACCGCGGTCTTGATCCAGTAGCTGTTCCTGGTATTGTTGTCCGCAATCACGGCCCGTTTACTTGGGGTAAAGATCCAGCACAGGCTGTTTACCATGCGGTTGTGCTTGAAGAAGTAGCGAAAATGAATCGCTTTACAGAACAAATCAACCCACGTGTGGAACCAGCACCACAATACATTTTGGACAAACATTACTTGCGTAAACACGGTCCAAATGCTTACTATGGACAAAAAGGCGATGCGCATTAAGCAAAGTTTCCTTTATAGAAAAAGCTCAGTCTAGGCTGAGCTTTTTGATTTTACTTAAGAGATAATTTTAAATAGTCGTTAAAAGTTTGGATAGGTACTAAACACACACTTTTTCCTTAAAGATAGTAGAACAAAAAAGCTAAATCGTATGTTTGGATATCTCTTGCTGCAAGTTTGTCTGACAAGAAGTTATCCCTTTGTATAATCTCCATCAGTTTTGACATCATAAATGTTTCCAACACTGTCAATAGCATAATAATATTTAACAGAATTATGCTCAAATGAAACTTCATAAAGAGGCTCCCCAAAGTTATCATATCGGACATTTGTTGTAACTTTTAGACTCGTTACGTCTTGTTCTGCCACAGCTGCCTCTTTAAGGGCGATAGCTCGTGCTTCCTGAGTTGATATATCTTCCAGCTAATATCCTTTTCGCTGCTGCTGTTCGTAATCATCAGGAACAGGATAATTTGACTCATTAACATAGTATTAAAATATTGCAAGAAAACTGTTTTTTATAAAAAGTATGGCTTTATGAAATTAGCTCTATTGATACAGCTATAATAGATCCTGTAATACAAGCAGGCCAATTCAATGCTAATCGCATTGAAATTATGCTATAATGATACTACATTCGTAGTATTAGTGAGGAACAATGATATTATTAGACAAAAAAAGCTCCAATTTGTTAGCTTACTTGATTCAGCTTGAGAAGCCTGAAACCATTATGGCAATTTCTAAAAATCTGGATCAATCTCGTCGTAAAATTTATTATCATCTTGATAAAATTAATGAAGCTTTGCCTGCTGATGTTGAACAGATTGTATCTTATCCGCGGATTGGAATTGTTTTGAATGCGGAACAAAAAGCAGCCTGTCAATCTCTATTGGATGATTTAGATGATTATTCCTATATTATGAGTATTGAAGAACGGATGCAGCTCATGTTAATTTATATTGGTGTTGCAACGGACCGTGTGACTATCGAAAAAATTATGCAGCTGACAGATGTCTCGCGCAATACGGTGTTAAATGACTTACAAGAAATTCGTCATAAACTGTCTTTGGAACAATTTGGTATCCGTTTACAAGTAGATAAAGCGACCGGCTATTTTTTGGAATGCCCAGCACTAACTAAGATTCAGTTTTTCTATCAGCTGCTGCAGACTATTATTTATGAAGGCAGTGATGGTTTCAATGAGATTGTCAAGATTAAAATCAAGGAATTCTCGCCCGATAATTTATATTTCTCAGATCAAGCCCGTAACTATTTTGTGAATCATGCTAAGAGACTGAGCAGTAAGTTAGGAAAAAAGGTTAATAGCCGGGATTTGCAATTTATGGCTAAATCTCTGCCATACGTATTAAGTGCTTATCGCAATATGCACCTATCGGAGGAAGAAAAAGAATTTGCTACAAGGGAATTTTCTTTGGCGCGTGAACGGCATGAGTATAAACTAGCTAAAGAATTAGCAGAAGGGGTATATGACACTTTTGGCATCAATCTAGATGAACTTGAAAAATCTATTGTAGCTATGTTGGTTTTGTCTTTCCGAAAAGACAGTGATGATCATGTAGAAAGTCATGATTATGACGAAATGCGCCAGCAAATTGATGAGTTTTTAGCGAAGTTTGAAACACTTTATGATAAACAGTTTCGCAATCGTGATACTTTGCTTAACCAGTTGATTGCCCACTGTAAATCTATGCTTTATCGAAAAACCTATGGTATTTCTTCTATAAACCCTTTAACTGAACATATCAAGGAGAACTACTGGGAGCTTTTTACGCAAACAAAGAATTGTGTTGATATTTTAGAAAAAGCTTGGCTGATTACAATGACAGATGACGATGTTGCTTATCTAGCAGTTCATATTGGCGGGGAATTAACGGATGAAATTCAAGAGACAAAACCGTTTCGTATTACGCTAGTGTGTGATGAAGGGCTTGGTGTTCAAAAGTTTTTATTAAAACAATGCCAAACTTATCTGCCAAATTATGACATTGAAGCTGTTTTTACATCCGAACAATTCTACAGTGTTATAGATATTTTGCAGACAGATGTTGTTATTTCTACTGGTGATAATATTGATTGCTGTTTTCCTACTATTGTTGTCAGTCCGATTTTAACCAATGATGATATTGTTAGGCTAATCAGATTTTCAAAAACAAATGGCCGAGTTATAGAGACACCGTTTCGTCAGGAGTTGGATACTATTTTGAAATCTTATATCCGTGATGAAAATGATCGCTATATGCTGCAGAGAAAGATTGAGCAGCTGGTTAATCAAGAAATTTTATTTGAGAATAATCTTAGAGATACTCACAAGTAAATTCAGATAGGCTGGAAGGGATGCTATAGATGTCTGTTCTAGTCTTTTTGCGGTTCGGTCAAATAAGATATTAATGCTATAATGAAGGTAATGAATGCTATATAGGAGAAGTATGGGATGTTTAAAAATGTAACCATTAGTGATATTGCTAAATTAGTTGGTGTTTCTAAGGCAACAGTCTCTTATTATCTTAATGGAAATTATAAAAAAATGTCTTTGGAGACTAAAGAGAAAATTCGTGAGGCTATTCAGATCACAGGTTATCAACCTAGCCGTATTGCCAAAAGTCTGGTAACTAGAGACACTCAAACGATAGGAGTTGTGATTGCTGATATTACCAATCCTTTTATTTCTTCTGTGATGAAAGGAATTCACGACACTTGTAAAGAGTTTGGTTATGCGGTGAATTTCACCAATTCGGACAATGATATTGAAACGGAGCTAGAGAACCTAAATCGTCTCAGTCAGCAAAATGTTTCAGGAATTATTTTGGATTCGGTTGATGCAGATAATCCTATGATTAAAGCATTGGATAACAGACAGGTTGTGATGGTAGACAGGCAATCTAAGGAACTATTGCTAGATACGGTTGTCTCAGACAATAAGGCTTCAACAGAAAAATTTCTTCTTAAGATGAAGTCCGCAGGCTATGAAGATATTTATTTTGTTACCTTTCCGATTGAAGGAATCTCAACACGTGAATTACGGTATGATGCTTTCAAAGAGACGATTAGTTCCGATTCCAGCAAAATGATTATTTTAGGTGCTGAAAAAACAGAGGACGACATTTTTGAAATTCTAGAGACCTATCAAAATTCCCCTAAAAAGCCTGCTTTTTTTACGATGAACGGGCCTGCTTTACTGTCTTTTATGAAACTTATCAATCCCTCAAACTATCGTTACCCTAACGATTTTGGCTTAGGTTCTTACGAAGATTTGGATTGGATGGAAGTTTTAAATCCTAATGTTTCTTGCATTCGTCAAGACTCTTATAAGATTGGCTGTGTGGCAACGAAACATTTGATTGATAAACTGAAGAAAGAAAACTCAGCTTCAGCACCTCACTTAATAGAGGTAGCAAATAATATTGTTTTACGAAATTCATTTTAGACATAAAAATGTGAAAACGCTTGCTTTTTTGTGAGATAATTGTTATAATAATGATAAGGTTAACCGATTCACTAATGAGGGTTAAATCTTTTTGTAGATTGAGGACTTATTTTAATGGTCTAAATCTATATTTTTTGCCCTGTTAGTTAACCGTTTCACTAAAAAGAAAGGAGAGAATGGTGGATATTAGAAAAATTTTGGCAGATGAGCTACCATCAGCCTATGCTGTTTCTCGATTAACTAAAGATGACAAAGATTATCTTCTAGTTGCATCCGAGGTCGAAGAGGCTTGTTTTGCTTATGATGTGAATAACCAATTTGAAAAGTCTGTAGTTTGGCAGGACGTTGGCGGAACCATGAGCATCATTCAGGTTCCGGGAACTTTAGATTTTCTAGCCACGCAGAAATTTTATCCAGGATTCAACTCAAAAGACTGTCAGATTGTTTATGGGAAATTTGAAAAAGGTCAGTGGTCTATCAGTAAATTAACTGATTTTCCTTATTTACATCGTTTTGATTTGATTCCGCAAGAAGATGGGAAGATTCTTTTTGTGGGCTGTACGATTGCTAACTCTAAGGCCTACACTGAAGATTGGTCGGATAAGGGAAAGGTTTTTGTCGCAGAGTTTGCTCCGGAACTTTTGCGGTTAGTCAATCTTCGTGAACTGCCGCTTCGACTTTTGAAAAATCATGGTTATTATGATGTCAAAGAAGAAGGCTATTCTCTAATAACAGCAGTCGAAGGTGTGGTCAAGTTAACTTACCCAGATTTTTCAGATACTGGAGATTGGCGTTTGGATCTTCTTTTCGGTGAAGAAACTAGTGATATTGTCCAAGTCGATGTTAACCATGATGGTCAAAAAGAAAATGTGATTATCCAAGGTTTTCATGGAGATGCTTTCAGAGTTTTGAATCAGGATTTTAGCAAGGAGCTTTATCATTACCTAGAGCCTACTCAGTTTGGCCATGCTATTTGGAGCGGGGAATTGTTGGGGCAGCCTTACTTCATCTTTGGCTGGCGCTCCGGTAAGGCTGATTTGATGATTTTCCAAGAGGAAGATGGCGCGATAGTTCCGCAGATGATTGATTCCAATTCTGCTTCCAGTAATGTCCTTGCTTTTGAAAAAAATGGGAAAGCCTATATTTTCTCGGCGAACAACGGACGGCACGAAGCAGCTCTTTATGAACTTAGCAAATAAAAGGAGGTCGTTATGACTAAAAAGAAAATTCTCGTAACTGGTATTGTGCCCAAGGAAGGGCTGACCAAGCTTTTTGAAACCTTTGATGTGACTTATTCAGACAGTGAGCCTTTCTCACGGGAGTATGTCCTTGAAAACCTGCATAAGTACGACGGCTGGCTTTTGATGGGGCAAAAAGGCGACCGAGATATGATTGATGCGGGCAAGAACCTGGAAATCATCTCTCTTAATGCCGTCGGGTTTGACCATGTGGATATCGCTTACGCTAAGGAAAAAGGTATCGCTGTTTCCAACTCACCTCAGGCAGTGCGCGTGCCGACTGCTGAAATGACTTTTGCTCTGCTTTTGGCAACAGTTAAGCGTCTGGCTTTCTACGATAAAATCGTCCGTAACGGTGACTGGATTGACCCAAGTGAGCGCCGTTATCAAGGGCTGTCTTTAGAAGGTGCAACCCTTGGTATCTATGGTTTTGGCCGGATTGGTTCAACCGTGGCCGGTTTTGCTCAGGCTTTTGGCATGAAGGTCATCTACAATGATGCCTACAGACTGCCTGAAGACAAGGAAAAAGAGCTGGGCGTGACCTATGTCGAATTTGATGAGTTGGCAGCAGCAGCTGATGTTGTGACCATCCATGCGCCAGCTTTGCCATCTACCAAGCATAAGTTCAACAAAGAAGTCTTTAAGAAAATGAAGAACCGCAGCTATCTCATCAATGCAGCGCGCGGCCCGATTGTATCTGAGGCTGATTTGACTGAAGCGCTGAAAACTGGCGAAATCGCAGGCGCTGGTCTTGATGTCTTTGAATTTGAACCGGAGGTTTCTGCTGAGCTTCGTGCTCTTGACAATGTCATTATGGCGCCGCACGCTGGGACAGGTACGATTGAAGGCCGCCGTATTCTGGCGGAAGAAGCAGCAGATAACCTGATTCAGTTCTTCAATGGCAATCCGGTTAATGTGGTTAACAAATAATTAATACTCTTAAGGTTAAGGGCTAGGTGCTGTCTTCTTTGATAGCATTCAGCTCTCTTATTTTGCAGAGTATTGTAAGCGCTTAATATTACTATAAATTAGAAAAAGGTAAGTCTATATGTTGGAAGCTTTAAAAAACTTTTTTGATGTTTTCGGAGCGGCAACCGTTGTTCCCATCATGATTTTTATTGTCAGTTTGTGTTTGAAAGTCAATCCTAAGAAAGCACTTTTTTGTGCCCTGCGTGCCGGAGTTGGTTTGACTGGTTTTAGCTGGATTATTACAGCATTTTCTCCTATGGTGACTAAGTACATTCAGCAGATGGTTGCTTCAACCGGACTTAATCTGCCAATTGTTGATATTGGCTGGCAGACGGGTTCTTTGACGGCATTTTCTTCGACTATCGGTCTTTCTTTCTTTGTCATCGGTCTGGTGATAGAAGTTGTGTTGTTTTTTGTCGGCATCACTCGTGTCTTTACACCGGCCAATCTATGGAATAACTTTGGTTACATGATTTGGGGGACATTGGCTTACCAAGTAACTCATAATTTTATTCTGTCATTTGCCTTTATGATCTTTGTTTTGCTGTATTCCTTAATTCTATCCGAAACAGTAGCGGATCGCTGGTCAGATTATTTTGGTGTTAAAAATGCAACCGTAAACTCTATTCATAATATTGAATCAGTTGTTCCGGCTCTCCTTTTGGATCCTCTTTGGAATTTACTTGGACTTAATAAGGTCAAATTAAATCCGGACTCTCTCAAGAATAAATTAGGGATATTTGGCGAGCCAATGACTCTTGGTTTTATTCTTGGTTTGATTATTGGTATTCTTGGAAGTATCAAGAATTTAGGTAGTATTGAAGCTTGGGGAGGTATTCTAAACTTTGCCATTGCTCTTGCTGCTGTTATGACTATTTTTCCATTAATTACTGGTGTCTTTGCACAGGCCTTTGCTCCATTGGCTGAGGCTGTTGAAAAGAACAAGAAAAAAGAAAGTGAAGAGGAAGGAACTTCACTGGTTGATAAAAAACGCTGGTTTATGGCGGTGGACGATGGTGTTGGCTACGGTGAGCCTGCAACTATCATTTCTGGTTTGATTTTGGTACCGATTATGGTTGTGGTAGCTCTCTTTTTACCGGGCAACCGTGCCCTTCCGGTTGTTGATTTGATTGCCATTCCTTTTATGGTCGAAACAATGGTAGCTGTTACAAAAGGTAATATTTTAAAGACCATTTTAAATGGCATCATCTGGTTTTCGATTGGACTGTATGCTGCTAGCTATTTAGCTGATATTTATACCGCAGCAGTTCAGGCCAATAATGTACCTATTGAATTACCATCAACAGCAGCTATGATTATCAGTTTCAATCTCCTTGCTCATCCGCTGACAACTCTTATTTTTATTGCTTGGGTATCGGGAAATCCTATTTGGATTGGTTTGACTATTATTATCTATCTGGTATCACTTTTTGTTCTTCGCACACGCCGCGAAAATATTTACAGTTACCTTAGAAAAATGGCTGATAAAAACAGTGGCTTTGAAGGCAGTGCAGAGAAAATTATTTTGAATGAAGATTAAAAACATAAGGAGGCATTCTCATGAAAAAAATTGACGGACATTCACATATCGTTGCGGCGACAGCAGGTTATAATGGCAATGGACGTATGACACCGCTAGGCTCGGGTTATACCATTTGGGATAATGGTGAGCTCATTAAACTTTATCCAGACGGCTATGGTGATACGGATTTCACAGCTGAATCTTTCCTGCGTCTTTTGGATGAAAATGGTATTGATAAGGCTGTTCTCTTGCAGGGAAGCCTGCATGGTTATCAAAACTACTATACTTATCTTGCTGTGAAGCGCTATCCAGATCGTTTCATCGGTGCTTTCTCGGTTGATCCCTTTGCAGATAGCGCACTGAGCATCGTTAGACGTCATGTTGAAGAACTAGGTTTTCGTGCCATTAAGTTTGAAATCAGTCAAGGTGGCGGTATTCATGGTTATCATGGCAATACGCCTTTCCGTTTGGATACGGATCCAAAAATTGCTCAGATTCTCAACTATCTGTCAGACTATCCTGGTTTTGTTGTGACAGTTGATTACGGTAATTTTGACCAAATCAGCCATCAGCCGCAGGCCTTTCCAAATTTGGCAACCTATTATCCAGAACTTGACTTTGTGGTTTGCCACTTGTCATTTCCGCATGCAGCTACACCAAATCGTCTGCGCAATGATTTGAGAATGTGGAAGGATTATGATAATATCTACACAGATATTTCAGCCATTCAGGATATTGATGCGCCGGAAACTTTCCCATTTCCAAATTCTCAGGCGAATATTAAGATTGCTAAGGAGGTTTTGGGAGCTAAGAAACTCATCTGGGGAACGGATTCCCCTTGGTCAGCTACTTTCAACACTTACGAAGAACTGGCGACTTGGCTGGAAGCTGTTGATATTTTCACTCAGGAAGAGTTGGAAGATATTTTCTATAATAATGCTGAGCGTGTTTACTTTAAACCTCAGAATGTGCAAGCTATGCGTGATGCCGAGGATCCTGTGACAAAGGATTTGAATTTATATTAAAGGTTAGAAGCACGGGTTAGGGCGCACTTAACCCGCTTCTTTTATTGAAATTAGAAAGGTAAGCTTATGCAGTATTTTTTGAGTATTGACTACGGCGGAACCAATACCAAGGCTATCATTTTTGATGAAAACGGCAATCAGTTAGGGGTATCATCATTTGCGACTTTAAAAATTGAAGATAAGCCGGGTTTCCGTGAGGTAGATTTATTGGAAACATGGTCTGCCATCAGTGCTTCTATTGGCGATGTTATTGAAAAAACAGGTGTAAAAGCATCTGCTATTAATGCTGTTGCCTGTATCGGACATGGTAAGGGTCTTTATGTGCTGGATAAAAATGGTCAAGAATTTACGCGGGGAATTCTTTCGGTTGACAGCCGTGCAGCACAATTAGCAGAATCCTTTGAGGAGCGTTTAGATGATATTTGGCCATTGACACAGCAGCACGTCGTCGGAGTGCAAAATCCAGTTCTTTTAAGGTGGCTAAAGGATAATAATAGGGCTGTTTATGATCAGATTGGTTCTGTCTTATCGGCCAAGGACTATGTTCGCTATAAATTGACGGGGCAGATCAATCAGGAATATGGCGATGCCTCTGGTAATCATTGGATTAATTTCCAAACAGGGACTTACGACAACCGTATTTTAGATTTTTTTGGAATTGCTGAGATAAAAGCTGCGCTGCCTCCTTTGGTTGATTGTGCTGAGATTGTTGGCAGGGTTAGTGAACAGGCTGCTCAGCAAACGGGTCTAGCTGCTGGTACCCCTGTTGTCGGCGGTTTGTTTGATATTGATGCTTGCGCTATTGGATCGGGAGTCGTAGATGCTTCAACCTTTAGTGTGATTGCTGGAACTTGGAATATTAACACCTATCCTAGCAAGCAAGCTGCAAGCCGTGCCAGCGGTCAGATGAATTCTTATTATCCTAACCGAGATTTCTTGGTAGAAGGAAGCAGCCCAACATCAGCAGGGAATTTAGATGCTGTTTTGAAAATGCTGATGTCTGAGGAAATTCAAAATGTTAAAAAGCAAGGAAAAGATTCGATCTATGATGAGTTGGAAGTTTTTCTGAATAATACAGATGCTAATTTCAGTCATATTATTTTTTTCCCATTCTTATACGGCAGCAATGTTTCTGCAGACGCTAGTGCTTCCTTCCTGGGATTAACAACAACGTCAACTAAGTCGGAAATGATTCGTGCGGTTTACGAAGGAATTGTTTTTGCCCACAAGCAGCATATAGACCAATTAATCGTAAGTAATGGTAAGAAACCTGAAGTGATTAGGCTCTCAGGCGGAGCTACTAATTCATCGGCTTGGATGCAAATTTTTGCAGATATTCTTGAATTGCCAATCGAAACCTTAGAGGCTTCAGAACTTGGAGGTCTGGGCGGAGCCATTGTCGGTCTTCAGGCAGTCAACCAGATTGATCTGGGTGCAGCTATTGAGCAAATGGTTCATGTGAAAACACGCATCTCTCCAGATGCTAAAGAGGCGGCTAGTTACCGCAGGAAGTATACCGTTTATCAGGAATCACTGAAAGCTCTGGCACCAGCCTGGTCAGCACTGAAATCTTTGAGGGAGGATTTATGAAAAGAGAAGATTTGATTTTAAACACGATTGTTTTTAAAGAGCAGTTAGATACAGGTGTTTCACAAGCTGATTTGATTGAACTTGCTGCTTCTTTTGGAATCAAACGTTTAGAAATCCGTCGGGAATTTTTGCAAGATATTTCTCAGGAGCTGTCTGTTATTAGGCAAAAGGCGGACACTTACGCGTTTGATTTGTTTTACAGTGTCAACGAGGATTTAATTGTTGATAAAGGGCTCAATCCAGAACTATCAACTATTTTGGCAGAAGCGCAGCAATTGCAGGTTCCCTTTGTTAAACTAAATATTGGGGACGTCAGTGCTGTGACCAGCAGTGTTTTGCTGCCGCTAGCAGACTTGATGGCATCTTATCAAGTCGGGATTCGTTTAGAAAATAATCAGACTCCTGTTCATGCTGGTATTGCTAATTGTGTACGAGCTATGGATTTGGTCAAAGAAGCTGAGCTTGCTATTAGTTTTGTCTTTGATACGGCCAACTGGGTCTTTGTGGATCAGCCCATTGCAGCAGCAGTAGAAAAATTATCTTCTGTAACGACCTATCTGCATTGTAAAAATTATCAATTTGTTGATGGCAAGCCGGAAATCAGCGGTAGTTTATTCACTGGTGAGCTTGTTATTTCAGAATTGGCAGAGCAATTTCCTCATTTGGAATATCTGGCTTTAGAATACCCTTGTGACTTAGCTGTTTTAAAAAATGATATCGAAGAGTTTAGCGTGTAAGATAGTTACTTTGAATGCTTGTGTTCAAAAACAGAGTAATTTTTAAAAGGATTCATTGAAAAAATCAGAATAAGCACAAAAGTGAACACAAAAGTGTGCGAGTCTTGGTCTTTTTTGAAAACGTTTTTAGAGCTATACTGATACTGTAGAAATAATATTTAAATAATTCTTTTGGAGGAAATTTTACTATGGCTAATGTTAAAGACATTACACGCGAATCTTGGATTCTCAGCACATTCCCAGAATGGGGAACTTGGCTCAACGAAGAAATCGAAGAAGAAGTCGTGCCAGCTGGCAACTTCTCTATGTGGTGGCTGGGAAACTGCGGTGTTTGGATTAAAACACCTGGCGGAGCTAATGTGGTGATGGACCTGTGGTCAAACCGCGGTAAATCTACTAAAAAAGTAAAAGACATGGTTTGGGGCCACCAAATGGCTAACATGGCTGGTGTGCGTAAATTGCAGCCAAACCTTCGTGTACAACCAATGGTGATTGACCCATTTGCTATTAACGAATTGGATTACTATCTGGTATCTCACTTCCATAGCGACCATATTGACATCAATACAGCAGCAGCTATTGTTAATAATCCAAAATTAGACCATGTCAAATTCGTAGGCCCTTACGAATGTGGCGAAATCTGGAAAAAATGGGGTGTTCCGGAAGATCGTATCATTGTCATCAAACCAGGTGAAAGCTTTGAATTTAAAGACATCAAAGTGACAGCTGTTGAATCCTTTGACCGTACTTGTCTGGTGACATTGCCAGTTGAAGGTGCTAAAGAAAATAATGATGAACTCAAAGGACTTGCCGTAACAGATGAAGAAATGGCTCGTAAAGCTGTTAACTATGTCTTTGAAACACCTGGCGGAACTATCTATCATGGTGCTGACTCTCACTTCTCAAACTACTTTGCAAAACATGGTAAAGACTTTGACATTGATGTTGCCATCAATAACTATGGTGATAATCCAGTAGGTATCCAAGACAAGATGACCTCTATTGACCTTCTTCGTATGGCAGAAAATCTTCGTGCTAAAGTTATCATCCCAGTGCACTACGATATCTGGTCTAACTTCATGGCTTCAACAGATGAAATCATTGAGCTTTGGAAAATGCGTAAAGAACGTCTTCAATACCAATTCCACCCATTCATCTGGGAAGTTGGCGGTAAATACACTTACCCACAGGATAAAGACAGAATTGAATACCATCACCCACGTGGATTTGATGATGCCTTTGAACATGATTCAAACATTCAATTTAAGGCATTGCTGTAATTGATTTTAACCGCTTATTCACCTAGAGTTTTGATTCCATCTATCGTCTCTAGGGTAAGCAGTAAAATCAGAGAGTAGGGCAAAAATCAGTAATTTGAAGCATTCGATTTTTCAGCAAGCCCTAGTTTCTAGTTGCTGACCTGAAACAGTCCAGTGGATTGTTTTGGGCACTTGCAAAGCAAGTATCAAAAAGTACCTAATGAACTGTGCAGGGGAAACTCTGAGTTGACTAAAGTCAACAGAGTATCTCTCAACCACTGCGGCTTGCAAGTAAAATAACAAAAATATAAGGAACTGGGTACTTTTGTCCCAAACTCTTTTATAACAATTCCATATCCGCATATCGCACGATGTGCGGGTATTTTAAAGAATAATCAAGTACTCTAATAGGAGGTTAAAAATTATGTCAAATCTTTCTGTTAATGCTATTCGTTTCCTTGGTGTTGATGCCATTGAAAAATCAAAATCAGGCCACCCTGGCGTTGTTATGGGTGCAGCCCCAATGGCTTACAGTCTCTATACTAATCACGTTCGTGTGACACCAAAAGTACCAAACTGGATTAATCGCGACCGCTTTATCCTGTCAGCTGGGCATGGCTCAATGTTGCTCTATGCTTTGCTTCACTTGATTGGTTATGAAGATGTTCCTATTGAGGAAATTAAAAACTTCCGTCAATGGGGATCTAAGACACCAGGCCACCCAGAATTTGGACACACTCAAGGAGTAGATGCAACTTCAGGCCCTCTTGGTCAAGGAATCTCAACGGCTGTTGGCTTTGCGCAAGCAGAGCGCTTCTTGGCTGCCAAATACAACCGCGACGGTTATCCAATCTTTGATCACTACACTTATGTTATTGCCGGTGACGGAGATTTCATGGAAGGCGTCTCAGGCGAAGCCTCATCCTATGCTGCTAAGCAAAACTTGGATAAATTGATCGTACTTTACGATTCAAATGATATCTGCTTGGATGGGGAAACCAACGATGCCTTTACTGAAAATATCCGTGCACGCTATGATGCTTACGGATGGCATACTAGCTTGGTTGAAGATGGCACAGATGTCAACGCCATTAGTTTAGCTATTGAGGAAGCTAAAGCTGCTGGCAAGCCAAGTTTGATTGAAATTAAAACAATTATCGGTCATGGTGCACCAACAAAAGGCGGAACAAATGCAGTTCACGGCGCACCTCTTGGAGCGGAAGAAACAGCAGCAACACGTCAAAATCTGGATTGGAACTATGCACCATTTGAAGTGCCAGAAGAAGTTTATGCAGATTTCAAAGCAAATGTTGCTGATCGCGGACAAGCAGCCTACGATGCTTGGTCAGATCTGGTTGGTCAATACCGCCAAGCTTATCCAGAGGAAGCCCGTGAAGTTGATGCTATTATTGATGGGGAAGATCCTGTAACCATCACAGAAGCTGATTTCCCAGTTTATGAAAATGGCTTCTCACAAGCTACACGTAACTCATCACAAGATGCTATCAATGCAGCTGCAGCTGTTCTGCCAACCTTCCTTGGCGGATCAGCAGACCTTGCTCATTCAAACATGACTTACATCAAAGAAGATGGCCTTCAAGATGCTGAACATCCACTTAACCGCAATATCCAATTTGGTGTGCGTGAATTTGCTATGGGTACTGTCTTGAATGGTATGGCTCTGCACGGCGGACTTCGTGTTTACGGCGGAACCTTCTTTGTCTTCTCAGATTATGTGAAAGCTGCTATTCGTCTGTCAGCACTTCAAGGGCTTCCTGTAACCTATGTCTTCACTCACGATTCAATCGCTGTCGGCGAAGATGGTCCAACACATGAGCCTATTGAACATTTGTCAGGACTTCGTGCCATTCCAAATCTGACTGTACTTCGCCCAGCAGATGCGCGTGAAACGCAGGCATCATGGCACTATGCCTTGACCAATAAAACGACTCCAACAGCACTTGTTTTGACACGTCAAAACTTGGAAGTTGAAGAAGGTTCAAGCTTTACCTCTGTCGCTAAAGGTGCTTATGTGACCTATGAATCAGGACCTGACTTTGATACAATCTTATTGGCATCAGGTTCAGAAGTAAACTTGGCCGTCAAAGCAGCTAAGGAACTTGCCGCTCAAGGTGAAAAAGTACGTGTTGTCTCTGTTCCTTCCACAGATCTCTTTGATGCTCAATCAGATGACTACAAAGAAGCTATCTTGCCAAATGCAGTCCGCAAACGTGTAGCGATTGAAATGGCAGCAACCCAGCCATGGTATAAATACGTTGGTCTCGATGGTGCTGTTATTGGTATTGATAAGTTCGGTGCTTCTGCACCAGCCGCTCAAGTCATTGAAAATTATGGCTTTACTGTTGATAATGTTATTGAAACTGTCAAAGGTTTAAAATAAAACTTTCCTGACTAAGCAAGTTTGCTATTGGATGCAATCCTTACTTGGCTTGTTTGGTCAGGTTTTCTATTGAATAAATGATAAGTCTCTTGAGATTTCAGATCAAGAAAAACTCTAAAATATCAATCGTTTAAAAAAGGAAATAACCAGTCAAACAAAGGAGAAAATAATGACAAATTATGATAGCAAAGACTACCTTGATAAGGTGGATGCTTGGTGGCGAGCAGCCAACTATATTTCTGTGGCTCAGATGTATTTGAAGGATAATCCCCTTCTTCGCCGTGAGGTAACTAAGGATGATGTTAAAGTTCATCCGATTGGACACTGGGGAACGATTTCCGGACAAAACTTTATCTATGCTCACCTCAACCGTGCTATTAATAAATATGATTTAGATATGTTTTATATCGAAGGACCTGGGCACGGCGGACAGGTTATGGTATCCAACTCTTATATTGACGGCTCTTATACAGAACGTTATCCTGAGATTACTCAGGACGAAGCTGGACTCAAACAGCTCTGCAAGATCTTTTCATTCCCAGGCGGTATTGCCTCTCACGCAGCTCCTGAAACACCTGGTTCTATCCATGAGGGCGGTGAGCTTGGTTATGCTTTGTCACATGCCACGGGTGCTATTCTTGACAATCCAGACGTGATTGCAGCGACTGTCATTGGTGATGGTGAAGCTGAGACAGGACCTCTCAATGCAGGCTGGTTCTCGAACACCTTTATCAATCCGGTCAATGATGGTGCTGTTTTACCGATTCTTTATCTCAACGGCGGCAAAATTCACAATCCAACAATTCTAGCTCGCAAGACCGATGAAGAACTGACCCAGCTCTTTAATGGCTTTGGTTGGAAACCTTATTTTGTGGAAGGTTCAGATCCAGATGTTATTCATGGACAAATGGCTGAGACCTTGGATAAAGTGATTGAAGAAATCAAGGCTATTCAAGAAGAAGCCCGCAAGCAGCCAGCTTCTGAAGCTAGTCAGGCTGTTTGGCCAGTACTGATTGTTCGCATTCCAAAAGGCTGGACCGGTCCTAAAGAATGGAATGGCGAACCAATCGAAGGGGGCTTCCGTGCGCACCAAGTTCCAATTCCTGTAGAGGCAGGTCATATGGAGTACATTGATTCTCTGACTGGCTGGCTCAATTCCTATAAACCTGAAGAGCTCTTTGATGAGAAGGGCTATGTCAAAGAAGACATCCGTGCCATCTCACCAAAAGGTGATCGCCGTATGTCTATGAATCCAGTGACTAATGCCGGTATTGTGAAGAAGCTTGACCTTGCAGACTGGCGTAAGCATGCCATTGATACCTCAACGCCTGGGGCTGTTCAAAAGCAGGATATGATTGAGTTCGGGAACTACGCAGCTGACCTTGTTAAAGCTAATCCAGATAATTTCCGTATCTTTGGACCAGATGAAACCAAATCTAACCGCCTCAATAATGTCTTTACAGCAACTAACCGTCAATGGCTGGCACCGCGTGATGAAGCCTATGATGAATGGCTGTCACCAGCAGGTCGTGTTATTGATTCACAACTGTCAGAACATCAGGCAGAAGGCTTCTTGGAAGGTTATGTCTTGACGGGGCGCCATGGTTTCTTTGCGTCTTATGAATCTTTCCTGCGTGTCGTTGATTCTATGATTACTCAGCATTTCAAATGGCTGCGCAAATCTAAGACGCACACAGATTGGCGTAAGAACTACCCATCTCTAAACTTGATTGCGACCTCAACTGTCTTTCAACAGGATCACAACGGTTATACCCACCAAGATCCAGGGCTTTTGACACATTTAGCTGAAAAAACACCTGAGTATATTCGTGAATATTTACCAGCCGACTCCAATTCACTCTTTGCTGTCATGGAACATGCTTTGGCAGACGAAGACAAGGTTAATGTCATCGTCACCTCTAAACACCCACGTCCGCAGTTCTACTCTGTAGCAGAAGCAGAAGAACTTGTGCGCGAAGGTTACAAAGTTATTGATTGGGCATCAAATGATAAGGGCGGGGAACCCGATGTTGTCTTTGCAGCAGCTGGTACTGAGCCAAACTTGGAGATTCTTGCCGGTATTTCAATCTTGCACAAAGCTTTCCCTGATATCAAAATTCGTTTTATCAATGTCGTTGATATTTTGAAACTGCGTTCACCTAAGGTTGATCCACGTGGTTTGACAGATGAAGTCTTCAACCAACTCTTCACAACAGATAAACCAATCGTCTTTGCTTATCACGGTTATGAAGGCCAAATTCGTGATCTTTTCTTCAATCGTACCAATCATAATGTTTATATTCATGGTTATCGTGAAAATGGCGACATCACAACACCATTTGACATGCGTGTTCTCTCAGAGATGGATCGATTCCATATTGCTAAAGATGCTGCACAGGCAGTGCTTGGTGAGGAAGCGCAAGCCTTTGCTCAAGAAATGGATGATAAAGTGGCTTACCATACAGCTTATATCCGTGAAAATGGTGATGATATCCCAGAAGTTCAAAATTGGCAATGGGAAAATATTAATTAGAACAGAACAAAAAGCAGGATTTAAACGGCTCTTTGTCAACTGTAGTGGGTGACTTATAACTAAGCACGAGAGAGAATCAGATTGGTTCTCTCTCTTTGCATGTTCAAAGCGATAAGAATTTTAGTTTTAAAGTTTTTGAAGTTTCGAAAGCCA
>NZ_JBRUHR010000003.1:0-148019 GCF_053206925.1 Streptococcus dentiloxodontae | reverse complement strand
GTCTATTATTCTCATAACAAACCCTGCACTTGGTTTCTTATTCAGTTCTCAAAGGGCTCTGCCTTCCTCTGAAGACAACTCCTATATTCTAGCAAACCTTATTCCCTTTGTCAACTACTTTTCTTCCCTTGTATGCGGTAGAATTTTTTAGAATGTTCATCCATGGCTTATGAGAAGAACTTGTAACCGAGTTGTAAACAAAAAGACTGAACATTTTTCTTGCTCAGTCTTGACGGCGTGGCCGTTATCTTGTATCATAAGATATGACTGAGTAAGAAGGTGAGGTTCTTACTCGGTAAGGCGGAGGTGTTGACGCACCTTCGTCTTTTTTTATTCGATTAATTTAGTTAAATTATAACACACGGAAACACATTAAGCAAGCATTTTCTTCAATTTTCTAGCACAAAAAGCCTTTCTTTTGAAAGGTTATTTTTATATAACTTGTTATATATCTTTTTATCTACTTATTTGACCAAAAAGCACGTAGGCTTTCCTTTTTACTCAGTCGATGCAGGTTATATTCTCGCTCAATTTGATTTAATTTTGTCTTGATAGATCCAGCTGATAAAGATTCTAACTCAACTAATTTTTCGTAATCCTCCCTCCAAGAACCAAAAAATAGATCTCGTAATTTATCTTCATAACTAAGAACAATGATACGACTCATGGTTTCAGCTCCCCATACCGTCCAGTACATGCCTCGTTTCTTCATCCTGTACGTAATCTTTCTGTGCTGACTTTCCATTATGCCTATACCTGCATGACTGAAGCCTCTCAACTCTGCTGGCTTAGTGTACTGAAAATTATTAAGCAACTTTCTTTTAAAGTCTTCAAAAGCTTCAAGTTCTTCTTCTGTTAAAACCAATGCTTCTGTCGTATCAAGAACTGTACGAAGCTTCCCTTTATCATGTTGCTTAATCGCCTGAAAAGCTCTATCAAGAAGCTCCTCAGAATAGGGCTTAAAGAACTTTTTTAGTTTCTGATTTACATGATACTCGTCCCAGAAATGCTCATGTCGCTTGATTTTCAGCGCCTTGGCAATCTCTTTAAAAATATATGGTGTATAACCGTGGCCACCATCAGAATTAGTGATCAGTAATGTTTGGTCAGTTATCTCATAAGTGTTGTAAAGATAGTCCAAGACTTGCTCCCTGACTAAGCGATTATCCAAGGCTACAAATTCTTTTTTATCTTTTAGTTCAAAGCGATTACTACCAACTTTATGGCTTCCAGTATGCACAACGAAATGAGACAAATCATAATGGCGATTCTCTGTATCACTGTTACGTGCTTTCACCATAACACCGTCACCTTCAATATAGATAACATCGACTTTTTGTTTATCTCGATTAATAGACTCCTCATAGAAACGATAAGCTGCACGTTCTTTTAGCAGTTTGTCACAAAGCTTAACAGCTTGAACGACTGTAGGCTTAGTAATTGTAATGTGATAAGTCAGCTGAATAACCTGGGTTACTTTGTCATAAGGCATCATCGTAGATAGTCTAGCAATCTGATACATAAATTCCCAGGAGAATCGAACATTCTTCTTCAGTCCTAATTTTTCATCAACTGGAATTACCCATTTATCTCCTTTTTTCCATCGACGGCGACGGAAGGTAAATTCCCCAAACGTAAAAGCAACTGTACGTTCCATAGAATGGACGCAAGTATATCCTCTAGCTTTCATAACTGGGACCATTTGATCATCATACTTGGCCACAAATTCATAAAAATCAATCGCATTTTGTTCAAATAGCTGTTCCTTCAGTTCTCTTTCATCAAAGGTCGTCATCTTCCCTCTTCCTCTCCTTTAATTTTGAAATAACGAGCCTTATTTTATAGATTCAGCATTTTCTTTTCAAATTTATTTTAATTCTGAATTAAAAAAAGCCCTCCAATAGGCGAAGGACTCTATACTTCTGTGTTATTTAGTTTTTAATTTTTTAACGTCAGCTCTTAACTGTTTAAGCTCCTTGTATTGTTTTATCTGTTCATCAATAAACAGCCAAGTTATGAGGACAAAAGGAAAACCTATAAGCATAACAATTCCTGTTTCTAAAAAGTCCGCAATGAACGAAAAGCCACCTGAGAAATGGACTCCTAGAGCAATGATGATAATTGGCAATACTAGAACAGGCACAAATTTCAGTGCCAGAAGTCCAATAACTAGCAAGAAGAACATATTTAAACCAATAGACTGATAGAAGATATACAGCGCTATTGCTGCTATCAACCACCAAAAAGTCTGAACAAGTTTTTTGATAGAAACAAAAATAATCATAATCCCTCTCCTTTTATTTTTATTTTTAATTTGCCAGTAATTGGATCCTTCTCACAAGTGGCAGCGCCTATAGAAACCATAAACATCTTGACCGTAGTTGCCCCGTTCAAAACGGTTAATAGCAAGGCTGAAAATATATCAATGACAGCAAGAACCCCTATAACATATGAAATAATCCCAAACGATTGTAACTCGGCAATTATCAATACATAGCCAAAGCACTCAAGTAAACAAACTGTTAATAGACCCAAAGTATTTAGCATCATCACAACAATTCCGCTGAAGGGAACCTGATTGCTTTCAAGAGCTTCAGAAGCAGCCGCGTTAAAATACTTCAAGCCAAGTGCCTTATAGAATAAAAAACTCATAATGCTACTCCTTCCTACTGTTTTAGTTTGACCGTTTTAACCGGATTGATCTAAATCAGATAATTTTGATAAATAAGTCATTGTCATACTTCCTATCTTTATTGATTTTTGAGCTTCCGCTGCATCTTCTCCCACTCCTGGATAATTAATTTCTCCAAGTAATCTGAAGCTGACTTAGATCCATGGAATGCAACAAGCTCTTCAAGCTTCTCATAGCGGACATCATAATGCAACGAAAATGGATAGCGCCCTTTCTTATTATAGCTCTCAGGCGCTTTCTGAGCTGCTGTTGTGCGAGGTGTTGGAACACGTCGTTTAGGCGGTTCTTTTTCAAAATTATCTCTTAACTGAGCAAAGCGATTATCAGACATTAAGCAACCTCTCCTTCTAGTACTGTTAAGATGTTTTCATAGACATACTCTATATTATCATAAAATTTCTGATGATCTTGTTTTTGTTTAGGAGTCATTTGCTCACGTTGTTCAAAAACACTTTGGTTAATAACCAAACTTTTAGCCACAAGCTCTTTTTTCTGTATAGATCCCAGATAAGCTGCATCTTCCTGGACAACATCTAAAAATTGTTTGCAGGTGTCTGTTACATTATTACCGTAATACTCAATTTTATTGCCAATGAGATAAGCTTCAGCCTTCACATAACTTTTCTTTGTGATAACCTCGACAGCTTCACTCTTGATGTAATCAACAAACTTTTTAAGGGCTAACCAAGCACGAAAACCATTGGTTGAAGCATCTGTTACTCCTAGAACAATATCTGACACAGCAATGAAGTTTGCGGTTACTAGACTTTCATCATTGTGAGTATCAATCAAGATAATATCAAACTGTTCTGCCAATTCTTCATAATGTTCACTAAACCACATAAACAACTGAAGATATTTATTATTTCGGCTGGCTAAATCTAACTGTTCATCGGTTAGCCGCTCATCTCCTCGAATTAAACTAAGGTTATCATTGATCCGACAAATTTCATACTCTCCTGTTGTAAAAATATCATAGATTGTTTTTTCACTTGTGACATCAAAGGAATGCGTTAGGTTACATTCTCTGGCACCGTCAATCAGTAGGACACGCTTATTTTTGATACGTGATAACCAGTCTCCTTCGTTATAAGTATGACTGCTTTTTCCACCACCACCTTTATCTAGGTTTGTTGTTTGAATCTTCATGAAAACACTCCCTTAACACGTAATTAGTTATATAAATTATTATATAACTTTTTATATCTCTATTTTATCTTATACGCTAGGTTTTGTCAATAAAAAATACACAAAAAGTTATATAACTTTTTGTGTATCAATCTTTTTTAAATTCTATCCGTATGTTCCGCCAATATTACCGCCAACATAGGCTTTTAGCTGAATTTGGTTAACCGTTGTATTGAAATTTCCTACGAAATAACAATTATCTTCTCCCTGCTTTGTCAGAACGATCAGAAATTGAACAACATCTTCATTTTCAGATGGCATCACTTCTAGTTTAGATGATTGGTATTCATAATCGTTTACTAGAAGAACCATTGCAAAGGTTTGAACCATTCCTGCTTGACTCATCGAAAGATGATTTTCTAAAGTACCTTTGACCTTTGATAGATGCCCTGCCTTCTTAATATCATTAATAGCTTCATCAAAGGCTTTAAGGACTTGTTGCTTCTTTTCCTCGCTGCTTTCTGAGTAAGGGTGTTCTAGCTTCAATTTAGCGGTTCGATAATTCTTTTCGTCCGCTGTTTCTTCTTTGGGAGGTGTTGAATCTTTCTTTGGTTTATTTGAGACTTGTTCTGTCTTAGGAGGCTTATCAGTACTTTTCTGAAGCTTAGAAAATATACCGAAACCTGCTAAGGCTACTAGTAGAATAACAACAAATACCATAATGATATTCTCCTTAATCCAATTAAACATGATATACCTTCTTTTCTTTATTTGATATTAGGTTCCTTGTTATCAGGGTAAGCGTAATGGAAACCATCTGATTTTTGTGATGATGGACTAACGACACGATAGTTCCAGGTGTCAATTACCCCATATTTATCAGCTCCTGATAAAGGAGTATTTTGTTCGACAATTAAGATGGATCCATCTTCAAAAACATGGCAGACAATCCCTGTATGATTCGCTGCAGCGTTAGTTGAGAATATAGCCCCACGTTTAGGACTTGTCTTCGTACTATTACCAAATCGAGTGCTTGCCCAGGAACTTGCTTGTCTGTCTCCATTACCAATAACAGTGCCTGAACCGCCCCATAGTTGATTTCCAAGACTAACTGTAAGAGCCACACATTGACCTGAATGTTCAACCCAACCAGCTGGCCCCTTATAGGTTAGTCCGTTCTTGGATGGATCAATAATATACTGCTTCAAACTATCTGGAAGATCATCTGGTTTATAACCCCAAGCTGTTGCATCGGCTGGAACTGTTCCTGTCCCATCGGTTGCACTTCCTGAAGAAGAGGAATCACTACAATCCTCATCACTATTGCTGCTAGTGAAAGTATCCGTTGGACCACTATCACCAGGTGAAGTTGCTGCTTCCTTATAAGGCTTCTCACCATGGGCGCTGATAGCTTCCTTGTCTAGCCACTCGTACTTTTTCCCAAGCGTATTATACATGTCAATAAGCTTGGTTTTATAAGTGCCATCAGTAGCCCAACCACCGTCTGCGATAGCACTTAGAGTGGACACGCCATCTGTATTGTTAATAGCCTTCGTATAGAGGGTTTGGTGAGCCATAAACTCGGCCTTACCCACAATACCCGCATCATAATTTGAAAACCAAGTATAAGCTCCACCTGTTCCATCTCCAACACTGGCTCCTGGCTTTGTTCCTGAAAGGTCAACACTATCTTCACCGTAAGTCGCAAGTGTAACAGGGAAGTTACTCTTGCTAGATGTTTTAACCCCTCCCATATTATGAGCCTGCCAGAAGGATGTTCCATTAGGATTAGAGAAGTTAAACCCATTCTCAATCATTGTCTGAGTTATCGATGCAGACGGTAGAAAACCTCCAGCTTTCCAGGAAAGAATATAGGCTTCTTTATGTTCCTTAACAAATGAATCAATCGAGCCATCACCTGAAGAGACAGAGGTGGCTGTTGATGTTGAGGTCGCAACTTCTGTTGAACAATCTGAATTAGAGCTACTAACAGCTCCTAAAATGCCTGCTAGTATCGATACACCTATGCTGATGACAAAGACCAAAGAGATAAGCGGAAAGAGTATTTTAAATAAAATTGCTTTTTTCATGTCTTACCTCGTACTACCATAAGCCAAGAATCGTTTTTAAGATGGCATAGATAATTAAGAAAACAACAAAACCAATCCCAATTTTTTTCAAACTTCTTAGAAATTCTTGATCACGTGCTTTCTGTTCTGCCAAACGGTCTGGATCAGGCTCTTCTTCAGAAGCAAAATAATTCCTAATTTCCTGATTCCTTACCTTTCGGATAGTGACGTAATTATTAATGGCCTGCTTTCGTCTTGCGATTGGACCAAGTTTTTGTGGATTCTTTTTTGACATGTCATCCCCCTTTCTACTGGATACCGCCATAGCGCTGTACTTCAGGAGCTAGAAGCTGCTGGTTGAAGACCAAGTTCCCAACACCTGCGATATTCATAAACAGTTGTCCTTTAGTCAAACGTGGCAATGTCTCTAACTCTGACTGATTCATAGACCCAGTCAAGGCATTAGCGAGTAGTGGAATACTTGTTTCGTCCGTCTGGGCAAAGACACGGTATTGCATCAGGCCAAAGATACGCTGAACAGCTGTCACGTATGGATCTTTGTGGTTGCCTGCTCCAGATTCAAAGAGAATCCCTCTAAGTGAGTTAACTGATAGAACAACACCTGCAAAGTTTTCTCCCATGGAATCAATCATATCTGCTAGTAATTCAACGCTGCTTTCGTACTTAGGATTGATCAATGTTTGTGCCTCACTGATATTAACGACATAGTGTTCCATATCCATCTCAGTAAGATGAGAATTAGTTTTTAAAAGTTGCTTGCAACGTTTACCATTGTTGACAATATCAGCTGAAACCAAGGATAACACTGAAAAGATTTGAGCGTTTAGCAAGTGAGGAGTACCTTTAAGACCTGAGAAGTCAAAGGTTACCACTTGCTCAGAAGAAATATCCTGAAACTCTGTTGTCCCTTCAAACATCTCCGCATTCGTTGTTAGCAACTCATTGAAGGTGTTATAAATACGATTGACTGATTTAATTTCGATTTCATCAGGCTTACTTTGGCTCATCAGACTCCGCTTATAGTCATCCGCATACAAAATAAAGTCAGATAGGATTGGATATTCTTCATTTACCAAGTCCGTAGCCTTTAGTCTTTCTGGATTCAGTTTAGGATTACGTGCCCATAACCCTTCTTCAATATAAAACTCATTAAGCATCTTACCAAAAGTCGTTAGGTCATCACCTGTTACTTCACTATTAAGTAGCTTGAAGATGCTCTTGAGTTTCTGGATATGAAGGTTATAGGATTTCTTCTTATCGATCTCTGTTCCTTCTTCGTTTGTAACAGTCGGGAAGACTTGGAAAATGTTAATACGGTTAGCTTCACCTGATAAGTCCAAGATCACCCCATGCTGCTGTCTTGTTTGCTCCAAGAAAGTACCATTAGCATCAAAGTTACGAATATAGTTCCCTTTGGCATAAAGACCGTCCGTATGTTTCAGGAAGAATGAGCGTTGGCCCATCTTAGGGTTTCCTGAAATAATCATAAACGAACGAGTTCGACGTTCATCACGTTCTAGGAAGTTGAAATTGACAGCTCCCTTCGTCGGTGTCCAGCCCATATAGACACCTCTCTGATCCTCTAACTTAGTGTGATTAAAGAAATAACCACCTGCTAAATCATGCGCTCTAATAGGTATCCCACGTCTACGATTAGGCAAATCTATTTGATACTGTGCTGGAATAAAAGGGGCATGATATTCAAAGTCCAATTCACCTGAGAGGATAGTTGACTTAAAGTTTGATGTCTTATCTTTAATATCCTCAACCTTTTTAAACAAATCTTCTTTAGTTGAGGCAGAGGAATAGTTTCGGACGTACATTCCTAGCATCGCAATATTCTTCTTGGTAATGTCTCTATCCAGCTGAGTTAAGTCTTTGATTTCATCTAGTTCTTGTTGGTTATCAACTATCTTAGAGTTTCCAGTAATACGAGTTGATTTTTCCTCAATAGCATCTTTAATTTCTTGCTTCAGTTCTTTATTATTTGCTCGATAGAGAGATAAGAAAGAACGTGTCCCTGGAATCAGCATCAGATCAGATAACCAAAAACGATCTAAGTCTTCTGACGGGTACTCGTAAAAATGAAGGGCGGTGTGATAACCGTCACCACTCATCCAGGAGCGGTCATCTTTTTTAAAGTCAATATTTCCTTGTGGTTGAATGCGACTGAGAAATGCAAGGTCATAGCCTTGTGCTTTCAGTTGCCGTTGCCTACGCTTTGATAATTCTGGCATGTTATCCTCCTATACTTTTTCGTTCATGTTGTTAAACTGCTTGATAATTTGTTCTTTCTTAACCCTGGTTATTTCCTGAGGAACAAAATCATTATTTCCATAAGACTTAGCTTTACGCACCAGATCATCCAATTCTGTGGTTGTTGGTGCAAAGAGCCATAAGATAAACTCAGTATTATAGATCTCCTGCTGGATACTCTCTTCTACCTGAATTTCATCTCTTAACAGTAGCTCTCGATCATGCAATTGCATATAGCGACGTGAATCAGGCAAGAGCTTGGCCATTTCCTGACGAACCAGACTTAAATGGTGACGTAGGTCCATAATTTGTGTATCTGTATTGGTTGGCAAAGTGGTTGTTTCGATTTGAATATCCGTATTAAAGTCAGTCAACCATTTTTCAAAATTATCAATCGTGCGTCGAATCTCGTTATAAGAAAGTGATCCTAAGTCTTTTCCTGGTATCTCCATCAGTTGAAGATAGCCATAATCGACCAATTGAATGTAGGCCTGACGATTATCAATAATTGATTTGACATCCAGTAACTCTACACAAGAATGAAGATCAAAATATTCTTGACTTTGCTTTTTTTCTTGCTTACGTCCCAATTGTCGCTTGACTTCAGGCTGGGATTGGTTTTGTTTAATCGCCATTAGCGTTTAACTCCTCTCTGGTAATTTAAGCTGATATAACGTTTCCGTCGTCTCCTAAAAAAAAGAAACATGCTTTGCCAATTCTTCTTTCCACCGTTGGTTGGCAAAACCAAATAAAGACACATCAGCGGTGTTAATAATATAAAGGCTATTAATTGTGGCCATTGGCTTGTAGGAAAAATTTTTGTTCCTATTGAGAGAGCAGCAACTGCAGAACCTCCCACAAACACAATATCAGCCATGAAAAGACCTATGATTTTTACTTTGGCATAGATGTCCCGTGGAACACCATATTTTTCATCCATCTATCCGTCTCCTTTCTCTTAATAGTTCTATCTTAAGAGATAATGAAAATTCCTGCGTTAAGCGGACAAACCATCCCCAGCTGATAATGATAGTCAGTTTTTTTGTATAAAAAGTTATATATCTTTGTATATAAAAAAAGAAGCCTCAAGAGTGAGACTTCTTCACGAGATTGAAAAATTCTTCTTCTG
Organism: Streptococcus dentiloxodontae; assembly: GCF_053206925.1. NCBI lineage: Bacteria > Bacillati > Bacillota > Bacilli > Lactobacillales > Streptococcaceae > Streptococcus > Streptococcus dentiloxodontae. The sequence continues at coordinate 138,724 of NZ_JBRUHR010000003.1, read as the reverse complement.
AAAAAATAGTGATCACTTGCCCTTCAGCTATTCGTGATAATGCGGCTTCGTATTTCTTAGACCTCTTATCTGGTTCAAAGAGATCCAATTGTTTGTGGCCAGCAAGTAGTATATCCGTTTGACCAGAGACATAGTTTTGAACAATAGCTCCTCTTCCTTCTAAGAAGGCTATAACATCTTGTCTTGTCATAGGACGTAAGCTCCCTGTGACCACAACAACCTTTCCCCTAAAATCAAGCATAGACTTTATTCGTCACTTTCATCAATTTCAGCACCTTTGATATGATTTTGTCCCTGCATTCGCTGACCAGCTTGCTGCATTTGTTGGTTCATATAGCTCATTTGGTGCATTGATTTCTGGAAGTTTTGCTTGTGTGAAGGGGTTTTTGGTGCATCACCTGTAGCGTTCGGAAGTTGAGTCCCTGATGGCGTCGGTTCACTGACGCCACTAAATGCTTCTCCAGAAGGTTCAGAAGAAGGTAACGTAGGATCTGTAACACCACCGCCAGCTGGGCCAGCAGCTTCTGAAAGTGGTTCAAAGCCAGCTGAAGCATCTGGATCAAATGGTGAGACAGGTTTAACTTCTTCTGGATGACTATGATCTTTTAGACCTCTATAAACAGCATCATGAGCCGCTTGTTCTTTTTTACTTAGCTTCTCATCAACGCCACCTACAAAATCCTTGACCTTACCAACGGCTTCTCTGCCCATAAGGTCGGCAGCACTATACATATTAGTTAAACCGCCTTTGGCAGCATTCACAACGCCTTGATCCTTAGTAGCATTCCAAGCGCCTCGAATACCACCACCAGTTGTGGCTAAACTATTTCCAAGAACTTTACTTCCTGCTGCAACTGCTCCAGGGGCTTTTTTAGCCATATCAAAACCAAAGCCTCCCATAGCCATAGCTCCGTTACCGATAGCTCCTGCACCTGTCGCAAAGGCATTCCCCATCATCATTGCTCCAAGCAGCTGTTGGGCTGTATCGCTATGACCAGTAGAAACGCCAAGCCAACGTTCAATCATCGATACTCCTTGCATAGCAGCAAAGAAAATACCAATATAAACAAGTGAGGCTGCAAGACATTGTTCCCACATATTCAAGCCATCAAAGAAACCACCTGATAATTTTGTAACGGCTGATACTGATAAGGTTGGTAAATCACGACAGACTTCAAGAGTCACACGCATAATTACCACTTCAAAGAAAATCCCTGCAAGCGCTCCTCCCATGGTACGTAGAAGCTCTTTATATTTCTTAGAATTGGATAAAGACGAATACCCCTGAAGAGGAGAAATCAAGCCTTCAATGAGAATATCAAAGACTGATTTAACCAGCTTAATTGACATGGATACCAGCAATACAATCAGGATAATGTATTGCATAAACATCCCTATCCAGTTGACTTTGTATCGCATATAGACAGGTGAAAAGGCATTTAATTGTTCGACGACTTTATGCGTTTTAATCGTTTCAACACCTGTCTGATTGGCGTTTAAACGATGAAGGAAGAGACCTTTTATTCCTTTGTGCTTATCTTCCATCTCTGTCAATAAATCCTCATTAGCTGCACCATAGATTGCTCCAAAATCAATCCGTGTCGCGAAATCAGTAGTGTCTCTTTTGTCTTTACTATCTGTGACATTGTTGACAGGTGTTGACCCCTCTTTAGGAGGTTTTATGTAACCATAGTCATCCAGTGGAAAAAGTTCCGTTGAAAAATCGTTATCAATCAGTACTTTGAGATCCACAATATTATTCTTCATAGGCTGAATTGCTAAAGAAGAGTACTGCTCACTGCCATCTGGTGCCTCACTGGATACCGTTTGGATACTCATGGCATCTTGTGCAATGGCAGAAGAAACAGTTGTCAAGGCCAATGGCAAGACTGCCGTTACCATCGTCACTAAAAGGAAATTAGTAATCACGCCTTTGTATTTGACTGGCTTTGTAAAGACTCCAGTTATAGCTGAAACAACCAGAATCAAGCTGAAGAGAGTGGTTCCAAGAACCTGAAACCAGAAGAAGAATTTGCCTATAACCGTGTTACTATCGCCTAAATAGCCAAATAATCCAAAGAGCTTAAACATATTATTAAAGACATGTTCAAGACTAGCGGTAATCGAATATAAGGCTTTAGCGATGGCACCAGGTATATAAGCTAGAAAGGAGAGAAATGCTGGTGTGGTATCCAAATAATTGCTCCAATATTTATAAAAGGAAGCCATTTTCTCAGCATTTTCCCCTGTAATATTCCCATTGGTTTTGCCATTAACATCTAAAAATCCTTTTTCTAAGGCATTGACCAAATCGGAATAAGTGTCATATTTCACATAAGGTACCTACTTTCTATATAAGATACCTTCATGATAAGAGATAATGAAAATTCCTGCGTTAAGCGGACAAATCACAGGAAGCATCAAAAAAAAGCCTCGACTATACGAGACTTTTCAACTATTCAGCTTTACCTGAGAAATCATAATAACTACCGTCAGAAGCATAATCTTGATATAACTCAATAATTCGAATAGCTTTTCCACCATCTGAAAGGGCAATTTGATAAGCACCCTCAGAGTCTTTCAACTTAGGATTTTTATCACGGCTGACAATAATGGTGAAATTATCTGTTCCTTTGAGTTGATTATCAAGACTATCAATTACACGTTGAGTTCCGGAAGGAATATCATCTTTAGATACCACTGAAAAATACTTCTTGTTTCCTTGACTGTTTGTAATCAAATTTTCTTTTTTATTAAAAGTTAGCGTATCATCACCAGCAATAAATGGATAGGTATAACCCGAATTCTCTGAATAGCCAGTATAGCTATCTTTTAATTCAGTCTTGATGATATCCTCAGTAGATTTCTTACCACAGGCTGATAGTGCAATTAAGGCAATACCCAGCACCAAAAAACTTAAGATTTTTTTCAACTTCATAATAATTTTCTCCCAGCTTTTTCTTGGCTCCATTATAACAAAAAGATGACTTCTGTTCAATAGTTTATATATATTGTTATATAACTTTTTATCTATCTTGTTATATCACATCATCTACAAAGAAACCATCGTCAGCGTCGTCCTCATCGAAAATTTCCGCAATCACTGCTTGAGTTAAATCAGCTGGAGAAGTGAATTGAGCTTGACTTAGATGTTTAATTGCTTGTTTCCTTGGAGCTAATTGAGGTGTCTCTCCATTAGTCCTCATACGGTCTGTTAAAGCCATACGCCAGTCAATAATCTTGCTGAAGGTGTTTTGTGCGCCTACTGCTATATCTTGCAGGTCAAGCTCCCTATGATCACTTTCTACTGGAATATCAGCCAGAGTCATAGACTGATCAAACTCATCTTGAAGGAACATATAACGGTATGGAAGACTGGTTTTCTCATGTAAGAATATAGGGTCTGTCGTGATTTTACGTCCTGCATTATCACGGCCTTTAACCCCACGCAAGATAACAGCTTCTCCTTCTTGCAGTTTAGCTAACTGAGTAGGTGTCAATAGTTCCTGTCTAGGATTTTCAATGGAAACATTTGGATTGGCTTCGTCTAGAATATTGCTAGAACGTCTGCGACGTGTAATCGTACGTGTTCCCAAGTCCTTACTGAAGGCTAGATTCGTATCACCAGATGTTGACTTAACATAAATTTGAATAGAACAATTATCCCTGATAGTTTTAGCTGTATGCTCTCCATATTTATCCGTTAGTTGCTCTAAGTTTTGAATCCAGAGGTAGTATAGGATATTTTGACCAAGACCAATTGAAATCTTAGTATCCATGTGAGGAACTGCTGGAATATTGGTGAACTCATCTAAGATATGAAGAATACGATTGACACACTTACGGCCATTTGACAGAGCTAACTCATAATTGGCATTAAATAATTGATCCAAAAACAGAGATACGATGCTATTATATTCTGTTCTATTTGGTGGTGTTACCAGGTAAATCACTTTAGGATTGTCTGAATAAACCAAGTCAATATCTTCTTCCTGAAGAAGATTATCCTCCTGTTTATTTAGCACAGTAACCTTGATATGATCCAATACTGGTTTCTTGGTGTACTCATCCAAAGCAATGACCTTGCCATGTTTCTTATAGACTTTTTCAGCTGAAAATTGGAAGGTTTTATAACGAATAGCAGAAACACCATTATTTTTGTGATTAAAGTCAATCGTTACCAGGAACTGATCTGGCAGCTTAGGTTCAATCACATAAGTAAGATAGCCTTCTCCATCGATAAGAGCTGTTGCTTCTTTCACGTGAGTAACTTGTCTGGTAGCTTTACCCCAAGCTGTCTGACTGGTAATAGTGATTTTAGCTGTCTTATGAGCATACTCGTTACGCATAGCAACAGTTGAGTTTGAGCGGAACTTTATAGATAAGCGACGTGGGAAACCGACTGACTCCAAATCGATCGAATTTTTAGAAGTCAATTTAGCAATATTATCTTGCAAGAAGAGGTTAATACCTGACATCATACTAGAGAAGACATTCCCTTTGGTTTCTTCTGAAGCAAAGTCAGATGATCTGAAGTTCAGATCAGCCATATCTCTGAATTTAGAGAAAGTCTCCTGATTAATCTTTCGCAGATTATCAAAATACACCGTGATTTTAGATTTCTTCTTAACCTGCTGGTCACGGTCTGGATTCTCAATAATATCTCCATAATCATTGACAAAAACTTCTTCTGACCCTAAATCAGTCAAGAACTTAGCAATATTACGGACTGTAACCGTGTCCCAGGCATCCGTTTCACCATTCTTGAAGGTTTCATTAGCTCGGTCAATCAAAGCCATAGCAATCGCATTAAAAAGGGAAATAGAGGTATCTTCCCAATATTTGGCATTTCCGTTCCCAACACCTGGTTTCGTTTTACGATAAATTGCTTCAGCAACCGCATTGACCCTTGTCTGAGTCATTTCATAGTAACCCTTCTTAGCTGCTGCTATCGCAAGTGCTAGAGGGTTATAAGACATTGACCAATCCATATTTTGGAAAGATAGGACATTAACATCATAGCCACGTCGGCGCATGGTCTTGTAAGATGACTGATAATGTTCACCTTTCGGATCGGCTATAACCATTGATGGTTGAATTTCAGCACGGCTATTAATATCAATAGTCGTTGTAATATGACCTTCACCCTTACCAGAACGGGTCATACCAATACCAAGCATATTGGTTGTGCTGTCATCAATGTAATAGTCACCCGAAGCCTGAGCATAGATTCCTAAAATTCTTTCTGCGTTAGTTAGGAAACGGCTGAACGTGCGGTTTTGCCAGAGCATTTGAGAGCCAAGAGTTAAGCCTGTTAGGTTCTTTCTTGTCTCATGCAGAACAGGGACTCCCCCTTCACCTGGATAGGTTTCGGTCTTATTAGGGACTTTCTTGTATTGCTGATGGATTTCCTTGACGGTCGCAAAGCGATCATCCCCTTCTTCATTATGGTTATAATCACGGTACTGCTCAAAGTTAACCCAAGCGGATTTCCAGGCAACTATTAACCCAATAATAAAGATAGGAACGGCCAGAATAGGAGCAATGACAAATACCTTAATATTAAATAGATTCTGGATCAGCAAGCTATCGACGTTAAACGTTACCGCTTGACTGTTATCTCTCAAAGTAACGACTGAGAAATAAAGGAATCGGATGGCCGCCCTTAAAACAGTTACCAGATAGTTCGTCAGAATCAAAGCAATAAAACTAAATCCTAATCCCATGAATACAAAGCTGCGATAGTTTTTAAAGTAGAGCAAGGGTTTCATTTCCTTGTTAAACCGTTTCCTGTCCTGCTTAACAAACGGCAGCATGTAAACCAGACGAAAAATAATGTTTCCAAACAGTAGGAATACGAAAGAAGGGACCACTGTGGCAAGTCGCTTGGCCAAAGACCAAATCATTTTCCCTTTGTCTTTTCCAGATGATCGCCAATCAATATCTTGACGATGCTTCCAAAGGTTCAGAAGTTCTTCTTTTTTATGACGAATACGCTTCTTAATGTTATCCCTATCATTAATCCATCCTTTGATTAACTGAAAAAAGGTCATCATTGGTTGCTTGACTAGCTTGTACCCCTGGTAACAAAGATAAGCCAAAAAGCTAATCAATAATAAAGCATTCAGTCGGTTCACCTTTGCTAGTTGGACCAAAGTATAAAAAATTGCTTCTAACCAACTAAACATATTGTTTACCTCGGATTTCTTCTAAGAATCGCTTGATCTTCTCACCATAGAAAGTAGAAAAAAGAAAAATCTTAAATTTCTGTTGAGGTGAAGCAAGCTGGTAACGTTCTAGGTAAGAACTAATACCATCTTCAATTCCCAGATGAACTGTACATAAGTGGCAGCTTCTTCCTTGCTTCAGATAATTTTCTATCTGAAGGGAATCTGCCATTAAATCATCAGATTGATAATCTGTTTGTTGTTTTACCATAAGCAAAGTTATCCCTTCTAGTTTTTAATACATTCCTAGAATAAGGGATAATAAAAATTCCTGCGTTAAGCGGACAAGTCAAAACAGTAGACAAAAAGTTATATAACTTTTTGTCGCTCATTTTTAGAGATTTTCATGAACGATCACCTATAAAATCACCTGAAAACGGCTCAGAATTGCCTTCTCAGCACGCCTTATGATATACTATCAGAGGCGCAAAGCCCTAACCAGAAATAGCACGTGCGATTATTCCACGTGCTATTTTTGAACTGATGATGATTCTATAAAATAAGGCATGAGGTTCTCCCTCACGCCTTTTTCTATTATTTAGAAGGGTTCATCAGCATCTATCGGTGTTGGATAAGAGTCATTTGGTAGAATATTTTGATTTTCATTTCCACCAAATAGATCATGATCTGCTGGTTGCTTCTGCATGTTGAGTTGCTCCTGTTTTCGTCTATTGGCAGCTTCTTTATTTTCTAAGAAAGTAATCCCACCTTGTAAGGCTGGAGCAATAAATTGATAGGTTCGACGTTGCCCTTGGCTGTTCGTATAAGGGCGTTGAATAATTTCACCCTTAATTAGGATAGGCGAGCCCTTAACAAGGCTCTGGGCCATAACCTCAGCTTGTTTGCCATACACCTGAACATGAAAGAAAGCTGGTAAAGCCTTACCTTCTTGATCTTGTTGACTGGTGTCACATACAAATTCAAATTTAAAACTGACATGCCCATTAGAGGTTTTTCCAACAGCATCTGATGGAATATCTGAAACACGGCCATTAGCAATAAAACTTTGCATTTTCTTTCCTTTCTATTGATTAAGTTAATCAAATATTTGATTAGTTTTCTTTACGTTTACGAATACCTACTAAGCTCAATCCTGCAAGTAAAGCGCCGCCTAGCACTGCAAGTATGCTACCTTCTTCACCAGTTGATGGAAGAACACTAGCAGGTGTTACTGGTGTTTTTGGCGCAGGCACTTCTGGAGTTGGTGTTGTCTTCATTTCATAGTAATGCACACCCACTTCAACGGGAGCTGGAGCTTCAGGAGCGTTTGGTGCTTCTACTGTCACTTTTTGAACAGCTACCTTTGGAGCTTTAGGTTCTTCTGGTGCTTCTGGAACAGTTACATCAAAATTTTGAACGGATAACGCAGGTTTTGTAGGTTCTTTTGGAACTTCAGAGGCAACTCCAAAGATACCAGCTACGATTGAGGTATTGATATAACCAGGAAGGAAGTGACTACCGCTAAAGGTTACATTTTTAGCATCAGTTAGATTAAACTGAATACCGTTTGAGTCGATAACGCCACCTGATGCTTGTGATACATCACCAGCTCCAGCTGAATAATGATTTCCTGTTTGTGTGACATTACGGCCTTTGACAAGTTTAGAGCCATCAAGACCGTTTAAGATTACTGTTTGATTGTTGTCAATGTCATTAAATGTGACAGTTGAAACAGCCTTGCTAGTAGAAACTTTATAATCATAAGATTTTACATTAGCTAAGATTGCTCCTGTATAACCAATTGTTCCACCACTTGCACCTTCACCAGCACCACCTGAGACAGTACCATGTGTTGTTGCAAATACACCCCAAGCAATACCACCGTCTTTAGCCCCCCAAACCGCTAAATAGGTATTTTCTGCTTGCCACGCCTGGATATTACTGATGGTTAACGTTACATCACCGTTAGTTGTATTTTTAATAACAACGGATCCAGAACCATTGATTTTAAACAGATTATCAAATTTAGCATCTGTATTTTGATTACGATCCAACGACTGAATAGCATCAGCGGCTGCTGTTCTAAGATTTCCCCATGAAACTGCAGGTTCATTACCAGTCATTTTTTGCGCTGTTCCAGCTTCAACTGTTGTATTACCAGCCCATTTAATACCAGATGCAGCACCTTTACCTGCTTTAAAATCAGCATAAGCTTTTAGGTAAGCATCAAGTTTTGCTTTAGCATCTTTAGTTGAACCATCCTGCTTAGCAACGCTATCTGCTACAGCTTGTTGATACTTAGCAATATTACTTTCAATAGCTTTAAGGAGTTCATCTCCAGTCAAGCCTTTTACATTGATATAGTCTGGAGTAACTGTTTCAGATTTAACATCGATTGAAACATTATTCTTTTTAGCTAAATCAACGACTTCATTTTGACGGCCATCTGCCAATTCAAGATCTGCAGTTCCTGCTGACTTAGCATCCTTCAGCTGAGTATTGGCCTGATTATAAGCTTTTTGATTAGCTTGGTAGAGTGCCAACGCATTTTTCAAATCTTCAACAGATTTTCCTTGAATGACTAATCCAGCCGCAACGGCATCTTGATATAATTTAAGGTTTTCAGCCATTGCTTGACGAAGATCATCACCTGTTAAACCTTTAGTATCTTTGTAATCTGGTGTCTTATCCGTTGTTGTTTCAGTAACCAATAATCCAGCTTTTTTGGCTTGATCCATGAGCTTATCAACTTCAGCCGTTGATTGGTCTAGGGACTCTTGGCCTTCTTTTACTACTGTTTCATGTTCAGCTTTTGTCTCTTCATAAGCTTTCACATTATCACGTTGTTTTTCTGTGGCTGCCTTAACTGCTTGATCCTGTTTATTCAAATCAGTCAATACTTCAGTCGTTTTTTCAGCTGCATTGTTGTCATTGATAACAACTTCCTGAGTGTCGCCTTCAGTTACGACAACACCAGCATCTTTAGCAGTGTTCACATTATCTTTTAAAGTTGCTTGAGCATCATCAACTGCCTTAACTGCTTGATCTTGTGTTGTATTGCTAGGAACGCTAGTTGCAATATCACTTGTAACAGCTGGTTGTTCTTGTACTGGAGCTTGTGCTTGTTCAGCAGCTGGAGCAACCTGTTCAGTGGCAGGTTGTGTCTGAGGAGCTGTTACTTCATCAGCTGAAACTGTAGCAGCCCCCATAAGAACAGCACTAGCTGCTAAGGCAATTCCATATTTAGCTAACAAAGCTGAATGAGTTCCTGTTTTGAATTTGCGAATTGAAAAAATTTGTTTTGTTTCTTGAGTCATTGTTCTTTCCTTTTCTTTTTTCATTTTTTTAGTTTTCTGACTTCTCGGTCAAAGTAATAGTATGATTTAAATTGCTTTTTTCTTAAAGATAACCCCTACTAAACTAAGGAGTCCTAGACCAATTGCCGATAGAAGACTGCCTTCTTCTCCTGTTTGAGGAAGAGTTTTAGCTTCTCCTAACGCTGTTGGCAGTGTCACAGTACCATCAGAATTAGTTGTGCCACCTACATCCTCAGCTTTAACGGTTTGAGTACTGCCATCTGCATTTTGGACAATGACTTGGCTATTTTGAGTGCCAACAACGGTTTGACCACTTGGAGTTTCAAAAGGATTAAAGGTCACTACTGGCTCTGGCATTGGTTTGACATCTCTAGGAACTTCTCCTGCAGATGGATCAGTTGGTGCTGGCGTAGTCTGACCATTATCGTCTGATGGCGATGTCGGCTCTCCTGAAGGTTGGGTTGAGTCATCTGATTTTGGTTCTTCAGAAGGCGTAGATGGAGTTGTCGTTGATGGATCGGCTGGATCACTTGGAACGGGGGTAACAGGTTCCGTCGCTGGCGGTGTCGTTGGATTTTCCGAAGGTTGAGTCGGAGTTGTAGGATCCACTGGTGTTTCTGTCGCTGGTGGTGTCGCTGGCTCTGTAGTAGGTGGTGTTTCGACAGGCTGAGATGGTTGTGCTTGATCTACTGGTGTTTCAGCTGGAGAGACAACAACTGGGGTTGTTCCATCTACTGGAGAAGTTGTCGTTTCATCAGCTGAAACCACTCCAGCTTGTGCCAGTGCTAACGTTGATACGGCCAAGGTGGCCAGTAATTGTTTCTTTGTCATCTTTGTTTTCCTTTTCTTTATTTGTTATAATCCGATTCTTTCGGTTCTGTGGTAACGACGAAACCTTTTTTAGAGTCAGTCGCTTTAACCTTAAAGGTTAATCTGACATTTGACGGTTTATCGTCATGCTTCACAGAGAGAACATAAGTTGACGTATATTCTTTAGTCTTAGAATCATACGTCATCTTTTCTAGAATGACTGATTGCAAGGTACCCTCTTTAGGTGCCGTGTACTTAGCATCTCCATCTGAGAGATACTCTGATAAAGCTTCTTTGTTACCTGAGTAATAAGTTGGTAAAAAATAACGATTAAAAACATCTACCTGGTGTTCCTTATCAATCAGAGAATTTGTGTCCTTTAACTCTTGATAGAGATAAGTGACCTGCTCAGATTGCTTTGATAGCTGAGAAAACGCCATCATAGATGAGATAACACCACCTGCTGCTAGAACACCTAAAAGGCCTAATAGAATATAAACTTTTTTTAAAGAAGATTCTTTAGTACTTGGTGCTACAACTGATTGAGTAGGGGGGACAGACATTTTAGAGACTTGCTTTTGCATCGGTGAGGCAGTTATTACTTGTTCACCCTCTACTGGAAATAGGGGCAAGCTTGATTCTTGGATTCCTAGGCTTACTTTGTAAGCTGGATAGATCTGATTCACAAAATACTCACGTTTTTCAGTGTAAGTATATGACTGAAACTCAGGATCTGTAAGAATAGCTTCAATCAAGGGCAATAGAAGATTTTGGTAATTTCCATCAATAACAAACGGACTAGCAAATACCTCCCCTTCTGAAACAGCTTCTTTTCCTTCTAAATGACAGATAGCGACTTTATTCAATTGCAACTGCCCATAAGCATCTTGTAATGCTTGAAAGAGCAACTCCGCTTGACGAAACGTTACATAAGGTAACGATTCTTCAATTGGATGTTGGAAGGTATCCAGATACTGCTGATCCAGACCTTCAATAATACCCAGAAGTTCACTATCTTCTTCTGGAGATTTTCCTTCTTCCCAGGTTATCTCTATAAAAAGATCATCAGTCACCAAACATTTATTACTTTTCTTGAAAGGGATAAATGCCATAGTAACCACCTTATCCTTTCACGAAGTTAAAGCCCCATTCAACAATACTTGGACCAGCTGAAACTGCAATGATTGCTACTGCAATAGCCACCCAGTGTTTTTTGATAGCAGCTTTGACTTCACGTCCGCCAAAACCATAGACTAAACCTGTTACAACAACGGCAAGACCTAAAGTCACAATTCCAATTCCTTGCACTTTAGAAATACCTTGTTGCGCTAGTGCATCGGTTTTAGCGAAAGGATCGTCTGCATAGGCAGTATTGGTCATGATACCTGATAGAAAGAGTGATAGACTGAGTAAGTATCCCTTACCCTTTGTCTTCACTTTATCGATAAAATGTGTCAATTTGCTTTTCATAAAAGTCCTCCTTTAATTTATTGACATTCTTAATATAAGGGATAATTAAATTTCGTGCGTTAAGCGGACAAATCACAGGAAAAACTTTTTTTCAGCTGAAAAAGGAATCCAGTTCTCCTTCAATATCCAAATGAATTTGTCTCAAATCTTTCCTGTGTTGATTATCTGGTGCTTCACCATCAACCCATAAATGTACATTATAGGTTTGTTTACCTTTATCCAAGGTTAGACTCTTGGACGAAATAGGCGCTAAAACTTTTCGTTTAATTAAACGTTCCAAAGGACGTGCACCATTTTTCACGTCTGTACCCACATCAGAGAGATACTGAATCAAGCTAGGCTCATAAGATAGCGTCAAATTTTGTCGCTTCATTCGATCTGAAATTTTAGAAAGGTTCTTCTCTGCAATTTCTTCAATGACATTTCTCTCTAAAAGGTTGAAGATAATCTTATTTTCAATCCGATTAAGAAACTCTGGACGAAACTCATTTTGTAACTCACTGTCCATAGACTTTTCAAATTGCTGTCTATCACGATCAGTTAACTCTTTGAAGTTCCCCTTCAGCTCCCACTTATTGATAATCTTCTTAGCCCCAATGTTGGTTGTCATAATGACAATAACGTTCTTAAAGCTAATCAAACGTCCAGAACTATCTGTTAAGCGACCATCATCTAACACTTGCAAGAAGAGATCCATAACCTCACTATGAGCCTTTTCAACTTCATCTAGCAACAAGACAGAGTAAGGCTTCCGTTTAACTCCTTCAGTTAGCTGCCCTTTAGTTCTTGTCTCACGATTACCAATCAGCTTGGCCACATCTTCTTTTTTCTTGAACTCAGACATATCAAAGCGAATCATAGCATCTTCATCATCAAAAAGTGCTTCTGCGACGGCCTTGGATAATTCTGTTTTACCAACTCCAGTCGGCCCAAGAAAGAGAAATGAAGAGATAGGCTTGTTTTCATCTTGCAAACCTGCCTGAGCAATAGTTACCGCATCTACTATGGCCTCTATCGCATCTTCCTGACCTTTGACTCGATCCATCAGCTTTTCTTTGAAACCGTCTAAGCGATCCTGATCACCTTTCAGAATTGTTGTCACAGGAATTCCTGTTTTATCTTTTAAGACCTGGGCTATATCTTCATCAGTTACGGTTGCTTTTCCTTCAGCGGCAGCAATCGTAGAAGCTTCATCGATTAAGTCAAAAGCTTTATCTGGTAAAAAACGATCTGTAATATAGCGGACAGATAGACGGACCGCTTGACGAACAGCTTCTGAGGAAATTTGAATCCCATGAAACTTTTCATAAATCCCTTTTGCTTGATCAATAATAGTTATAGCTTGTGGAATCGTTGGCTCTTCAACCATAACAGGTTGCATCCGACGCTCTAAGGCTCTATCAGTTTCAATATAATCATGGAATTCATCTAAGGTAGTTGCTCCAATCAACTGAATATCCCCACGTGCCAAAACTGGTTTAATCACATTTCCTGCATCGAGGGCTTGTCCGTCCTGACTACCTGCACCAACTATGGTATGAAATTCATCTACAAAGAGAAGATTATGACCACGTGTGGCAACCATCTCCTCAATAATCTTCTTGAACTTAGCAATGAAGCCACCATCTTCTTCACTCATCAAGCTGGATAGTTCCAAGGAACGAACCGTTAAACCTTTTAAAGCTTCAGGAACTTGGTCACGCATAATAGCAAGTGTTAACCCCTCTACAATAGCTGTTTTACCAACTCCTGCTTCTCCTACCAGAATAGGATTATTTTTCGTTCGTCTGAGAAGAGAGATAATGACTGCTTGTACTTCCTTATCACGGCCGTACACTTGATAGTCGTCTGATTTTTTAGCAACCTTAGCTGACAAATTATCAGTGTACTTATCAAGATAAGGGGTCTTCAATTCATCATCCACTTCAATCACTCCTTCCTTTAGCAGCTGCAATCTGATCCGTTAGCTTTTCTTTAATCGCATCAACAAACTCACGTGGATTAATTTCTCCCTCTCCAATCTGAGAGAGGAATAGTTCCCAACCGCCAGTCGTTTCAGGACTCGCAAACTCATTATCATAAAGGTAATGAATTAAGAGATAGGCTTTGTTAGTTGGAAATAGTTGACCTGACTTCTTATTCTTAGTGATGTAACCTCGGTCTTGAATCGTTTTAAGCGTAGTGGCTCTTGTTGCCTGTGTTCCTAAACCATACTTAGGTAGGATTTCACTGATAAATTGAGCTTCAGTAATTCTCTTTGGTGGTTTTGTCACACCTTCAAGAACCAACACCTTTGTTTCTAATTGATCTCCTACACGATAATCTGGAAGTTCAACATTACCTTTTAATTTTTGCTTGCTGAAGGCGACCCACCCAAAATCAAGCATTTGCCTGCCTGCTGCCTTAAAAATCAAGCCTTTATTTTCCACTTCAACAGTTGTAGTATTATAACGACAATCAGCAGCGAACATCAAAAGCGTTCTGCGAACAACTGCTTCATAAATCAATCGTTCATCAGGTTTTAAAGTCACTAGGTTAGGGATATTTTCTGTTGGAATAAGGGCGTAGTGACTCGTTTTAGCCACTTTTGCAGGATCAACGTAATTTTCCCTTGGTTCTAAATGAACTGGCTCAAAACGGCAACTGATAGCATCTTGATAGCTCTTGAGGTAAGTCTTTAGATAATCAAATTCCTCTTCAGTAATAAATCGAGTATCTGTTCGAGGATAAGATAAGTATTTTTTTAAATAAAGACTTTCTACTATCCTTTCTGTTTTGAGAGGTTCAAAGCCCCACAACTTAGCAGCAAGCCCTTGAACATCCGAGAGATTAAATAAAGCGGGTGCTGCTTTTTGGTGTTCCGTCATTTCAACTGAAGAAACAATAGAGATCGGACTTAATTGTCGTGAAGTGGCCAGAACCACATCACTATCTGAATACTTCTCTTTATTAGAGAATGTTACTCCTGTTTCTTTATCTTCCAGCTGTAATTTCCAATACGTTTGGGGTCTAAAATTCTGGATAGCTAAATCATTTTCACAGATTAAACGGACTACTGGAGTTTGCACTCGACCAACAGATAAGCTATTGCCTTTGCCTCTGGGAAGTCGTCCTTTATTTTGCAGGTCTATAGTTGCTAGAGGTGATAGATTCATTCCTACTAACCAATCTGATTGTGCACGTGCTTCAGCTTCTAAATAGTAGTTATAGGTTTCCATCGGTTCTCTAAGTGCCTGAAAGGCTTTTTGAATAGAACGAGTGGTAACCGAGTTAACCCAAAGACGTTTGGTTACCTTGCTTTTTCCTTCGGGAATATGGGATAAAATCGAATAAGCAATCCGTTCCCCTTCTCTGTCGGAATCCGTACCAATAATCACTTGGTCAGCTGCTATCACTTCCTGATAAATCTGTTTAAAGGTGTCTTTAGAATCTTTGTCCTTCTTTAGTGTCTGTTTAAATGAAACATCAACTAAGGGTAACTTATCTAAATCCCAATTGTCCTTTGGTAAACCATACTCAAATAAGTGTCCTTCAGCAGCAATAACATGAACTTCATCTGAAAAGTACGGTGTGTGTTTGATTATATGAACTTTTCCTTTTTTACTAGCTGGTCCCAGACTCTCTGCGTAAGCAGCAGCTTGTGTTTCTTTTTCAGCTAGAATGACTGTTACCATATCACTCTTCTCCTTTACTGTTAGTTAATCTCAGTTTAAGAGATAATGGTAATTCTTGCGTTAAGGGGACAAACCATCCCCAGCTGATAACTAAAAAAGCTATGATACAATTTGTTATATAACTTTTTGTATCATTTTTTGTGTATAAAAAAGGTACTCTCAATTGAGAATACCTTTTGTCTTAACGACTTGGCCCTTTGATAGGGGCTTTAGGAAAATTTGGTCCCTGTCCTCGATTTTTTCCTAATTGATAAGGTTTCGTGTGATGCTCAATTTGCTTGTGCATCTTAGAAACTGTTTTATGGATGCGTTTCAAAGAGTCAGCTAATTGCTTATCATTTAATCCTTGTAAATTGTCGGTCCACTTAGCCATATAATCAATAGCCTTCTCAGTCGTATCTAAACCAAAATGCTTCGAGAGCAAATGACTAGTCATTTCAGCCTCAAGCTCTTTTTGGACTTTCGGCAGCTCTTTATACTGATCTGCAAGGTTAGGATTATGAAGCGTTGCGTGAGCTAGTTCATGAATAGTTGTTGCAATTTTTTCTCCAGGCGTGTTATCTGGATTAATTAAAATTAATTGTTCTCCTGGGAAAAAGGCACCTTTCGCATTTCCTAGAACATGAGCTTCATCTTTCATAATGGAAACACCAATACTTTCAGCATAATCACATAAGCCTTCGAGAACTTCTTTAGTCTTAACCTTATCTGTATTAAAGTTATAATGACGGTTTGGCATAGCTTTTGGATAACTTTCTGGTTTCAAAGTGGTTTGTGACAACTCAAAGACTTTATAAGTCGTAAATCTTGGTTGGCCAGTTTTAGGATCTCTCTCCTGAAATTGACGAACAGGGAGCTTGCCTTCTTTCACCAATTCTTTTTCTGGTGGAGTTGCATCTGAAAACTTTTTATATTTTGGATTCCCTTTACCATTTTTGACGTGATTTCCACTTTCATCTATGACAGGAATCATCCGAACCATCAACGGTCTAAATAATGTTATTTGAGACTTTTCCCCTGTCTTAACAGAAAGCCCCTGATGAACAACTTCTTTTGTTTCACCAGTTCTCTTGTTCACATACGTTGCTTTAGTCTGAATAACGTCCTCTGGTTTAATAGCAAGTGCTTCCCCCATCGATTTCCACTGATCATAGGTTGCTACTGCATTTGCACCTTTCCATTGGTCTTGAATCAATGCGACGTTGCGAGGAGATAACTGAGGAAACTTACTCATAAATTCCACATATTCCATCAAGTCTTCAGGAGATTGTGTATACTCACGAATTTTCTGAAATGCTCTTTCACTAACATCATAAGCGGAAGCTGTCTTATAATCAAACGGTTCCGCTGAAGAGATATTTTCCTGAGTTCGCTGACTAGGTTCTTGTCCTCTAATGTTAGTCAAAAAAGCATCTATCTCTTCCTGCTGATACAGCCCTTCAGGGATGTTTCCAGCTCCAATTTGTGAAGCAAGTTGCTCCAGTTCTTTTTTAACTTGAAAATCATTTCCCCAGTCACTACCGTAAGCTAAATAACCAAGTTTCTGTTCTCCCTGAATAAGTGCCAACGTCCAAGGTGCTTGAATATCCGATAATTGATCAATTTTTACTGGACTATGAACAGTTAGTTCTAATTGATAATCACGGCCAAAATCTTCTTGGTTAGTATAAAGCATCTGACCATCAGGTTGAGGTGCTCCGATTAAATCACCTTCTACTGATAAATTCTCTTGAACTTGAGGAATGGAAGATACCAGAATCTTAGTAGCATCCTCAGCCATAATTTCTTCCACTCGTTGAGCTAATCCAGTTCTTATGCTCTGTTTAGGAGACTGAAAATCTTCTCTTGAATCACGTTCTTGTGGTGTTCCTTGTGAAGCTACTGTCTGCTCATTAGCTTTAGTTGCAATATCTTGATTTACTTCTTGATTTTCCAGCTGAGAAAGCACTTCTTCATCAATAGCTGCTAAATTTGGATAATCCTCTAAACGACGATAACCTAGCCCCAGAAGACGTGATACAGGCTGCGTTTCATCGCCAATAGCATAACGGACACCGTCTTTAACCAGGGCACCACCTGGAGCGTAAATATCAAATGTGATTGGCTGCATCTGAGAGGCGTCCTGATTAGCCTTGTAAAGCTCTGTGACAAAGTCTTGATAAGAAACCAATTGAGTCGGTTCAAACGGTAACTGAGGCCTGTTTGGCCCCTCATCAGAGCCTCGAAGACGAACATGGTAGGTATCGTTATAAATCTGATCCTGTTGCCAGTCTTGATAGAAAGTCGAGGTCTTATCTAGCAATCCAAGCTCATCAGCTTTGGCTATAATAGTTTTAAAGTCCCCCGAAGATGCTTCAGACAGTTGGTTATACTGCTCCCAGCTCGATTGAAATTCTTCAGGAACTGCAACGCCTAACTCAGCAGGATTACCAATATTATAGGCGGTATCCAAAACTTTCGTAAAGGTTACAGCATCGATAAGCGCTTCAGCTGGAGATGGTGCTAGGTCATGACTTGGTCCATCTGAAGAAACCTGCTCACCTTTCAGAATAGAAAGCATTTCTTCCCCATTATCCGTGATATACGTCTCATTAATGGACAACTGAGTAAATTCGCCATCTCTTTCTTGATAAACGCCCAAAATAACGTTTTGATGTTGGGATTGTTCCGTCTGAATTTTGAGTTGTTTTGTCAATTCCATCAAAGAGGCTGGATAGATATTCTCCTCGTTTGATGAAAAGGCCAGTAACACATCTTTGTCATCAGACTTAATAGCTTTTTCAAGAGATAGGGATTGCAGTTTTGGAATATCTTCCACCTGGTCAAAATAGAAAGCGTCTGTTTCCATGATAGCTTTTAAATCAGGTAAGACCTTAATTTTTTGAAAGGCCGCTTCGTTGTCTGCAATCATCAGATTATCATAAGAACCACGGCCTTCCGCAAAATCATGAAGGGTTTTAACCGCTGTCTGTCCCCTTTTCAGTGGGAAGAGACCTGTCAAGTGCATGAAATGATACTGTTCAAAATCAATATTGATGTTATATTGCTTGTTTCCCTGCTGGTAAAAATAATGCAGGGTTGTATCTGACAAGTTATCAAGATACCATTGAGCTGCACTTTGAATATTAGGGGCATGATGGTTAAGTTTGTTTAATTCATGCGGTTTTATCGGGTGATAATTGTCCTTATAGATTGACCTTTTAGGGTCTTCTATGGTAAAATATAGTAAAGAATGAGAATCGGTTTGACTTGGTGACAAGTCTTTCAAAGGTTGCGACGGTGTCGCTTCAGGTAATGGTGCTGCCTCCTGAGCTTGCTCAGAAAGATCCCTTATATTTGTCTCATTCTTTTTGTGTTGTTCAGAACTAACAACTGCCTCTTGATGATTGTCAAGGGGCTTTTCTGTTTCCTCAGCTGAAGAAACCACCTGTAAACCTGTACGGCCTGTTTCAGCATAGTTTCTCAAAGAGAAATTAGGATTTTGTAAATACTGTTTGAGTTCATTACCATCAGCTCCAGTATCAAACATTCGATTAATAATCTTATCAATCTGAATTTGAGTCAGGGTTTCACCATTAATAACTGCAAACGTTTCTTTAGGATCTATTGCCCATCCATATCCTAATTCATCAGCAAGACTTCCCAAATCACTATTATTGAACAAATCATTAAAATCAATCGTTCCAAACTGCTGATGACCTGTATATAAATGAACCAAAATGCCTGAATCCTGATTGACAGTTTCTGGTAAAGCTGGTTTAGGATAAACAGCATCCTTCTGTTGAGCAATTTCCAAATAATCTGAAGAGAGAATATTATCTAATCTCTCTGAGATGGTTTCATTTTCTGCTCCAATATCATATCTAAGATTTTTAACTAAGGTACGGCCATTCTCATCTTGAAGATCCAACCAGGTACCACCTGCAACTGAATTTGTTATCATTGGGAAAACAGGTAATTCTTCTCCTGCCGAAATTGTTGCCTTTAAGCGCTTATTATTTTCGGTGTAGAGATCTCTCACAAATACATCGTAATCAATCACTTCTCCTGAAGAGTATTTATTTGATATGAAATTATCGTCAGAAGAGCGAAAAACAACTTGTAATTCTGGAACCGTTGTATGAGCTGTAGTTGAAGTCACATCAGTAAGATTTTCAAATAGGACTCCTTGTTCTTCACTCCTTGTTTGATAAGATTCCCTATCATCACCCAAAATTCTATGTTGTTTTAAAGCATCGTTCCAATCAGTCTTATCTTGCCCTGGTTGTAAATCTGGTAAATCCTCATTAATAGTAGCTCCCTTTTCTCTCAGAGAGTCAATAAAATTATGACCACCAGTATCATTATCTACTGCAAGAGTAATCCAATCTGCATGTTTTCCATCTGTAAAGAAATTATTATTAATCGCTGTCTGTAATCCTTCAGCTAATTGATCATGACTCCATCGCAGAGGGCGACCAGAGAGTTCTGATTGCAGTTGCGCTAAATGCCTACCCACAACCGCTTCTTTTACCCCATCCATTGATACTAGACGTACGTCTTGAAGACTATCTTTATGTAGTTCATAATAGGACATTAAGTCAATGGCGCTCTCTGCAAATATTAAGCGATTAGGTTGGCCAATATCCACGTGCAAACCAATAATACCATCTGAATTTCGGACAATATTCTTAGCATATCCACGTTCTGGCCACTTCTCCCAGTTCTCTTCAATCCCTTGCAAAGTTGCCCCTACGATCTCACCTGAGAAATCAAATGACTTAAAAACAACAACAGGTTCAATACTACCATTGACTTTAGCATTAGCTTGAGCTAAAACTCCCTTATCAAGAAAGAAATCAATTGTTTCATCTGATAGACTACGTTGTTCTTTTAGATAGGTTCTAGCTGCTTCAAACGGCTGCTCATAAGGCTCAAGATAGTAGGAAAACGGTTCTTGTACCCTCTCAACAACTGTATATTCTTTAAAACTGCCATCATTTAAGTAATCAATTGCCTGATTGAAGTTCACTTCTTTCATCGTTTCAACAAGTGAGATAACATCCCCGCCTTGGTGTCGTGAAAACCAGTTCCACATATTTTTATCAGGCGAAATAACCATAGAATCATGTTCTTTCCAGCGGTAATCTCGTCCTGAACGCACCAATTCCATGTTCAGTTCACTAGCAACATCTAAAATATCACGGGACCGAGCATATTCTACTCTCTCTCGACGGCTTTTTCCACGTGAAGATGGCTGTTGTGTGTGTTCTTCTGCCATAAAAACTCCTTTCCTTTACTAGAAACACTCATATTTTGGTTGATACGGTGTCATTTCAGAAACAACAAATATTTCTCTTGGTAATTGAATGAGATCACCTACTGAAAAATGCTCAAATTCTTCTGGATTATTTTTATAGTCCAATTCCAACTCCAAATCACCATTCTTACCTTGTCCAGCAAAAAGAATTAGTTTTTGAGTATCATCAATAGACTTGACTAGCCAGTCAGCATCGAAGTCAAATTCCTCTTCAGAAACGCTTGGAAATTGTAGCATGCTCACCACCTCCTTCCTGTACCAACAGTTACTTCTAGTCTAAGAGATAATGGAAAATTTTGTGTTAAGGGGACAAATCACAGGAGATTTTTAAGCTTAAAAAAGCCATTGATAATCCATCAATGGCTGATTAACGCTGAGCTTGTCTGCGTTCTTCTTGCTCTTCACGTTCATCACTTCTAGCACGTTCCATAAGTGCTTTTTTATTTGCCTGTTGAGAACGATTCAGCGATGATGACAATTGACGCATGAAGTCCGTATCCAACTTTATAGGCCCTTGAGACTGTTGTAGTTGTGTTTTTTTGGTAACTTTACGCTCTTGTAATTGCCTAAAAACCGTTTGAGCAATCTGACTTTGACTATCATCTGTGGGTTGCAGTTTCTCATACAACCGTTTTAATTCAGAAAATCCTTTGGCATTAGCCACTCTCATCTCCTTTATCGCTGATTCATCCGATAGTTGACTTATCTGCTGGTTTCTGTTGTTGATCTGGTATTTCAACTGAAAAATAGAAATATGAGTCTGAAGTTCCTCTATATAATCTCGTTTTGTCGTTGGCTTTCCTTTTAGAAGCGTTAAAATATTGTCATCTTGAATCTGATCAACCAATCCCATCTCAGCCCTAAGTTGTCTAATAGGAAGCTGTATGGCTCCAGGAGTAGCCTTTGAAACAGGAAATGAAACACTATCTTCAAACTGGCTCTTCAATCGCTCTTTCAAGACTTTCTCATCTTCTGAAAGTTTAAAATTAGGAGTCAATTGTAGTTCAATTGCTCTCAATTCTTGCGTTAAAGATTGCTTTTTAAAATCCACAAATGGCTGATCGGATGCTAAAGGTTGTATCTGCTCTAAAAGCTTTTGACGCACCTGTAATTCTTTTTGACTCGCCTCTAGCATACTGAGTTTTAGCGCATAGCGGAAACTCCCTAACTCACGACGTTCTCTTTCAGAAAGTGTTGGTTTTGACTTAGCAGCATCTACTAACTCTTTCAACTCACTTGATGATAGCAAGGATAAATCTTTTAGAGTCAAGGTTTTCAGCTGAATATTTTCTGTTAGCTGATTAACATCATAAACATAATCTGACACAAATTCTGGCTTACCAATCCCCTTACCAGTTTTATCATAGGCTTCATAGACCGGCTTTATAATTTCAAGAGGCTGTTCCCCTGCTTTCACGGAATAGCCTAATTTTTGCCAAGCTTTCAAGCTTTTAACAACACTCGCTTCAGGATACTGTTCTAGAATTTTCTGCTGGTTCAAGATAGAAAAATGATCCAAATTTTTTTCCAGCTGAACGTCCTGTATTTGTGGAGCTGCCTCTTTAAACGATCGTAAGATATTATTGGCCAATCGCTCTCGTAAATCCATCACACGGCGTGCCATATGATGTTCTAAATCATATCCTTTTGACTCTGCAAGCGTTCTGATAGTTTGTCCATCAACTTTACGTAGTTTTTCATAGACTTGATTTTTTTCAGCTGAATAGACACCCTCATAGGTCTTAAGAAACTCTCTAGTTTCTTTCAAAAATTCTTGATAGGCAACACTACCTTCATTTTTTAGATAGGAGTCTAAATAGCGATCCAGAAAGAACTTACTAACCGCAAAATCTCTGGCATTTGACCCATAGCGCCATTTTTTATTAAGGGGTAAGTGATTGTAAGCTTGTTCCAAAAAATTTTTTTCAGCTGAAGAAGTAATCTTTTCTTCCTGGTAAACAGATGTCATCAGATCTGCTTTGAGATTAGCTAGAATCTGTTCTTTTCTGAGAAGGTTTGATCGTGTTTCCTCTTTAAGCAAACCGTGAAAAACACCGCTTTTGAAACGGTTAATTGTTTTTTGAGAGAAATTTCCCTTATACTCCATCCGCCCACGTGGCCGATAGAATATTTTATCACGGTTAGATTCCACTTCAGACAGACCAAAATGAATATGAACATTGTCCGTATTGAGATGGATATTTCCCCACCAAAAAGCAGAATCCGAAAGGCCTTCTTTCTGAATCAGGGTTGGCATCATATCACGCATGGCAGCCTTGATTGCTTTTTGATCAACTTGGCCAGTTGCAACATCATACAATCCCTGTTCAGCTAGAAAAGCATTATCAAAAGAAATGACACCCTGCCAAAGAAGCGAACCATTTTGATAAGCTGATTCCAACTTATTTTTTAGGTCGTTTAATCGACGTTTCTGGAGATAGTCTGCTTCCTGAGTAAAGACAGCTGTTATTTCTTCTGATTGGTTTTCTGTTGCATATGATCGGTTCATATAATCAATGTATTCCTTGAAATTCAACTGAGTTTCAGGGACAGCTTCCTGAATACGAGTCATCTCGTCTTCAGTCAATCCTTCAATCATTTGCCTGTTCGTTTCCAAGGACAATTCTTCGTCAATTTTGACAGCTTCATCACGATTTGTATAATCCACATATTGACTATTAGCCTCTGTGTATTGAAGCATAAATGTAATATTAGGACTTGACGATACATTCATCACTTATGCTCCTCTCTTAATCAAAATAGCCCATCTTTTCTTAATTGAACATAATCTTTCAGGAGTGGTTGGAGCTCTTCAGGCTCAACCTTAAAGTCTTTAAACCATGGCCCAGATTGAGAAACATGCAACTCTTTTTTATCTTCAATAAATTGCATAGGAATTAACAAAACATTTGGTCGATTCAGTTCTAAACCACTTTCACGTTCAAGAAAAGCTACGATAAAATCTTGGCTGCCATTTGTTCTAAATTGCCAATGTTGAGAGTTCCCATTTTTCTTTTTATGTAAGGAACTATACTTAACATCAATTGTCAAGCCATCAAACCAAAAATCATAAACAGGATTATTTTTCTTGAAGTACTTATTAGCATCTGTTGCTTCTGGAACATACTTTTGAAAGAGTTCTTCTGCCATTCCTCCCAGCTTAGCCGTTCGAGATCCGTACTGAATTTTATCTTGAATTTTCAAACAGCCACTCTTTATTAATTTCAAGTGAGCAACATGAGTCGGTAATCCAGATTGCTTTACTGCCTCATGAAAGTCTCCTGTTTCTAAATATATGTCAACTATATCAGCCATTTTAATTATCCTTAATGTGAGTTCTTAATTGTTTGGCCACGTGCCACATCTTCTTTAATGAGGTCATCAATTCTAGCTATCAATTCATGTTGAGCTGGATCAAAGCGAGAATGAACAGACTCTAAATCTTGAATATCAAAATCAGCGCCTTTTGTGATGGCATGGAAATTAGTCAATTCTAAATAAAGTAGCTGATCCAATTGACGACGGATCGATTTTAAAGCACGCCCTTCATCTGAGTTGGTCAAATTTTTTTCCAGCCGAGACAACCTCTCTGAAAAATTTTGTTTATCTTCAGTTTCCAAAAAAAGTTTATAGAAAACATCAATCAACTTAACAACAGTCGCTGACTGTTTCTGACCTGGACGTTCTAAACTTTCCCCCACATCTGCTAATAAATAGGCTTTGATTTCAGAAAACTTTTGTAGTGTTTCTTCGTTAAAATAGATATTAATTCTAGTTGCCATTATTTCTCCTTTACTACGATTTTTTTGAAGTTCCTGTTAAATAATTAATCTCATACTCTGGTTGAACGTTAAAAATATAAACATCAAAAGATACAGTATCATCTTCTATACTTTGTGCTTCCAAACGAATACCACGAGCAACTAATTCTACGTTTTTAAAAATAGGCGTTACTCGATAGCGGACATGATGTTCTGTCTCTCTTATATAATTTGCGACTAAATTTTCATAGTAAACCATTGACGATTTTTCATTTTCAAAATTGGCATTAAGCGCACGTGTCCCTGTAAAAAGATTTTTCACGTTTGCATTCTCACCACTTAGTTGAAACCCAATTAGATGAGAACGATTATATAAATAATCTTGCTTTCCGTTGAAGTTGATTTTTTTATTTTTCCAGCCAGTTGGTTCCACAGATGAAATATCTTCACGTTCACTTGTTGGCATTAAGTCTTTACCCAACATTGCTTCAGCAACTCCAACACGATTCAAAAAATCAAGGTTACTATATTTTTCCCATGAACCATTTTTTAAACTTAATTCATCGGTTGTAAATTGTGCTTTATCATTAACCACTATGACTTGATGTTGGCCATCAAACGTTTTTGATTTTAGCTCTTCATTTTGTGTCTGGTGAGCATTACTCAAGTCACCATTTTTTTCTTCAGGTGAATCTGATATATTCAATTGAGTAGCTATATCATTTTGAGTAAATGCACTTTTTAATGATTGAAAATTTTGTGGTTGCACTAAAAAAATAGCGATAAACAAAACACTGACTAGCAGGAATTTATTCTTCTTCATTAGCGCCCTCCTGCTCTTCTTTCAGCAGCTAGCGCACCAACGTCATCCATAAATTGTAACCAATCCGTTGTTAACTCTTCCACAATATCTTGTTTTGCATGATAGGCCAATAATTTGATTTCATTTTTAAGCAGCTGATCTAATATTTGAGCTTGTTGTTCTTTAATATCTGCCAACGTCTCGGCAAATTTATTATTATATAAATCAAGACCATCATTTTCGACAACACGATATAACTGTGACATCAAAAAATCAGCAAGATTAGGATACTGAAATTTTTCAGACATCATCTTTAATTGCACAAATAATTCATCAGGAACTTTGCGTAATCTAATTTCCTTAGTCATCCCTTTCTACCTCACCTTCGTATTCCAACCATCTTGAAATGTGGTCAGCATACCGACCCATTTTCGTTTCAAAGTCTGATAAAATTTCTGTCTGTTTTTGCGTTAAACGTAAAACATGATCCGACGTTAATTTCATATTTTCTAAATGAGCAAGATAGTTCGCTTCAGCAAAATTAAATTGATCCTTTTCAATCTTTTCGCGTAAAACATGAACTAAAAAATCATTAAATGATTTTGATTTTGTTCTCTTTGATTGAGCCTTTAAATAATCAATTTCTTTTTCAGTTAAGCCACGTATTTTTAACTCTGTTCTTTTCATTACCATACAAAAATGATCATCTCCTTTCAAAAAACAGCGCCCTTCTTTTTTCTTTTGACGAGGCAAAAGCTAAAAGAAGCAAAAAAGAAAACCTCAGCCTCGCAACGTCACGAAAATAAATTTTCTACTTTTGCGGTTTTTCAAGACCTAGCCCACTTAATGTGTTCTAGTCCATGAAAAGAGCATAAGGGAAACTGTCCCATCGTATCGCTGGGAGTTGATAGTATCAACGTTTCCCGTGTCCCCAATTCTCTCGGCTACGCCTACTAAAAACACACATACTAGACACACCTTAACACACTAAGCGCTCTGGCATCTACGTTGTCCCCACACCTTAACACACTTTAGCAGTGCACAAATACACACTCCGTTAAATAACTTGATGAGCTACTTCTTCGGCTGAAAAAGGAAGATTACTGTTCCTCATTTTTACGTTCTTTTTTAGCTGCCTCACGTTGTGCTTTTTCTTCTTCTCGAATGAGAGTCAGCTCAGTTTTGAGATCATCTAAAATCTTTTCATAGGTCTGAGTTTTATCTTTTTTGAGTTGAATCTGAACGTAGATTTTACCAATTTGTTTTTGAATATTTTCTTCTGCTAGCTTCCGTTCATTTTCCAAAGAAGCAACTTTTTTCTTTGCTTCTTCAAGTTCTAAATCAATTTTTTTAATATCTTTTTTTGCCATTTAAAAGCCTCCTTTATTTAATGATTTTAGTGTAAGGGATAATGAAATTTCTTGCATTAAGGGGACAAATTACATCAAAATAAAACTCCCCAATCCATGAGATTAGGGAGTAATATTATTAGTGTTTTATAGTAAAGACCTGGTGAAACGTTTCGTAAATGCATTTCTCCTACTGAGTTTTAATTGAATCAACCTATGGCTAAAATCTTCCTCAATTCCAAAAGGATAAACTCTAAAAACAGGATAATAGATGGTATCAACATCTTCAAAAATTCGTTCTACTTCTTTAGTAATAAGATCCGTTTTGTAATGGATAGCTGTTATTACTTTTCTATTTAAAAAGCTCAATTCAACAACATCTTGATACGGTTGTTTGATCATATTTTGATTAATTTGTCGCATTCGTTTATTTGCATCTGCTTCTTCTGCATCAGTGAAAAAATTAATTTCTGGTGGCAAATCATCTGTTATATTCCGAATACCTAAATACTTTTTATCAATAATATTTTTCAAGACATAGTACCTAAATAATCTTGGTAGAAGAAGTTTTACTACACTTACAAAAACAGCACTTATAATCCAGAACTTGCATAAGTTATTTACCATCTGTTCAGATATTGTATGATCGAAAGCATAGTCAGCTTCTGCTAGAAAGACAAGCATAAATATAAATTCTTTTAACGATAATTTTATACGTCTAAAATCTTGTAACCACATACCATAACAAAAATTGAAGATAGCCTTAGCCACTAGAAAATATTCTATAAGACCAATAATAACGACTCGATAATTTTGTGGAAGATAATACGTCAGCAATCCTAAAAAGCCAGCTGAGAAAAGATAAAATTGACTTTTGGCTACAAATCCAATGAGCCAATTTAAGCCACAAATAAGAGATAATTTGATTCCGTTTTTGTTTAGCGATTTCCATTTTGAAGTGAATTTTTTCATGCTACTTTTCCTTTCTTTTTGATGAGAATTTAACAATTAGTAGGCTAAATGCGTATATCCATAATGACACCATTGCAACAAATAGTAATATTAGAGCATCTACCATTAGAAAAAGCTTTACTATTGGGATACTTGAAAAAATAGATAAAAAATAGCTAACCAAAAATTGATATGATAACGGTAAAAAGAATAGGAAGACAAAATAAAGTCCTGTTAATTGCATAAACTTCTTTACACTCTTAGGCTTTAAAATGCCAGATAACATTTGAGAAAAATTCCCCTTCTTAATAAAGTACATATAATAAATACAACTGATCATGTTAACTCCTTTATTTCATTTCTACTGTTTCAATCGGATTAGAAAATTCAAAGGTTCCATCTTTAATAGCGACCTCTTTTTTCTCTAGGCTGTCAATCTTAGCTTGGACCTTTTCAATATTTTGATTAGCCGTTTCAATAGACCTATTCTTAGTTTCGATGTTACTTTCAATGGTAGCAATATCTTTTTGATTGGTTTCTAAATCATCACCAGATAGATATTCTGCTTCTTTCAGAAGCCCCTCTTTACGAGAATTATCATCCTCAATTGAAGCTTTAAGTTGTTTAATAGACTTATTCAATTTTTTGATCTGACCCTCTTGGAAAGTTTTTTCCATTTTGATTTCTGACAAAGCAAATTCCTCACGAGAAACACTCTTTATCTTTTGTCTTTTCAGCTTACTATTTTGAGTTGTAACATAGAACTGAACAACATTGTCGTTGTTATTTTCTTCTGCTTTAGAAGTCTGCTCCTGGTCATCTGAAGAGCTAGAAATATCAATATCAATATTGCTAGTAGAAACTGTTTTATTTGTAATATCAATCGCAAATGCTCCAAAATCTTCAGGGACATTACGAATGATTACTGAGATTTTATTGTCTACGATTGGAACAATTTCCATTGTTGTATCAGAAGATTTTTTCTGAGCATATAGATTCCATTTGAGACGTTTTGTATCAATTCCACGATCAACTGGAGAGGTAGAATCTTTCGTCTCAAATTGTAGAACGATGATACCAGTTGAAGCTGAATAAGTTTGATTAGTAAGTTTAATTTCACCTGTTCCATTTTCAAATGTTTGCTTTGTTTTTAGTTGTTCATCAGTATACGTTTGCCTCTGTGGAGAGTAAAAAGCACCAAGCAATAAACTGATCCAAGCTGTAAAAATAACGGAGAAAATAACCAACTTTCGCTTAATAACATTTTCTTGAAACCATCTCTTAATCGCTATAAACGGCTTCACGACTGGATTAGATTTTATATCTTTAGCCCAATGTTTTATTCTATCTATCATAAGTATCACTACCTTTCTTTTTCACTTCTTCATAGGCTTTTTCTAGTTTATCTTCATCAACGTTAGCCTCAATAAATTCCTGAGTCTTACGCCCTTTTTCACTAATGATAATGGCGATTGCTATTACCATAATTACAATGATTCCTGCAATAATTGGATGTACTCTGGTGTATCTACTAAGAACTCTCCAAGTTGACCATTCTTTCATTTGAGTAGGATTTAAAGGTTTTATAAATCCCAAGGTAAAAAGTCTGAGATAGACTTGAAGAACATAAGATTTAACAATCTTTACAATCCCTAAATAGATGAGTCCCATAAAAGAGTAGCTTACTGAAGCTAACACTAGGAGTGCCCCAAGTGTTAGCTGTCTTTCAGCTCGCTGATAATCCTTATTTGTTCTAAGTAGTACACTCCTTTTCAATAGTGGATTCATTGTTTTTGGTTGGCTTTTAAAACTATCAATCTCTAACCGTTTACCTACCTGATGAGAGGTTCGACGCTTGTTCTTTTGTTCCCATGTTCTATTCTTTCTCCTTGTTCTCGTCATCTGTTTTACTCCTTCCTGACAATAGCCACCTCACCTGACTGTTTGGCCAAAATATTTTGACCAACATCATAACTGCAAGGCCTAAGTAGCGTGTTCGTTTTTTGTTACCAAAGTTATCGTAAATTTCAACTTCAAAAAGAGGAAATACCCAAGCCGAAACAAGAACAATAAGGAAAAGATAATGCCCAGCTGCCTTAAGAATTATAATCATTCAATGCCTCCTTAATGGCTTTCTTATCAGCCCGAATCTTACCTGCTTTATCCTTAGTAGCATAGAGAAAAAGCTCGAATTTACCGTCTCTTATTGTGACTAGAGTCGCTGCTTTATCAACGTGGTATTTTTCAATCAATATCTGGCCATCTTCTGATTCAACATCGATGTAAAAAGTCGGATAAGAACTCTTCTCAGCTGAATTAATAACTGCTTCCTTCCCTGCCTTACAATAAGGACAGCCATTACGATAAAAGACCAGATTAACATTTTGATTGACCGCAGCATCCACATAGACTTGTTCTGTGAGATGTTTATTATAATCTTTGACGACATAAGTACTCCAGGTAGTCTGTATCCCAATAACTGTAAAAAGAATCACAGCAACAGCAACTAACGTTCCCAGAAACAGTTTAGGAAGCTCAAACCTATCAGTCATTACCCTTCACCTCCTAAAAATTCAAATAAATCACCTTGAACATAACTAACCTTGGCCAAACGTTTCATCTCAGACTTTAATTTCTCAAAAGTGGTCATGACCAAATTAAAGCGTAAGGGGTCAAAGGTTTCATAGACACTAACCAACGGCAGCATAGGAAGATGGTCCTTCTTTTCACTCTGAAGAAACTCAAGAACCTGTTTCTCAGCTTCAATTACCCCATCTACTCTAATCAGTGCTGGTAGGCTTGTAATAGCTTCTAAATTCTGATAGAACGTTAGGGCAATATCACCTGCCTTCAGTGTTTCAAATTCAGGAAATGTATCAGTGATTTTAAAGTAATGAGCAGAAGGTTCTTGTCCTACTCCTGTTAAATAATAACCACGTACGATCTTAAAATTCTCCGTCATGTTCGTCCTCCTCATCATCAATAAAGACACATTCAATTATTTTCCTTTTAGTGGACATCAAAGCTGCTTCTTGCAGCCACTCCCGTTTAGTCTTTTTCACTTTCCAAAGAGGAATACCAAATAGACATAGTCTCCCAACATAAAGGGGCTCTTTCTTTTGTTTCATCACTACTTCCTCACTAACTTTATAAAATCATAGACATTAAAACTGATACAATTAAAATCAGCAATAGAGGAACTCCAAAAATCAATAATGCAGCAATAGCTGATAATATCTCAAGACCTTCATCTATCTCATCGCTTAATGACTTATTATCTTGTGAAAGCTCCATCTTTTTAATTCTTTCAATTTCTCTAGCTTCACTACGAGTCAAATTGTCTTCACTCATTATTTCACCCTTAACAAACCTTATGAATCTTGAATGGTGCCTGATAGAAATTTGGATAGTTAATCACCCTCTTAGTCTTCTGAACAGGTAAAGGAATATGATAATTAACTTGCATATACTGACAAGCTAATCCTCTACTCTTAAACACCAATAATTGTCCTTGACTATCATAAAGATAATCTCCATCTTCAAAGCTAAAAATTACGTATCCCATATAGTACCTCACTTTCTAAGCTGTTCCATAAGTGCTTGATAATCACTCTCTAACTCTCTATCATATCCATCTCTATAACGAATTTGATGGTTAGCATATAGCATCCCTATAATTAGTAAAGAGGAACACCCCAACATAATAACTCCTATAATAATTAAGATCATTCCCATTTCAATACTCCCTTATCTATATTTCTTTCTAGTCGAGTAGCTGCTAGTTTTATCCAGTTACTTTTCTAGCCCTACGTATCCTAGATATAAATGTAATGGCAACTTGCGGGTTTTATTTATTATCCAATGTCAGCCTCGAATAAAGATAACTGTTTAGCTTGTTTAAGTCCATTTTTAACCCCTTCTATTACCTGCTTAATGAATCCTAAGCTCTCTTCAAAGAAAGCAGCTATATTGGCAAAATAAGCCTCTTGACGCTCCTTTTTCACCTGAATAAGAGAAAGAACAATCGCTTTAACTGAAGCTAGTCGAATTCCTCCACCTCGTCCAGATTTAACCACAAAGAAGATCTTACGATCAGCTTTTAGAGACTTTAAGACTTTATCCAGTGATCGTTCAGGAATGTTCAATTCTTCTCTGATAGCCTTCTTAGTTGTTTGGATGAATGGATCTTCTGACTGAAAGTAACCTTCCAAGTAAGCCATGATATCCGCTTTCCACTCGTGAAGATGACTGTTTTTGCGATCAGCACGCTTCTTTTTGAATTTGTACCAGCGTTGCTTGATAAATAAATCTGAATCCTTCAGGCTCGCATTAACCCAGGACTTGCATAGTAATTTGATATAATCTCGACTGGCTGCTTCATATTTTCCTGAATAAGCTGAACGAATAATTTTTAGGAACTCGTCCTGAGATAGCGGTTCGGCCAAGTGTTCATTGAAATCAGCTAAAACAGCCTCACAATCGCTCTGAGAGACACCACTTGAAAAGTTAGCCAGCGCCAATGTGAAGAGTACGTTGTTTCTTCCCATCAATGCTTTAGCACCTCTGATATTGGCTTCTCTCAGCAGCAAACCATACCAGGGTTCATCTACCTGTTTAACACCTTCAGAACCCGAAATAACCGTTAGATTTGGTTTCTTAATTGGGAATGGTAGGTCAGACTGTTTCATAGACCAATCTAACCACTCCTGGAATGAGTACGTGTAATCTTCATGGTAAAACTCGATATTATCTGTACGTGGCATACGAGCAATTCCGAAATGGTTACACGTCATATCAACTGGCAATGTCTGCCCAAAATAGTTACGCAAATTTTGAGAGATTGCCTTGGCCACTTTTACGACTTTAAATTGAGAATGTGCCGTAACATAAGCTGGTTCTGTTAGTACAAAGTAAGCTTGAAAACCTTTATCTGACTTCAAAATCAAAGTCGGCATGAAGCCTAAATCAATGGCAGCCGTTAAAATATCTCCAGAAGTCATCTCTTCAGCTGAAGAGGTAATATCAAAATCAATATAGAAGGTGTTAATCTGCCTTAGATTATCTTCAGAGTGGCCACGTGTCACTCGACGTTTTTCATCGCTATAAGCACCGAAACGATACACGTTTGGTGTCCAGTGAGTGAAATGATCTTGATTTTCTTCAATAGCTTCCATCGATGTCAATACAAGCCCACGTGCTTTTACCATGTTAGCTTTCGTACGAAAACCAAAGATTGCACCACGCTTTCCTTCTTCGACGAAAGGGACTGGTTTTAAATGACTATTTTTAAATTTTGCTTTTCTTAATCCATCTTTGAGGATCAAACTATAAATATTAGTTTTCATCTCTTTCCTTACTATCAACGATTTTATAAGCTAATTTTCCTTTAAATTCAGTAATTTCTAAACCTAGCATGATTGCTATTTCCTTATATTTACCAAACTCATCAACAAGAATATTTCCATCAGAAATAGGAAGCTTTTTAGATAGTTCTTTGACTGGATTAAAAACTGTATATTCACCTGTTGGATCCATAATCGCAACAGAATCCACATTCGGATTTTCTAACAGCTTTTTAATTCTTAGTTCTGAAGAACCTTTTCTACTAGTTATTATTTCTATTTCTGCTATGGGATTAAACACTTCCCCCTTCTTCATAGCCTCAAGATTTATTGGGATATTTTCACTCATAATTTCTCCTTCACTAACTAAACAATTCTAACTGCTGGGCTGGCTGAAAATTCATCCAAAGGACTTCCGTCCGTGGCAGTCCTTGTTCTGCAGTCGCTGCAAATTCCAAGTGTTCCCAGTTGGATAAATACTGATTGTACAAATCACTGGCATAGCCACTAAGAATAATCTTAGCTTTGCTTTGATTCAAAACTTCTAAAAGTTCTATGTGATCCTTGTCTGTCATCTCATACTGGTACTGCTCCCTTGTTCTGGTTGACAGAACATAAGGCGGATCAATATACATGCAGACCTCTGGATGATCGAAACGGCTGATCAATTCCAGAGCTGGCCGATTCTCTATCTGCACCTTTTTCAGGCGCAGAGCAATTTCTTGAATCAGGCTAGGTAAATCATTCCAATGCTTAACAGCATAAGCACGTTCACGCCCAACGATATCATTTTTCCAGCCTGTCTTTTCTTTCAAGCGAAAGCCATGAGACATGACTGAGCGAATGAGGAAATTTACGGCCTGATCTACTTCTGTTTTGGGGTTCTTTTCCCAAGCCATGTCATAGATTTTGCGACTGTAGGGCGTAAAAAACAGCTTGTCCTGAAGGGAGTCAGGATCAGACTGAATGACTTGAAAGAGATTGACAACATCATCATTGAGGTCATTTACAGTCTCAATTGGACTGGCCGATTTGGTAAAGAGCACCGCTCCAGAACCAAAATAGGGCTCCAGATAGCTCTTATGTTCAGGCAGCAAAGCCACAATCCTCTGTGCAAGATTCCATTTGCTTCCTGGATAACGTAATAGAGATCTCATATCTTCACCTCTTTAGAGAAGGCAAATATAAAGTGCCTTTATAATTTTTAAAATACCTTTTATTCAGCATCCTAATAGCAGCTTGCCCCTGACGTGTGCGAGGTTTTTCTGTTGCTGTCTTGATACTTTTAAGTACTAGGCTTCGATCCCCAACATAATCTAGCAATTTATATGTCATAATCTTCTCCTTCAATTAACTTTCATACTTTGGGGAAGTGTGGAACTAGGTAAACAATAACCATCCTGCAAGTCCTGTTTTAAGTAAAACTCAGGGTTGCTAGTTGTTACATAGTCACTTCTCTTCCAATTTCGACGCAGGCGAGTATTGAATAGTGATACCCTTGCTTCAATCTCTTTAAACCTGAAACCTAACTTCAAATATGTTGTAACGATTTCATGAACATGTTCTTTAGACTCTTTGTTTCTAACTCTGTTATGAACCGCTTGTTCCTCATCTTCTAATTTCAAGCTTTTCTGGTATTGAATATACAGCACTCTCATTTTTTCTATCTTATTTTGCCAATTATGGTTATAAGGTTTACCAGAGTACTTGTTTACTAGGTTTCTAACAGGTTGCTTGAACTTCATCTGAATAGAATCAAATTCTCCTAAGTCAGTTAAAGGATCAATAAACCCCATTGGCTCACTATTGATTAACTGATCATAAAATTCATTTCTAATCATTTTAGCCTCCTTGTTATATCTCGTTTCAAGCACTCTTTAGGACGTATTCATCAAGTTCATCTCTTCAAATAGATTTATTTGATGATATGTAACTTCTGGTTCCTCTTGACAAGAAATATAGTCCGCAGTCTCTTCTGTTACATCTGAACTCGTTTCCTGATCATGGTCAATGACTTCATAAACTTCTAAAGTGTCTATGTCCATCACAATTTCCAATCCCTCCATGGTAAGACCCCCTTCTTCATAAGATTTTAAACGAACAAAAAAGGAGAACAGATTTCTCCGTTCTCCTCATAAATACAGGATTATTTATTATTCTAAAAACTCTTACCACTTACTCTTCCCTTTTTTAAAATTATCGCAACTAACATAAGCTGGACACTGATCAGCTGCAAAATCAAAAAGCGTCCGCTAAGGGACGCTGACTGTTTATTCCTACTTATACAAACTCAACATAATTACTATACACTAAGCCAATCAGTAATAATGATAGTTGAACGCTAATATGAATACTGTTTAATATTGGTCTAAAAATGAGAAAAGCTCAAGCTAATCCATGCGATACCTCCCAGTTACTGAACAAGCAATCCAACATTCGGAGGCAGTACCTGATAGCCAAGTTTTTCGTTTTTTATACCGTTTGTGTGGCTGCAGCTTAGGCTGATATAGTTTGACATTCTATCCTGGCAGCCTTCTTTCACGCTAATTATTTTGCTTCAATTAAGCCATAGTTTCCATCTTCTCGCCTATACAAAACATTTGTTGTTTGGTCTTCTGCATCTGTATAAATAAAGAAATCATGTCCTAGAAGCTCCATTTGAAGGATAGCCTCTTCAATATCCATAGGTTTCAAATCAATATTTTTAGTGCGAACAACCTCTATAGCTGGTGCTTCTTCTACTTCTTCAGCTTGGAATTCTGCAGAGAAGACTTCCCCCGTAGGTGTTTTTTCACGGTGTTTTCTAGCAATCTTAGTTTTATTTTTTCGAATTTGACGCTCAATTTTATCAACAACAAGGTCTATAGAACCATACATGTCTTGCGATACATCTTCTGCACGCAGGGTAACAGCACCTGTTGGAATTGTCACTTCAACTTTAGCTGTTTTTTCTCGATAAACTTTAAGATTAACACGCGCATTCAGTTCTTGATCTCCTCGAAAATACCTTTGAATCCGATCAAGTTTATTTTCAACATAGTTACGAAGAGCTTCTGTGACTTCAATATTTTCACCACGAATACTATATTTAATCATATAAAAGACCTCTTTTCTAGCTTGTTAGCGTTTTCTTGGTTCTATTATATCGCTTTCATGAAAATTTGCAAGGATTTTTATTATCTCGCTAAGGAAAAACTTTCAATCTCCGTGACGCCAGATTTTTGTAAAAGTGTGACCAAATGATGCAGGGTTGCTCCTGTTGTGTAGATGTCATCAATTAATAAAATCTTATTGGGAAGCTCCTGATTTCCGTTCAATGAAAAAGGATTACAGCTGCTTATCCTTCCTTTTCTATCTTGAGCTGATTGTTTGGCAATATCAATCTTCTGAAAGGGTTGAGAGTAGGGGAGTGATCCTATTAGCCCTATAACCTGATTAAAGCCCCGCTCTGCCATTCTCTCCGGAGAAAGCGGTACAGGAACCAGAGTGAAACCCTGCTTTAAATAAACCTTCAAATAGCTAATAACTTCATCCTGAAAAACCTGTCGCAAAAGGTAATCGCCCATGAACTTATAATGACTAAAATAATCTTTCATGCTGTCATTATAAGAATAAAGCGCCTTATGTTTGGGAATATAACCTTTTTGACACCAAATTTTACAATCTGAACACTGTCCTTTGATACCTAGTTTCCTGCAATTAGAGCAGGCAATAGCAGTATCTTGTATTTTCTCAAAAGACATCATACAACTAGAACAGGCTTGATTTCTTGCAGTTTGAAAGGTCAGCAGACCTAGGAGTCTTGTAGCATCTTGATAATCCTGATTGCAAATCAAACATTTCATACAAATCCTCCCTTATGGTTCATTTCCTTAATTTCTCGTTGACAGCGGATCATGCTTTTAGTAAGCCCATCATGAAAAAGATAGAAAAGACCTGTCGGACGGTCAATAGAACGCCCAACACGCCCACCGATTTGAATAAGACTTGATTTGGTATAAAGTCTATGATTGGCCATAGCCACAAACACATCTACCCCAGGAAATGTAACTCCTCGCTCAAGAATAGTCGTAGTAACTAGAATAGATAGCTGACCATCTCGAAAGCTCTGCACATATTCTGAACGCTCAGAGCTGGTTGAGGCAACAAAAGCAATCCTCTCATTTGGAAAAGCTTTTTGAAGCAGAGCGGTGCACAATTTACCTAGCTCAATATTGGGAAAGAAAATTAACAGCGGAAAATTTGTTTGCCGTTGTTCTCTTATTTTCATCAAGAAAACAGAAGGGAGTTTGCCTTTTTTTAGATCAGAAAGAAATTTTGGTTGCCAGATATACGTAGGTAAAACTAAGGGATTAGCGTGAAAACGTCTAGCTAGATGCAGTTTTCTTAAGAGACCTTGAGTTACCTTTTTATCCAAATCCTCTGTGGAAGTTGCTGTTAAAAAGACTTGACGACCCTCGGGTTTAATGGCCTGATCTACCGCATGATAAAGCATAGGATTATCCACATAAGGAAAGGCATCCACTTCATCCACAATAATCAAATCAAAAGTTTGATAAAACTTAAGCAGCTGATGGGTTGTCGCAATAACAAGAGGAGAGCGTTGGTAATTTTCTCCATTTGCATGCAGCAAAGCTATCGGACAGCGAAAATCTCTGCTCATACGCTCATGAAGTTCAATACAGACATCTACACGCGGACTAGCAAGTGCAACCTGACCTCCATTATCAATAACAGTTGCCACTAAGTCGTAAATCATTTCTGTTTTTCCGGCGCCAGTTACCGCATGCACCAGCATATTTTGACCTGCAGCTATGCCTTTTAAAAGTCCCTGTGATACCTCTTTTTGAAAAGGGGTCAGTTTCCCTTTCCACATTAGGTTTTTCCCTTTTACAAATGGCTGTGCGGGAAAATGATACAACAGCCGTTTCTCTTGATTCCGTCCAAAAGCAATACAAGCTCTGCAGTAATAATCATTATCCGCCAGTCGCCAATCGTCTTCTATCATCGTGCCACACCGACTGCAATAAAGTGTTTTTCCCTTGTAGACCATACTGGGAAGAGACTGCGCTTGTTCAAGCAAGTCGACGGGTACCTGAGAAGCAGTTAACAGTCTGCCATAATAATCTTCTATCTTCATACTTAATCTATTCGCGGTCATAAGCAAAATATGATAGAATTTCTTTATGAATTATAAAATGATTGCACAAGACGGTACTGTCGAAGAAGAAATCAAAAAATCACGTTTCATCTGCCATCTTAAACGGATTAAAACAGAAGAAGAAGGACGTGATTTCATTGCACAGATTAAGAAAACACACTATAAAGCCAGCCATTCTTGCTCTGCTATGATTATCGGAGAAAACAGCCTTCTGAAACGATCCAGTGATGACGGAGAGCCTTCTGGAACAGCAGGTATTCCTATGCTGACTGTCTTAGAAAAACAAGGATTAACTAATACTGTCGCAGTAGTGACACGCTATTTCGGCGGAACCAAGTTGGGGGCTGGGGGATTAATTCGTGCCTATTCTGGCAGCGTGGCCCATGCTTTAAATGAAGTTGGGCTGGTGCAGGTTAAAAAGCTCAACGGAATAGCTATTAAGCTCAGCTATTCCCAATATCAAACCTTCAGTAACTTTTTAACTCAAGAACATCTGCAAGAATTTGACACTGAATTTTCAGAGAATGTCTCTACTCATATCTACGTAGAAGAAAGTGAACTTACAGCTATCTTAGAACGCTTGACAGATTATTACAAAGGAAAAGTGTCAGTAGCAAAAAACGGCTGCAAATTGGTAGAACTCCCTGTCTGATAAAAAAAGCCTATCACTGTGATAAAAAAGATGTATTTTACAATCGTACAGTGCAAGCGTATACTGGAAATCATTAAATGGAAAAAGAGGTATACGATACTATGACAACAGTTTACAACTCTATCACTGAACTTGTCGGTAAAACACCAATTGTTAAATTAAATAATGCAGTTCCAGCTGGATCTGCCGAAGTTTACGTGAAATTGGAGGCTTTTAATCCAGGATCATCTGTAAAAGACCGTATTGCTCTTCGCATGATTGAAGATGCAGAAAAAGCAGGCACGATTAAGCCTGGAGATACTATTGTTGAACCTACATCTGGTAATACTGGAATTGGTTTAGCATGGGTCGGTGCAGCTAAAGGTTACAAAGTTGTCATTGTTATGCCTGATACGATGAGTATTGAACGCCGCAAGATTATTCAAGCCTACGGTGCAGAGCTTGTTTTGACACCAGGCGCGGAAGGAATGAAGGGCGCCATTGCTAAAGCGCAAGAAATTGCGGCTGAACGTAACGGATGGGTTCCACTTCAATTCGCTAACCCATCTAATCCTGAAGTTCATGCAGATACGACTGGGCAGGAAATCCTTGATGCCTTTGGTGCATATGGGCTGGATGCTTTTGTTGCCGGTATTGGTACCGGAGGTACCATCTCAGGCGTTTCTAAAACACTTAGAGCAGCTAATCCAAATATTAAAATCTATGGTATTGAAGCTGATGAGTCAGCTGTGCTTAATGGAGATAAACCAGGACCACACAAAATTCAGGGAATTTCAACTGGGTTTATCCCCGATACTTTAGATACAAAATCGTATGATAGTGTTGTTCGCATTCCTTCTGATGATGCAATTGAAACAGCTCGTAATATAGGAAGTCAGGAAGGTTTCCTTGCGGGTATCTCTTCAGGAGCTGCTATTGCGGCTGCTTTAAAAGTAGCCGCTGAACTAGGGGAAGGCAAAAAAGTTCTCACACTTCTCCCAGATAATGGCGAACGCTATCTATCTACTGTTCTTTATGACTTTGAATCTTGATTTTCAATAACCATTTGCAATCCAATAAAGTATACAAAAAGCAGAACCAAAGGTTCTGCTTTTTTGATATTTTAAACAAGAATTTAGTGTGGAGGTTGGGAGTAAGATTGACTGTCTGCTGTGTTAGTTTTTCCTTGCTCCACAAAATTTATTAGGAACTTTGGCACCAATGAATTACTGCTAATCAGAAGATATTATCTCTTACCCTGCAAATGATAACAGCTTTTTTAACTTCATCTTATTTTCAAGGTTAAAAACCAGAAAAAGTTGAGCTTTACGGGAGTGACTGTCAACTTTTCTCTCAGCAGTTGAATTCGGAAATCAGCACCAATAAAGATTGTATTAAAACGGTCTGAAAACAGACTGTTTTAAGCCGATAGTTAAAAATTAAGAAGCTGATGTTTTTAACCGCCTAAATAAGCTTTTCTGACTTCATCTGAAGCAAGAAGTTCTTCTCCCGTTCCTGAAAGAACGATTTCACCGCTTTCTAAGACGTAACCGCGATCTGCAATTGACAAGGCTTTATTAGCATTTTGCTCAATCAAAAGAACCGTTGTTCCTTGCTCTTTGATGGATTCAATGATATCAAAGATTTCCTGAATAAAAATAGGAGCTAATCCCATTGATGGCTCATCAAGCAGGAGTAACTTAGGACGGCTCATCAGGGCACGTCCCATGGCAAGCATTTGCTGCTCACCTCCTGAAAGAGTTGCGGCATCCTGATTCATTCGTTCTTCCAAACGCGGAAAGCGTTTGAAAACCTGTTTTAGATTCGCCCCATTTTGCTCTTTGTCTCTATTAAGAAAAGCGCCCATTTCTAAATTTTCTAAAACGGTCAAACCCGAAAATACATGACGGCCTTCTGGAACTTGTGCCAAACCATCAGCAACAATTTTACGTGCTTGCGTTTTTTGGATTTCATTGCCAAGATAGGTAATTTTCCCATCACTAGGACGGACAAGTCCTGAAATCGTCCGAAGAATTGATGTTTTACCTGCACCATTTGCTCCGATTAAAGTGACAACTTCTCCTTCATTAACTTCAAAATTAACATTGCGAACAGCTTCGATAGCACCATAGCTAATAGAGAGGTTCTCAACTTTTAACATAGACATTATGCTTCACCTCCCAGATAAGCTTCGATGACTCGTTTGTCGTTTTTAATTTCTTCTGGTGTTCCATGGGCAATTAAACGACCGTATTCTAATACATAAATGCGCTCTGTCACATCCATAACCAAACTCATATCATGCTCAATCAAAATAATAGTGATACCAAAATCTTTTTGAATTTGGCGGATGAGTTCCGTTAATTCTGCTGTTTCTTGAGGATTCATACCTGCAGCGGGCTCATCAAGAAAAAGAATTTTCGGCTCAGTTGCAAGGGCACGAACAATTTCCAATCGGCGCTGCTGCCCGTAAGATAAATTTTTGGCCAAGGCGTGTGCTTCATTTTCCAAACCAAAAATAGCAAGCAGATCCAAAGCTTTCTTTTCTAGCTTCTCTTCACTTGAATAATATTGTGGCAGGCGCAGCAAGGAAGCAAAAACATGTGAAGAGCTCTTATTAGCTAGACCAACCAGAACATTTTCAATAACAGTCATATCCTTAAAAAGACGAATATTTTGGAAAGTACGAGACAAGCCAAGTGAAGCAATTTTAGCGGGTGCTTTACCATTAAGAATCGTACCATTAAGAGTGACAGTTCCTTCTGTCGGTTCATAAACACCTGTCAGAAGGTTAAAAAGAGTCGTTTTGCCAGCACCATTAGGGCCAATCAGTCCAACTAACTCTCCTTCGTTGAGTTCAATATCAACTTGACCAACAGCGGTTAAACCGCCAAAATTTTTAGTGAGGTTTTTCACTTCAAGAAGTGCCATTAGTTTTTGCCCTCCTTATTTTTATTGAAAAATTTTGATAAGTAAAGCTCTTTGGTTCCAAGAAGACCGCTAGGGCGGAAAAGCATTACCAAAATCAGTGCCAATGAATAGATGATCATACGCAGTTCTGACATGTTTTGCAGGAACATATTTAAAATTCCTAAAACAATAGCAGCAATAACCGTTCCTGTGATTGATCCAAGTCCGCCAAGAACTGCAATAATCAGATAATCGATAGATTTCATAATGGTGAAATCTTTCGGTACGACCGTACCAATATAGCTGACATAGAGTGAACCTGCAATAGCTGAAATGATTGCACCTATAACAAAGATAGTGACCTTTAATTTGGTAATATTAACACCCATTGCTTCTGCTGCAATTTCATCTTCACGAATGGTGATAGCCTGGCGTCCAATTGAAGAACGCAGGAAATTAAGAACCAAAATCAAAATGATAACTACAAAGAAATAGATGACCGGCCAAGTTGTATAAGGCAAGATACCTGTTAATCCGGCAGCACCATTGGTTACTTCGCCGCCATTTACAATCGCAATACGAATGATTTCTGCCATTCCCAGAGTGGCAATAGCAAGATAGTCACCCTTCAAGCGAAGAGTCGGAATACCAAAGACCAGTGCCACCAATGCTGCAATGGCTGCTCCAACAAGCATTGACCAGTAAAAGCCATCATAGGTAGGATAGTAGCTTGTGATAATAGCTGAAGCATAGGCTCCGATTGCCATAAAGCCAGCCTGACCCAGTGTGAATTGGCCTGTGAAACCAAGAACCAGATTGGTTCCAAGTCCCATTAGGACACTAATACCAATTCCCATTAATATTTGAACATAGTAAAGATTCATGATTCCGGTCAGCTCAAGCACTTTCAAAATGGCGAAAATTCCAAGAATGATGGCAAGCCAGATCAGATTTATTTTAAGATTCTTTTTCATGCTACACCTTCTCTTTCAAATTCTTACCAAGAATACCTGCTGGACGAACCAAAAGGATGACAATCAAAACAGCATAAACG
Source organism: Streptococcus dentiloxodontae (assembly GCF_053206925.1). Taxonomy (NCBI): domain Bacteria; kingdom Bacillati; phylum Bacillota; class Bacilli; order Lactobacillales; family Streptococcaceae; genus Streptococcus; species Streptococcus dentiloxodontae. The sequence continues at coordinate 96,026 of NZ_JBRUHR010000003.1, read as the reverse complement.
ATGGCATCACGGTAACTTGACAGACCAATCGCTGTTGATAAGGTTTCCAAAATACCGATAACGAACCCACCGATAGCTGCTCCAGGAATAATACCGATACCACCAAGAACGGCTGCAACAAAAGCTTTAATCCCAGGTGTCATTCCCATCAACGGATCAATCGAATTATAATAAAGGCCAATCATAACACCTGCTGCTCCGGCCAAAGCTGAACCAAGGGCAAAAGTGAAACTGATCGTTGTATTAACATTAATTCCCATTAACTGAGCCGCATCGCTGTCTACAGAAACAGCGCGCATGGCTTTACCCATTTTAGTTTTTTTAACAATTAATTGCAGAGCAATCATAAGAAAGACCGCAACTGCTAAAATCATCAGCTGAATATTAGTTACTGTCACAGAACCAATATCAAAGTTAACAATTTTGATCGCCTGAGGAAACGATCTGGCATCTGCTCCTACTAAGTAAACCATTGAGTATTCTAGGAAGAAAGACACACCTATGGCTGTGATAAGAGCCGCAATTCGAGTGGAGTTGCGCAGAGGCCGATAAGCCAAGAATTCAATCACCACACCGAGAATAGCACAGACAATCATTGAAGTGACTAGAGCCAGCCAGAAATTCATATGGAAGGCATTAATTGCATAATAGCCAATGAAGGCACCCATCATGTAGATATCTCCATGGGCAAAGTTAATCAATTTGATGATACCATAAACCATGGTATAGCCAAGGGCAAGTAGGGCATAAATACTTCCCAGAATAATACCATTGACTAACTGTTGAGGAAGTTGTTCTAAAAACATAAATAACCAAACTTTCTAGTTTATTTCATAAAAACAAGGTTAGACTTGCTACATTACTTGTCAATTTCAACAGGTGCAGCTGATGTTTCCTTACCTTTTTGCATTTCAACCATCAAAGCTGTCTTAATAGGATTATGCTCAGAATCAATGGTCATACTGCCTGTGACTCCTGTAAAATCGGTTAAATTAGCAAGATTTTTCGCAATAGCAATGGAGTTATTCGCCCCCTTAGCCGCATCAGCAATCATGTAAACGGAATCATAAGCCAGAGCTGCGAATTGGTTTGGCTCTTCTCCATATTTTTTCTTATAAGCATCAATAAAAGCAGAAGCCTTATCCGACAAAGAAACATTGGTTGAATAGCCTGAAACATAATAGACATTAGAAGCATTATCTTTGCCGGCTAGTTCTATAAATTTAGCATCACTGAAACCATCAGGACCAAGGATTGGCTGTTCAATACCCATATCACGCGCCTGTTTAGTAATAATACCTGTTTCGGTGTAATAACCTGGCATAACGATAGCATCGTAGTCCAGATTTTTAAACTTAGTCAAGGCTGACTGATAATCTTTATCTCCTGAAGCAAAGGTTGCCGTAGAAACAATTTCACCCTGATACTCTGATTTAAATTCTTCTGCAATTCCTTTAGCATAATCAGACGAATTATCATAGTAGAGCACAACTTTTTTGGCATTCAAATTGCTGTAAGCATAGGCTGCTAAAACTTGGCCTTGGAAACTATCCTTAAAGGTTGTACGGAAAACATATTCCTTAACACCATTCTTATCAGAAGTCAAATCATCCTGTGTTCCAGAAGGGGTCAGAAGCGGTACACCTGTTTTTTGTGAAATCAGGCTAGAAGCTGCTGTCGCCCCCGAAGTAGCAGGACCAATAATAGCATTAACTTCGCTTCGAATGGCTAAATTAGTTGCTGCCGTTGAGGCTTCCGCATTTTCAGATTTATTGTCTTTTTTGAAAATCTCAATCTTTTTGCCATCAACACCGCCAGCTTCATTGATTTCATCAACAGCCAACTGAATACCGTTTAACTCCGCTTTACCGTAAGCTGCTACAGTTCCTGACAATTCGAGATTAACTCCAATTTTGAGTGTGTCGCCAATCTCGGTTCCTGTTGCATTGGCCGTAACATCAGGAGATTTACCACAAGCAACAAGGAAAAGTGATGTGAAAAAGGCTAGCACAGCAAGTGATATCTTTTTGGACATATCATTACTCCTTAATTTTTTCTTAAAAAAGTCTATCTTATAGCTTACAGAATTATCAGACAATTGTCAATACTTCTGTTTATTAAAAAAGCTTAGAAAACGCTATTAGTTATACCAAGGCCTCTCCTACTGATTTTTTGACAAATTTTATCAGAAATAAAAAAAACTTTCTCATTAGCGAGAAAAGTTATGGTAGTCTTTCGGTACGGAAATATCATGCCGTTCAAGACTGCCTACAAAATCCATGTCAAGATCTGTATAGTAAGATGGTACAACCTTTTTGACAGCTTTCATTTTTTTTAGCTCTGCCATAATATCTTGAGCTTTATCTGCAGCAACATAAAGGTAAACATAGCGCATACGATGTGAATGATAAAATACATCACCGAATTTAGCTACCTTACGTAAATCACGATTGTAATAAAGGTAAACCACTATTCCTTGACGGTTACTTAACATCCATATTCTCCTTAATATTATTGCCTCTGCCTTTTTTATGAGGCGGTTTGTGAGGAGCTAAAGGCAAGCCAGTGTCAACAAATATCTGAGCTGAAATAGCTTGAGCCAGCTCTTGACTAATCTGTGCTAAAATCTTTTGAACACTTGTTTCTGCCTGACGATAAGCAATCACGGTCTCATTCATATCTATCTGCCTTTTTTTCATCAAAAGCTGACGTTTCAATTGATGCACTTCTGATCTAAAAGCAGCATAGCTTTCCTGTGCTTCAAAGTCTTCCTTAAGTGCCTGAAAATCCTGAATACGCTCCTGCAGCTCGGCATTAGTCAAAAAAAGCTGACGTTTTTGCTTGTAGTTAATAGCTTCTGGTAAATCTAAAAAAGCTTTTACAATCTTATCCAAAGATTGATCAATAGCCAAAAACTCCTCATTAATGCTTAACATAAAAATATTATAGCATAAAATGAGAACTTAAAAAACCTGTCTGAAAGACAGGCTGTAACCTTAATTAAGATTATTATTTTCCATGATTTCGTCAATGAAACCGTAATCCAATGTTTCTTTGGCAGTCATCCAGTAGTCACGCTCAGCATCTTTATGAATCTGTTTAATTGTCTTACCGGAATTTTCAGACAAAATCTTTTCCAGCTTAGCACGTGTTTTGAGTAATTGCTCTGCTGCAATGGCCATATCTGACTGCTGCGTACCGCTGCCAGTACCGCCCATGGGCTGATGGATCAGATATTCGGCATTTGGAAGCATGAAGCGTTTGCCTTTAGCGCCGCTTGAGGCGATAATGGTTCCCATGGAAGCGGCTATCCCCATAACGATGGTTTGCACGTCAGATTTGATAAAATTCATGGTATCAACAATAGCCAGACCAGCTGACACTGAACCACCAGGGCTGTTAACGTAAAGGTAGATGTCCTTAGTACTGTCTTGAGCGTCCAAGAACAAAAGCTGAGCAATAATTGAATTAGCCATGTTATCCTCAACAGGACCCGTCAGCATAATAATACGATCTTTAAGCAAACGTGAATAAATATCATAGGAACGTTCACCGCGTGATGTTTGTTCAATAACAACAGGAATCATAAAATCAGTCTCCTTAAATACATAATTATTTTTTATTATAACCGTTTGGTCAAAAAAGGTCAAATATTTAACACAAAATCTTGCTTTTACACTTAAACTAAAGAATATACTGCCTTTTTTAAGTGACAATCATGTAACAAAAATATGTTAATTTTGTATTTTACTCGCTTTATTTCTCAATTTATAAAGTATATTTGATATGATAAGTATAAGGAGGTTATTGTATTATGTCAATAATCAAAAAATTAACCTACTTTTCAATCTTATCAAGCAGCATCTTATTGTTGACTGCTTGTCAGAATCAAAAGCAAACAAGCCATAAAACAACCACTAACACAGAAAAAACTGTCTCACCATCCAGCAAAACCAATACTGCCAGCAGTTCAGCCGCTACATTTCCAAAAATACTAGTGTCAGACGGGGTCTATGAAGAAAGCGACGGCAAGGTCTATACGGTCAGTAAAGGCGGTTTTGTTCTGGAGCAAACAACAGGCAGCACTGCCAATTATCAGGCAAATGGCTCTTACACAATTGAGGACAGCGACGGTACCCATGTGATCAAATCCGTAGATGGTTCCTATACCATTGAAACAGCAAGTGGGGTGCAGGTTATTTTTAACAAGGACACATCCTACGCTGTAACATTGCCTACGAGTAGTACACATGTTGGAACAGGCAATGAAGAATTGGAGGCTTACTTAACTGAAAATGGTATTGATACCATTAACAGCTACGATCGCCAAATCGCTGATATTATCCATTATCTCAACAATAATTATTGCTGAAGACCCTGAAAAAGAATGTAGATACCCTCTAAAAATGTAAACATTTAGGAAATTCTTATGGTGATATAGTTTACAATTAAACTCCTATAAACACTATTATTCCAATGTTTCTGGGAGTTTTTTTGGATTTTGAACACAAAGAAAAAAGATTGAAGAAAAAGTCCATTTTGGACAATTTTCTTCAATCTGAACTGCGTTCTTATTATTTGGTTCCAAACAATCGGTCACCAGCATCACCCAGACCTGGAACAATATAGCCGTGTTCATTAAGCTTTTCATCAAGAGCGGCTGTATAAATGTCAATATCAGGATGAGCTTCCTGAAGTTTTTTGACACCCTCTGGCGCTGCGACTAAACAGACAAATTTGATATTAGCTGCACCGCGTTTTTTCAGAGAATCAACTGCCAAAATAGCTGATCCTCCTGTTGCTAACATAGGATCCACTAAGAAAATCTGACGCTGATCAATATCCTCAGGCAATTTGACCAGATATTCCACAGGCTCAAGAGTTTCTTCATTTCGATACATACCAATATGACCAACCTTAGCCGCAGGAACAAGACTGAGCAAGCCATCAACCATACCAATCCCCGCACGTAAAATGGGGACAATAGCTAATTTTTTACCCGCCAGCTGCTTTTGAACAGTCTTTGCAACTGGTGTCTGGATTTCGACAGCCTCAAGAGGCAAATCACGCGAAACCTCATAACCCATGAGCATAGCAATCTCATTGACCAGCTCACGAAAATGTTTCGTAGAAGTATCCGTTCGACGCAAAATTGATAATTTATGCTGAATCAGCGGATGTGAAATAACTTGAAATTTTCCCATGTCTCTTACCAACTTTCAATGATTTTAAGACAATTTTACCATAAATGGTAATGGTTTGACAGTTAGCTCAAAAGGTTTTCTTTAATTTATTTCCCAAAGACCTGAGCGATACGCGCAGCGGCTTCTTTGACTGTTGCCAGAGGAGCTGCCACATTGAGACGGGCAAAATAACGACCCTCTTTCCCAAAATGAGCACCGTCATTAAGAACAACCCTAGCTTCTTTTTGCAGTTTTTCGTCCAAATCAGGCTGGGGCAAACCATAAGCTGAAAAATCCAGCCAAACCAAATAAGTTCCTTCTGGTTTTATAACCTTGATATTCGTGTGCTCAGACAGATAATCCGTTACATAATTAATATTTTCCTCAAGCACTGTTTTGAGTTCTTCCAGCCAAGGTTTGCCATAAACAAAGGCTGCTTCTGTTGTTATCAAACCTAAGGTTGGCACCTCATGCTGATTGTTTGCCAACTGTGTGATTTTAAAGCGTTTGCGGAGATTTTCATTTGGGATAATGGCAAAGCTGTTCTTGGTTCCAGCAATATTAAAGGTCTTTGTTGCAGAGCCCAAAATAATAGTAAAATCTTTGTAGGTTTCGTCAATGGTGTTGAGTGAAATGTGTTTATTTCCAAAAAGAGCCAAATCCTGATGAATTTCATCTGATACGAGAAGAACTTCATATTTTTTGCAAAGCTCTGCTATTTTCACCAAATCCTCACGTGCCCAGACACGGCCGCCAGGATTGTGGGGGCTGCAGAGAAGGTAAAGCTTAACGTCATTAGCCACAATATCTTTTTCCAGCTGATCAAAATCAATTTCAAAACGTCCATTGACAATTTGAAGAGAATTTTCCACCAACTTACGGTCATTGAGACGAACAGTGCGGGCAAAGGGATAATAGACCGGCGAATTAATAAGCACTGCTTCTCCAGCTTTGGTGAAACTTTGAATGGCAACTGAGATAGCTGGCACCACACCATCAATGAAGACAAGCTCATCTTTGCTGACATCATAGCCATGCTCTGCCTTTTCCCAATCAATAACAGCCTGATAAACGCCGTCCCATAGGTAAGGATAGCCAAAAATGTGTTTTTGACCGTAGTTGATGACAGCTTCTTTAATCTGGGGAACTGGCAAAAAGTCCATGTCTGCCACCCACATCTGAAGCAGGTCTGGATTTTCTTCCGTTTTATGCCATTTGTAGGAATGTTGATCTAAGCGGTTTGGCTGTGTTGTGAAATCGTAATTTCCCATAATTTCCTCTTTTCTGTGCAATAAAAACGAGACTTGTCTCGTTTTCAGGTTAAGCTTCAAGCGCATTTTTCAAATCATTAATCAAATCGTCCACGTCTTCAATACCAATGGAAAGGCGAAGCAAATCATCTGTTAAACCATATGAAGCACGAACATCTGACGGGATATCTGCATGGGTCTGAGTAGTAGGATAGGTAATCAAGCTTTCTACACCGCCTAAGCTTTCAGCAAAAGTGAAAACGTCAAGGGTATTGATGATATTTGGAATTTTACTTTCATCAGCTACCTTGAACGAAATCATTCCTCCCTTGCCTGTATAAAGGACTTCCTTGACTGTTGGCAGACTTTCTAAAAAATCAGCAACAGCTTTCGCATTTTCTGTTGACTTTTCCATGCGCAGCTTGAGCGTCTTAAGTCCGCGCATCAACATGTAGCTGTCAAACGGAGAGAGGTTGGGACCTGTCGTGTTGAGATTATAAAAAAGTCTATCGTAGAAGTCTTGATTGCTCGTCACAACGACACCAGCCAAAACATCATTGTGACCGGATAGATATTTAGTTGCAGAATGAACGACAATATCAGCACCCAATGGAATAGGATTTTGGTAAATAGGGCTGTAAAAAGTATTGTCCACAATAACAGCAGCGCCTTTTTCGTGCGCTAATTGAGCGACTTTTTCAATATCGAATTCAATCATGAGAGGGTTGGTCGGCGTTTCGATATAAACGATATCCGTTTCATCAGTGATAGCCGCAATCATTTCTTCTTCCGTATTAGTATAAGTAAAAGCAAAGCGTCCTTCTGCTTCTTTATCATTGAACCAACGGAAAGTTCCCCCATATAAATCACGCGCAGCAACCACTTTACTGCCTACAGGAAAAATTTCAAAAGCGAGAATAATGGCACTCATGCCAGAACTTGTTGCCAAAGCATAATCAGCCTTTTCAATAGCTGCCAGAGTCTTTTCAAGCGTTGCACGTGTTGGGTTTTTAGTACGTGTATAATCAAATCCCGTTGAGTGGCCAAACTCAGGATGCTGGTAAGTTGTTGAAAAATGAATAGGCGAAGCTAAGGCTCCTGTTGCTTCATCTGAATTAATTCCTGCATGCGCTAAGATAGTATCTAATTTAAAATCACGTGTCATTATAAACTCCCTTTACTTGTATTGCTTCTATTCTACCACTATATTCCTTAAAATACGGCATTTCGATTATTAATTTTCTTGATGACTGGTTATAAGTAATAACTATAGCAAACACAAAGGTTATTGATAAAATTTTATTGTATTACTGGACTATATCAATAGTGTATGTTACAATAGATACAATGAAATGAGTGGGAATGCTTTAAAATAGTGATTAATACTTCAAGATAAGACTATATTCAACCCCTTTTCAACTTTTATAGTTCACGTATGCTCCCTCATTTTGGTAAAAATACTGGTTTTCTAGCGGTCTTACAAGCCCAGCTGGAAGGCTGGTATTTTTATTTTTCAATAGAAAATCTCCTGCTAAAAAAGCAGGAGAGACTTTTAATTAATCTTCAATTTTTTGCGTAAGCCCTGAGCTCTTCTTCCCAACAGCTGATCTGCCATACGGGTTTTAAGTCCCAAATAGCCATAAACAGCAACGCCTATTGCCCCAACAAGGACAAGATAGATAACGCTGCCAATACGGCTATTAGATGCAATGAAGAAGGACATAAGCCAAGTAACAAGACTAACTGGTATAGCCATTAATGCAGACATAATAACGATAAGCAAAGTCTTTTTTAAAATCGTTTTACGGCTGAAGCGAGTCACAACTTGCATACGCTTATACATGAGAACAATCGGAACTCCAAGTCCGATAGCTGTCGAAAGGATTGGACCGTAAGCTCCCAGCAGCATAATCAGAGGAATTTGCAAAATCAGTTTAATGCCTAGGCCATAAAGAAAGTAGAGAATAGCTTTTCGGTTTTCAAAAAGGGCTTGAATCATGGGAGCTATAACACTGTAAAGGGCTAAAAAGATAACCTGCCCCAAGCACGCAATAAAAAGGCTTAAGGCCGTGCTGGTTGGTGCTCCGTAAAAAACAGTATAAAGCGGTTCAGCCAAGATCGCAGCTCCAACCAAAGCAGGAATCAAAACAAGAGCCAGCAGCTGCAAATTACCAATAATAAGCTTGGCCGCTGCGTAAAGATTTTTATTAACGTAATTTTCCGTCAAAAGAGGAATTCCCGCACCGCCAACGGCTGTTGCTACTGCAATCAAAATCATGGTGATTTTATTGGGATTAGATGAGAAGTAAGCATAGAGCACTTTCAGTTCTTGATGACTGTAGGTGCTGATATTTTCCATGGTTTTAATAAAGGTAAATTGATCCACCATTTGAAAAATTTGAATGGCAGAGCCTGTGATGATAAATGGCAAAGCTTCTTTAAAGGTCTCAATCACAATAGCTCTTGCATCTATATCAGGATGAACTTGCTGTTTGCCAAAGATTGATGTGAATTTACCTTCTTTCCATAAATAGAAAAAAAGTACAGCAACACTGGCAAGCATTCCAATAAAGGCTGCAAAGGTTGACTGAACAACGGCGGTTGTATAATCACCTGAGCCTATTTTCATGATGAAAAAGGTGGCCAGCAGCATCCAAATAACCCGAATAATCTGCTCTGCAATTTGACTCATGGCATAGGGTTTAAGATTATTGAAGCCTTGGAAAAAGCCACGCAGAACCGACATAGATGGAAAGATTAGCACTGCCCAAGCTAGACTTTTTAACACACGTATGCCATCTTGACCAGACCAGCCCGACCAAGCAGATAAAAGCGGAGCTCCTATATACATAATGATGGCAAAAATCAGGCCCAAGCCCAGCATATAATATAAAATACGTTTGAGCAGGAAATAGCTGGTTGCTTCCTGCCCTAAAGTATTGTATTTAGATACTTGTTTCGCAATGGCAACAGGAATACCCGCAGTCGAAATCAGCAGAAAAAGGGCGTAAATATTATAGCCCATCCCAAAAAGGGCATTGGCCTCATTTCCGTGCGTTCCCATCCAAGCAAACCAAGGGATGATGTAAACAGCTCCCAGAAGACGGCTGATAATATTAGAAGTTGTCAGCCATGCTGTTCCCTTGACCATTTGCTCCTGCTGAGACAGTTTTGTTTTGTTTTCAGTCATAATCATCTTTCTAAAAATCGCATAATATTATTTTTATTATAAACTTTTGATTGTGACTTGTAAAACGGCGGCTTTCAGTCTAAAATAGGTAGTATGATTAGCATTGAAACAACGCTTGATATTTTAAAAGCAGATAAAAATTTTCGTGAGATTATTGCAAACGGCAGCTATTACTTTAATTGGTCTGATGCCAGCTTTAAAAAACTGTCCTACGACAGTCGTGATACCGATGCCGACACTCTTTTTTTCGTTAAAGGCGCAGCTTTTAAAAAAGAGTTCCTAGAAGATGCCGTACAGCGTGGATTGACTTTTTACGTTGCTGAAAAAGATTACGAGGTAGGCATTCCTGCTGTTATTGTTAACGATATTAAACAAGCAATGAGTTTAGTAGCACAGGCTTTTTACCAAAATCCGCAGGAGAAGCTGAAACTCCTCGCTTTTACAGGAACCAAAGGTAAGACCACAGCGGCCTATTTTGCCTATCATATTCTCAAAAGAAGCCATAAACCTGCTATGCTGTCTACCATGAACACTACACTTGATGGCAAGACTTTCTTTAAGTCCACTCTGACGACACCTGAAAGTCTCGATCTTTTTCGAATGATGGCCGAAGCTGTCACAAACGGCATGACCCATCTCATCATGGAAGTTTCCAGTCAAGCTTTTCTGGTTAAGCGGGTCTATGGGCTGACCTTTGATGTCGGTGTTTTTCTTAATATCAGTCCTGACCATATCGGCCCTATTGAGCATCCAACTTTTGAAGATTATTTTTATCATAAACGGCTCTTATTGGACAATAGCAGAGCTGTTGTTATCAATAGCGGTATGGATCATTTTGAGCTCGTCCGCGATCAGGTCGCTCAAAAAGAACATGATTTTTATGGAGCTGTTTCGGATAATACCTTGCAGCAGCAAAAAGCCTTTACTTTTGAGGCTCAAGGAAAATTAGCCGGACATTACGACATTCAGTTAATTGGGGGCTTCAATCAGGAAAACGCCCTAGCTGCCGGCCTTGCTTGCCTTCGTTTAGATGCTAGCCTTGAAGATATTAAAAAGGGTATCGCTGACACATCTGTTCCTGGGCGCATGGAAGTTTTAACCCAGAAAAATGGTGCTAAAATCTTCGTGGACTATGCCCATAACGGCGATAGTCTAGATAAATTGTTAAACGTCGTCAGTCAGCATCAAACTGGACAGCTCTTCTTGATTCTGGGGGCTCCTGGAAATAAAGGAGAGAGCCGCCGTAAAGATTTTGGAACAGTTCTCAACCGCTACCCTAACGTTGAAGTGATTTTATCTGCAGATGATCCCAATTTTGAAGATCCTTTAGTCATTTGTCAGGAAATTGCCAGCCATATTGACCGTGATGTCCGTATTATAACAGATCGTCAAGAAGCCATTAAGCAGGCAATGCAACTAACCGCTTCTGCCAATGATGCTCTTGTCATTGCCGGAAAAGGAGCCGATGCTTTTCAAATTATCGAAGGTAAACGTGCAGCTTATGCTGGGGACATAACTGTTGCTAAACAATTTTTGTGATATAAAGGTCTAAATATTCAATCAAACTGCTTGGTTTATATAAACAAGTATAGGCTCTATTTTCTATAACTATTCTTATTTATCCTACAAGGCTTCTTTAAGCCTTTTTTCTATGGTATAATACTGGCATGATTTTGACAATCAAATAAAAAAGAAAGGAGCTTTGCATGTCACAAATTCGTGCTGAAGATATTCAGGTCAGCTATGATAAAAATATCATCATTGATCAACTCAGTTTGGAAATCCCAGAAGGAAAAATAACAACAATTATTGGCTCAAATGGCTGCGGAAAGTCAACCCTTTTAAAGGCTTTAACACGCATTCAGAATTTAAACAGTGGGTCTATTTTTCTTGATGGGGATTCCATTGCAAGCCTTCCCACCAAAGAAATTGCCAAAAAAATGGCTTTGCTTCCCCAAGTGCTTGAGGCTACTGAGGGTATCTCAGTTTATGAATTGATTTCTTATGGTCGCTTTCCCCATCAAAAATATCTGGGAATGCTGACCAAACAGGATCGGGACAAAATCCACTGGGCTATGGAAGTCACACGCACAACCAGCTTTGCCAATTTGGAGGTTGATGATTTGTCTGGCGGACAGCGCCAGCGTGTCTGGATTGCCATGGCTTTAGCTCAAGATACAGATACTATCTTTCTTGACGAGCCGACTACTTATCTGGATCTCAACCATCAGCTGGAAATATTAGAACTGTTAAACCGTCTCAATAAAGAATCCGGAAAAACAATCATTATGGTCTTACATGATCTCAATCTTTCCGCCCGCTTTTCTGACCGCCTCATTGCTATGAAAGATGGTCAGGTTCATTATCAGGGAAAGGCTGAGGAGGTTATGACCTCTGAGATTTTGCGTGATATTTTTCAGATTGATGCCCATATTGTCAGCGATCCGATTCACAACAAACCTACCGTTTTGACCTATCAGCTGCTTGCAGACTGAGGTTAGAACGCTCACATAGATATCTAGGTATCGCAGCCTAGATAAGCGGCTGATAAATCGTTTGAGATTATCAGCCATTTCACAAAGGAGTATTTTATGACTGTTAAAAAATGGGTTACTCTGCTTGTAACCGCTCTGGCAGCCGTTTTTGTGCTGACTGCTTGTTCAGGCTCATCAGAAAAAAAGACCTCTTCTTCTGATAGCTCTGCTATTTCTTCAATGCCTAAAATTGATGGGGTTAAATATTATGGAGATGTCCCTAAAAACCCTAAAAAGGTGGTTAATTTCGCCTATTCATACACAGGCTATCTGCTTCAATTAGGCGTTAATGTGTCCAGTTATTCTCTTGATGCAGAAAAAAACAGCCCTGCTTTTGGTGAGCAATTAAAAGATGCCGTACAGCTGACTGCTGACGATACCGAAGCTATCGCTGCGCAAGAACCAGACTTAATCATCGTCTTTGCTGGCAGTGATAATATTGACAAGCTAAAAGAAATCGCCCCAGTTATCGAAGTTACCTATGGTAAATCTGATTACCTGCAAATGCTGGATGATTTAGCCGCGATTTTTGGTAAAGAAGATAAAGCTAAAGAATGGCGCAAAACTTGGGATAAAAAAGTCGAAAATGCTAAAAAAGAACTAAGTAGCTACGTTTCATCAGATACAACCTTCACTGTTATGGATTTCTATGATAAAAATATCACCATCTATGGCAATAATTTTGGCCGCGGAGGAGAATTGATTTATGATGCTCTTGGTTACTCAGCACCGCAGACCGTTCAAGATGAGGTCATCAATAAGGATGGCTGGCTGAGCATTTCTCAAGAAACTCTGGGCAATTATGTCGGTGACTATCTTGTTATGGATGTCAATAAAGACAGCAGCGAATCTGCTGCTTCCCTAAAAGAAAGCGATGTCTACAAAAACTTACCAGCCGTCCAAAACGGTAAGGCTCTTGAACTTGACTACGATCTTTTCTATTTCTCTGATCCAATGTCACTTGATAAACAAATTGATGCCTTTGTTGACGCTGTCAAGAAAGTTAATCAATAACGCATTGCCCTTTAAAGGAACTTCATATGTCAGAAACAAATTCCTTGCAGTATCAAAATAAGCCAAAAACACTTTGGCTTGTTTTTTTCATTATCCTTGTCCTATTTGGCAGCGGCTGCTATTTTGGAGCCCGATTTGGCACTATCAACTACACTCATAACCAGTTAATGAATGTGCTTAAGAATCCCGCCGTAAATTCCGATATCCAAGATGTCATTTTCGATCTGCGTATTCCAAGACTCTTTGCTGCTATACTAGTGGGAGCAGCTATGTCTCAGGCCGGAGCCATCATGCAGGGAGTTACGCGCAATCCTATTGCTGACCCTGGGCTCTTAGGAATCAATGCTGGCGCTGGCCTGGCACTAATTTTAGCTTATGCTTTTTTAGGAAGTCTGCATTACAGTCTTATCTTAGTCATCTGCCTGTTGGGATCTCTTTTGGCGACCTTGCTGGTTTTTGGCCTCGCCTATCAATCAAAACACGGCTATAATCAACTCAGATTAATCTTAGCCGGAGCCATGGTCGCAACTTTTTTTAGTGCTATCGGACAGGCAGTCACTATCTATTTTGATTTAGAAAAAACAGTTATTGGCTGGCAGTCAGGTGGTTTTTCTCAGATCAACTGGAAAATGCTGGCTATCATTGCCCCTTTTATCCTAGTCGGCCTTTTGCTAGCGCAGCTATTAGCACATCAACTCACTATCCTCAGCCTCAATGAAACGGTAGCCAAGGCCCTGGGACAAGAGACTTTCAAAATAACCATTTTTCTTCTTTTAATTGTCCTGCTTTTATCTGGGGCTGCGGTTGCTTTGGTTGGCTCTATTTCTTTTTTAGGCCTAATTATTCCGCATTTCATCCGTTTATTTGTGCCAAAAGATTATCGCTTGATTCTTCCTCTAACCGCTTTCTCTGGGGCTGCTTTTATGATCTGGGTAGATCTCATTAGCCGTACTATTAACGCTCCTACAGAAGTGCCTATCAATGCTCTTATCAGTATCATAGGATTACCTTCTTTCCTCTGGCTGGTTAGAAAGGGGAGGAACTTATGACAAGCAATCATGACATTAAAAAGATTTTTGCCTTGCTTGGACTGCTGGTTCTTGTGCTATTTGTCCTTTCCCTTTCTCTTGGCTACAGCTCAAAGTCCTTGCTTGATGTTCTTTCCGTTTTTACGGGAAAGGCTTCACAGTCAACCAATTTTATCATTACTAAAATTCGGCTGCCTCGTGCTATGGCCTGCATTATTGGCGGAGCTTCTCTAGCAATGAGCGGCGTTCTCTTACAAACCCTGACACGCAATCCATTGGCGGACTCTGGCATTTTAGGCATTAATACCGGTGCTGGATTAATTGTCGCCATTGCAGTTAGCTTTTTTGACTTATCTAATCCTGTCATCATCGCTGTCCTGCCTTTTTTAGCCATGGTTGGCGGAGGCGGAACAATTTTATTGGTTTACTTAATAGCGCGCAAAAAAAATCACGGTATCAGCCCTACCCGTCTCATTATCACAGGAGTTGGCGTTTCAACTATGCTTTCTGGTATTATGGTATCTTTAACCAGCAAGATGGATGACAATAAAATAGAGTACATCACAAATTGGTTAAGCGGTAAAATTACTGGCGATGACTGGACAGTCATTAGTCTATTGGCTCCGCTGATGATAATCACCTGGGGAATGACCTATAGCCGCAGCCAGCAGCTCAATATCATGAACCTCAATGAACAAACCGCCTTGGCCTTGGGACTTAACCTGCAAAAAGAACGCCTAATAACTCTGATGCTGTCAACTGTTTTAGCTGCTTTTAGCGTCGTTATTATTGGAAATATCACTTTCGTTGGTTTGGTTGCCGGTCATATTAGCAGGCGTTATCTAGGCAGTAACCATCGTATTCTTCTGCCAGCAAGTATGTTATGCGGAACGGCTATGCTTCTTTTGGCGGACACCATTGGACGGGTTCTTTTGGTAGGAACAGGTATCCCAACAGGCCTTATCGTTTCAGTCATTGGAGCACCTTATTTCCTCTATTTAATGACAAAAATTCAGCAGTAAAAATACACTCAGCCTTTTAGCTCCACCTTACAAAAGTGTAAGAAAGGATTAGCGCTTTCTATGTTATGATAAAAGCTCATTAAATAATAGGAGCACTTTTATGCCTTTCAAACCAACCACATTCAAAAAGCTGTTATCTCATCCTATCAGTCTCAGTCTACTGTTTATCCTCTTTCTTGTTATCAGCAGTCTAATAAGTACTGGGCTCAGCAATTTGTTGCTGAACATTTTAGGAATATCACAGCAAAACACAGCCAATCCTGTCTTAGATCTTATCCTGCAGGGGATTGCTTATGCCAGCAATGCCCTACCTCTTCTTCTCTGGGTTCGCTATGTCGAAAAACGATCAATTTTTTCGCTAGGGTTATCTATCAAAACCTCAAAATGGAAAACGCTAATTCAAGGATGGCTGATTTCTTTAGTACTGTGTTGTCTTATCGTTGCAGTCTTTTTAGTTACTGGTGCCGTCAGGCTTAAAGCCGTTCACTTATCGGTATTTTCACTGCCTCTGCTGCTATTTGCATTTGTGGTTCGTCATTTACAGGCTGGCAGCGAAGAACTTCTCACCCGCGGCTGGTATTTCCCTAGCCTTAGCAAGTCACTGGGAAAATGGGCAGGCCTTCTGATTTCTTCTTTAGTTTTTGGCCTTTTGCATGTAGCATCAGGCTATGTAGACGGTGTTTTTATTCTCAACGTCATACTATTTGCCATCTTTCTTTGTCTCTATACCTGGGAGAAAGGAAATATCTGGGGGGCTATTGCCATTCATGGTTTTAATAATTTTCTTTTTTCTGCTATCTTTGCATTTGATACACCAGCTTATAAAGCTCCCTCATACGCCATTTTTATCTTAGAAAACCATAGCAAGCATTTACTTGACAATGGCTTTTTTGGTAGCAGCATTGCCTGTGTTCTGTATGAAACAATGGTACTTATTCTAATTGGCAAAAGATTATTCCGTAATAAAAAAGAGGGGAACAAAAATTGAACTGCACCCCCAAAAGTTAGACAAATAATTATTGAAAGGATTTAGTTCTGTATTGGACAGGACTGAGTCCTTTTTGTTTTGACTTAATGCACTTGTTGTTGTAGTAAAAAATGTAATCTGTGATAGCTTGTTCAAGTTGGTCAAGGGACTTAAAACTCTTCTCATAGCCATAGAACATCTCAGATTTGAGAATGCCAAAGAAGGACTCTATCATGCCATTGTCGGGACTATTGCCCTTACGTGACATAGACGGACGAATCCCTTTTGAACTCAAAAAGCAATGGCAATCAGGTAACTTCTCTGTATTTTGAAAGTTTTGTAACTGCACATATGAATCTGCCTGATAAAAATTATCTCTAAAGCTGATTTTGCAGCGCTAATATTGCCACATAAGCAATACCCAAAACATCACAAATAGTTTCATATCATCAAGCACTTCAAAAGCTTATCTATCCAACAAAGATTTTCTCAAATCAACTGCTTTAGTTATCAACTGAAAACGAACCTAGTGTTTGATTTTACTCTAAAATATCCCAGAAAGCTCCACAGTCTGTTCAAAAGGGCTGCAATTATCAATAGGATCTGACTTGAGGTGGTGTGTAACTGGCGATGAACGTTTCAATTTCCAATAAATCATCAGAAAACAATATCTTATCTCGATCGTCCCGTGTCAGAAATCCCTCGGAGACCATATGATCAAACTGCTGTTTGAGGTCATCGTAATAGCCTTTAATATTAAGAAGAACACAAGGCTTAGGATTTTGGCCGACCCGTGCCCAAGAAATAGCTTCGCTAATCTCCTCAAGTGTTCCTGGCCCTCCCGGAAGAGCAATCAAGACATCGCCTTCTTCCATCATCAGATGCTTGCGCTGATTCATATTTTCAACCACACTCAAGCCTGTCAACCTAGTGTGAGCAATTTCTCTGTCCTGTAAAAATTCAGGAATAATACCATAAACTTTAGCACCCTTATCCAACACCGTATCTGCCAAAATTCCCATAAGCCCTACCTTACTGCCTCCGTAAATCAAGGTATGGTCGTTTCTGGCAATCCATTCTGCCAATGCAATTGTTTTTTCTCTATAAATAAGATCGTGACCGATACTGGCTCCTAGGTAAACTGTAATATTCATCTATCTTCCTCAAATCGTTTTTCTATTTTTTCTTTGTGACTGATGACTATATCTTCCAGAGACAGATCATATTTGTCAGCCAAAATGATGATATTATCTAAAACATCACCTAGTTCTTCTTTGATAGCCGCCAGATTTTCAGCCTGCGTTGCTGCTGCTTCATCAGGACGGTCACGGCCAATTTCATATTTGCGAACAGCTTGTGCCAATTCACCGACCTCTTCTGTCAAGAAATTGCTGCGAATAAAAGAGTTGTATTGATACCAATTTCGTGACTGATAGAAGGTTTTGACCCAGTTTTGATAGTCTTTAAAATCCATAAAATGGCTTTTCTCCTTAATGTTTCTTTTCATTATATCATACAGCTATGATAAAAGAGTTTGGAACTGCTTTTGTTCCAAACTCTATTTTTTATTCATATACACAAGATGCAGCAGTTGGGAGAAATTCAGCTAACTAAAGTCAGTCGAAATTTTTTCTTGTACCGCTGAGTAGATGTTAAGCACTGTTTCTAAGCTTAGGCAACTCTAGCTTGTTTGCAACTGCCGCTAAGTGAGGCGGGTACACTGGTATAGTTCTGCATTCTTATTAGTCCTTACGTTCTAAGTCGCGCAGCATCTGATCAATCTTATTGCCATATTCAATAGATTCATCCTTGATGAAAACCAAATCTGGAATTTTATACATAGTCAAGTTTCTTCCAAGTTCACGTTTAATGGTGCCCTTAGCCTTTTCCAAACCAGTTTGCGCCTTTTGATTATCAGAAGCAAGAGTTGAATGAATAGTGTAATAAACTTTCGCAACTGACAAATCCCCTAACATCTGAACATCAGTGATAGTGACATCTTGAACTCGCGGATCGCGAACTTTTTTCTGCAAAATGTCATTGACCTCACGTTTGATTTCCATACCAACACGGTCAGCACGATGATTTACCATTGTTTTTCCTTTCTTTTTGATACTTTTAGGATATGATGGAAATGCTGTGAATTCCTCTTCAGAGGCTCCTAGCTAATTTTTGAACTGTTTCACTCTCTAGTTTCTAAGCTCGCACCTAAAATTGGCCAAATTAAGTAGGCGGTTTCACTCTCAAAAATCTCTGTTATCATAGCAGCAACTATCTACTTATGCAACCTAGTGCCGCTTGCTGCTTCAACAAAAGCTAGGCCAGATGACCTAGCTGTATTTTTCTTTTGACATTAAGAAAATAGATAAGCTTAATTGGAAGCAAGATGACAGCTGTATTTGAGTACAGCTAGAAGCATTAAGAAAGAGGTAAAAGCAGTTTTATTTTCTTTTTGACCTGCTAAAAGAAAATAGATCTAGCTGATACTAGTAGTTTGGCAAGGGTTATACTTGACTCTATAAGGCCAAACCAAGAACCTATCAGCGGCGAGCTATTTATCTTTTAATTTCTTCCATGATATAAGCTTCAATAGTGTCGTCTACTTGGATATCATTATAGTTCTCAATCATGAGACCGCCTTCTTGGGCATTACCGACTTCTTTAACATCGTCTTTGAAGTGCTTGAGACTGGCTAGCTTGCCATCAAAGATAACAACACCATCACGGATAACACGAGCACTGGATTCACGGGTAATCTTACCGCTAGTAACCATGAATCCGCCAATAGTACCAACTTTAGACACTTTGAAGGTTTCTCGGATAATAGCTTCACCAATAACTTTTTCTTCAAATTCTGGGTCAAGCATTCCCTTCATGGCATCTTCAACTTCTTCAATCACTTTATAGATAATTGAATGCAAGCGGATTTCAACCTCATCAGTTTCAGCTTGAGTACGCGCCTGCGGGGTTGGCCGAACGTTGAAACCAATGATAACGGCATTTGAAGCTTCTGCTAGAGTAACATCTGATTCATTGATGGCACCAACAGCAGAGTGGACAACATTAACTTTAACCCCTTCAACATCAATCTTAAGCAAGGAAGCAGCCAAAGCTTCGACAGAACCTTGAACATCCGCTTTGATAATGACATTGACGGTCTTAACTTCACCAGCTTTAAGCGTATCAAAGAGATTGTCAAGACTGACACGGTGTGTTTGCTGACGCTGACGCTGAAGCGCACGCTTAGCACGTTCTTCGCCAGCCGCACGCGCAGCTTTTTCATCTTCATAAACCGCAAAATGATCGCCTGCCATTGGAGCTTCATTTAAACCAGTAATAGATACAGGAGTTGACGGAGCAGCAAACTTAACACGGCGGCCAAGGTCATTGGTCATGGCACGCACACGGCCGAAAGTATTTCCGACAACAATTGGATCTTGCACATGCAAAGTACCTTGCTGAACGAGAAGTGTTGCAACCGCACCTTTTCCTTTATCAAGACGAGCTTCAATAACCGTACCGATGGCACGAACTGTTGGATCAGCCTTAAGCTCCTCCATTTCCGCAACTAAGAGAACGGTTTCTAAGAGTTCTTCAATATTTTGTCCAAATTTAGCTGAAATCTCAACAAATTCAGAATCACCACCCCAAGCTGTCGAAATGACGCCATGCTCAGCAAGTTCACCGATGACACGCTCTGGATTAGCTCCAGGTTTATCAATTTTATTAATAGCAACGATGATAGGAACTTCGGCTGCTTTTGAGTGGTTGATAGCCTCAATAGTTTGCGGCATAACACCATCATCAGCAGCAACAATCAAAATGGTAATGTCCGTTACAGAAGCTCCGCGTGCACGCATACTTGTAAAGGCTGCGTGACCCGGTGTATCTAGGAAAGTGATTTTTTTATCATTTTCAATAATCTGATAAGCACCAATATGCTGAGTAATACCACCAGCTTCCCCAGTTGCTACACGTGAATTGCGAAGGGTATCAAGAAGTGTCGTTTTACCATGGTCGACGTGCCCCATGATGGTTACAACCGGTGCACGTTCTACCATTTCTTCAGGATTGAGATAACCTTCTTCGGCAAAGAAACGCTCAATATCAGCCTCATCAACTTCGACTTTCTTATGAGCCTCAATACCATAATCTACCATAAGAAGTTCAATGGTATCCCCATCCAAGGATTGATTTTGAGTTGCCATAACACCCATCATAAAGAGTTTTTTAACAATCTCAGCCGGTTCACGTTTGATACGTTTTGCAATTTCGGCAACGGTCATTCCTTCAGAGTATTCAAATTCTTTTGGCAATTCATGGAATTTGCGCTCTGTTACTGGTTTAGGCGCTGAGTTGCCATGACGGTTATTTTTCCCTTTTTTATGTTTGTTTTTATTCCAGTTGCTGTTTCGTTGATTTCTCACTTGGTTTTGGTTATTCCATTTACTATTTTTAGTTTGCTTTGGTCCATCTTCGTTCTCACGGCGATTTGTGCGAGATTTATCTTGACGGCCTTGTTTGCTGCGGCGTTTATCTTGGGTTGATGCTGCCGGAACTTCTGCTTGTGGCATCGCCTGTGCTGCTTTAGGGGTGTTAACCGCTGCCCTTGCTGCCGCTTCTTCTGCCTGTGCAAGTTCTGCTTGTGCATTTAGTTTAGCTTGACGTGCTTCTTCTTTAGCAGCCTGTGCTTGGCGTTTAGCCGCTTCTTGCTCACGGAAACGTGTTTCGCTATTGCGAGAATATTCTGCGTTTTGTTCGGCTTTCAATGCTGCCGCACGTGCTTTAAAATCAATACGCGGCCCCGCTCCCTGATTACGGTTTTGGTTATTTTGACGATTGTCCTGACGGCGGTCATTGCGCTTTTGGTTTTGGAAATTACGGTCACGGTTACCCTTAGTTTGACGGTTGCCTTGCCCTTGGCTATTTCCATTGCCTTTGTCATTACGGTCATTACGTTGATTGTTACGGTTCTTACTGCGACTGCCGCCATTATTGGCTCTGCGTTCAGCTTCTGCCTTCGCACGCGCTTCACGTTCTGCCTTAAAATTACGGCTCTGCGGTTTCTTTAAAGCAGGCTGACTCGCTGCAGGAGTATTTTCTTTGCTGGCTGTATCTGCCTGAGCACCCTGTTTTACAGGCTCTGACTTAACAGTCTTCGGTTTCGTGTCTGATTGAGGTACAGTTCTTTTTTCTGCTTCATTAGACACGGTCTTTACTTCTGACTTTTTGATAGCAGGCGACTTTGAAGTATCAGTCTTCAAACTGTCTACCAAGCGCTTAGCATCTGCTTCTTCTAAACTTGACGAATGACTTTTTACAGCAAAGCCCAATTCCTGCGCCTTTGCAACAACAGCCTTACTCGCAAGTCCTGTTTCTTTTGCGATCTCATATAATCGTTTCTTTGACACGTGATGTCCTCCTATTCTTTTAGTCCATAAGAGTCCTCATTTTCTTTGAAAATCCAGCATCTGCTACAGCAACAGCCTTTCTGGGCTTGCCAATAGCAGTGCTTAATTCCAGCGTCGTAAACGCTGTGGAGACTTCTATACTATAATAATCACATTTATCAGTAATCTTTTTGGTCAAATTTGCCCCAGCATCATTAGCTAGAAAGACAAGATAAGCTTGTCCTGACTGGATTGATTTTATTACCAATTCCCCACCTGAAATGAGTTTGCCAGCACGCTGTGCGAGACCTAATAAATTTGACAGTTTCTGTGTATTATTCAAGACCCAACTCTCTTCTTTTAACCTTGTGATCTACATAAGCGATTAATTCATCATAAAATTCCTCAGGCACATCCATTGAAAAACTATGATTAAATACACGCTTTTTCTTGGCAAGTGCAGCCTCTTCATTATCAAGTTTGATATAAGCACCACGCCCATTCTTTTTGCCAGTCGGATCAATAAAGACCTGACCTTCCTTATTTTTAACAATGCGAAGAAGATCACGCTTATCAATAATATCACCAGATACTACTGATTTTCGTAAAGGTATTTTTCGTGTTTTAGCCATCAAACACCTGAACTTTCTTACTCAGTGTCAGTTTCTGGCAGAGAGTCTTCTGACACAGTTTCTTCCTGAGTTTCTTCTGTACCAAATGCTGCCGCAGCTTGAGCGAAATCATCATCAACTAAAGGAACAGCCTCTGTGGTAGCTGTTACTTCAGCCTGCGCTGCTTGCTCAGCTTCCATAGCTTCATACTCTGATGCAGATTTGATATCAATACGGTAACCAGTCAGATGAGCCGCTAAACGTACATTTTGCCCACGGCGTCCAATAGCTAGTGACAATTTGTTATCTGGCACAACAACCATTGCACGCTTGGCATCTTCATCGTCAAAGAGAACATAGTCAACTTCTGCCGGTGCAATAGCATTGTAGATAAATTCAGCGGGATCATCAACCCATTGAATAACGTCAATATTTTCCTCAACAGGAACTTCAGCGCCTGTCTTAGCATCAACACGCTTAGGATGGAATTTGCTGATGACCTTTTTAATATTCGCCCCTCCACGGCCAACGATAGTTCCGATAGCATCAACATTCGGATTATGGCTGCGCACTGCAACCTTAGTCCGATCTCCTGCTTCACGAGATACACTCATGATTTCAACCGTTCCATCAAAGACTTCGGGAATTTCCTGCTCCATAATACGCTTGATAAATTCAGGATGACTGCGGCTGACAAAGACATTGACCCCTTTAGGGTTATTTTCAACCTTATAGACGTAGACATCAATCAAATCATGTGATTTAAATGTTTCACCAGGAATCTGATCTTGGCGTGACAGCTGTGCCTCAAGGGTTCCCAAATTAACATAAATGAAGCGCTGATCAAAACGCTCAACGGTTCCCTGCATGATTTCGCCTTCATGCTGTTTGTATTCATTAAAAGTGATTTCACGCATCTGTTTGCGCATTTTTTCCATAATGGTCTGTTTTGCTGATTGGGCAGCTACACGGCCAAATTCAGCAACAGATTCTTCAAAACGAATCTTGTCGCCAATCTCATAAGCTGAGCTGATGGCAAGGGCGTCCTGAAGACTGATTTCCAAGCGGCTGTCAAAAACCTCGTCAACAACCTCACGAACTGTGTAGACTTGAAAATCTCCCGTTTTTTCATTATATACCACCTCAGCCGACTCAGACTGACCATAACGACGTTTGTAGGCTGATTTGAGCGACTCAACCACCGCATCAATGATGTCGTCTTTGTTGATGTGTTTTTCTTCTTCCAGAACACGGAAGGCTTCCAGCATTTCTTTGCTCATAGTGTTTCTGGCTCCTTCTTAAAATAGCAGAGCCTCTATCCTTTCTAACTCCCAAAGGAGTAACAATACACATGGTCAGACAAAAGCTAATAAGCTTTGCTATTGACCAAAACAAATTGATTTAAAGCTTGACTGCTAGGCGAGCTTTGGCAACTGTCTGATAAGGAATGGCAACCGTCTTATGGCGGGTTTTATCAAGATAGTCCAAAGTCAGTATCTCTCCGTCAAAAGCAAGCAAGTCTCCCTGAAAAACTTTAACCTTATCAATAGCTTTATAAAGACTCAGGTTGATATGCTGACCGACAGCTTTTTCCAAAGACTCCTTAGTCTTTAACGGACGTTCAAGTCCAGGACTGGATACTTCCAGCATATACTGTTCTGGAAAAGGATCAGGTTTAATCGTATCCAATAAAGGACTGATAATATCTGTCAGCTCAGCAGTGTCCTCCACCGTGATCCCCTCAGGCTTATCAATCAAGATTGAAAGCACATAGTCACCGCCAAGCTTTCCATACTCAACATCAACCAGTTCAAAGGGGTTAGGAATGGCAGGTTCCACTATTTGAGTCACCAAATCAATAATCTTTTGTGACATCAGTTGCCTCCTTACACACATAAGAGACGAAGTCACAACTTCGCCTCTCTTTCCTTATTTTTTAGTATTATAGCACAATAGATACTTTGACGCAAGAGAAAGCTATCCAAGATATGCACCTATTTGGGGGAGAAAAATAAAAAGAGCTAGATTTCATAAAAATCCAGCTCTTTATAACCTAATATTAATAAGCATAGCCGCCGGTATCATAAGTGGTCGAACCGCCAGTACCCGTATCATAACCGCCTGTTGTGCCATCACTATAGCCTCCAGTGCCATAAGCATCCGAATAGCCATTGCCATAGCTGTCACTGTAGCTATTTCCGTAAGATTCTGAATAGCCATAACCACTGTCATAGGAAGAAGCCCCAACTGTCTCATAAAGAACTAAACTGGTTTTAAGAGTATTTTCTGTAACTTCTTCTTCTCCAATTTCCTTTTTAATGCGATTTTGCACCTCTAGGATATTTTCAGTGGTGGCTACCTGATAACTTGCTCCGTCAATAGTCGCATCGCTGCCAGCTAATTGGTAAGATTTGAGATTTTTCATCGCATCGCCATAGCCCATAAGACTTTGCAACGTAGACGTATCACTCAAATCAATACTGGTCTGAACATTAGAACTTATAGATGAAAGAATAGACTTATAAGAACTAATCGAATCCATATTGAGCAGTTTAGAAACCACCTTTTCGATAACTTCGCGCTGGCGTTTCTGACGGCCATAGTCGCCTTCTGGATCATCATAACGCATCCGTGAATAAACCAAGGCCTGTTCTCCATTAATCGTATGGGTTCCAGGTTCAATTGTTGCTGTGTATTCTGGCTCATTGTCTGCAATGGAGATAGCAAAGTCAAAATTATTTGTGACTTCAATGCCTCCAACTGCATCAACCAAATCAATTAAGCCCTGCATATTAATCAATGCATAGTAGTTAATGTCAATATCTAAGACATTTTGAATGGTCTTGATAGCTAAATCTGCTCCGCCATCTGCATAAGCAGCATTCAGCTTAGCCTGACCATAACCATCAATAGTTGTCAGAAGGTCGCGCTCCAAGCTAGTCATCGTAGCTTTTTTAGTCTGCGGGTTAACTGTCACCAAAAGCATGGTATCCGAATTACCTTCCCAAGTATCTGTACGTGTTGCAGAACCTGTATCAACCCCCATTAGCAAAATCGTAATTGGTTTTGTTTGCTTAATGGCATTGGCATCCCCCGATAAAGCATTCGAAGATTTATGAGTTTTAGAGAGCACACCTGTTGCGTAGCTGTAGGTTGTCCCTACGTAGATACCCACTGCGACAACGGTTGTTCCCAAAATCGCTAACAACATTAAAAGAATTTTTTTACCAATTTTCATTCTTATACCTTATTCATTTAGAAGCTTAGCCATGAGGTAAACATCTAAAAGTTCTCCATTCTTTGTTTTAACACCGCTCTTTTTAACGCCTTCTATCACATAGCCCATCTTTTCATACAGGTTAATTGCGCGAGTATTTCGTGCTTGGACAGTCAGTTCCAACCGGCTGATTTGCGGTGTGTGTGAAACCCAATCATCAACAGCTTCCATCAAAAAACTTCCAATTCTATGTCCCCAAAAATCCTTGCGGACTGCTATAAAAATATCACCGATGTGATTTGTTTCTTCAAAATCAGCTGTCGCTACATTGATAATACCAAGAACAGTATGCCCTAGCTTAGCCAAAAGACAAATCTGATTGGGATTTTCTAAATTGTTTTTGATGAAATCCTGTGCTTGCTGGATTGTTAAGTCCGAAACAGAAGCACTGGAAATGATGAAATCAGATTCTGCCCGAACTGCTGCAAGAAGCTCAACCAATTCAGCCGCATCATCTGGCTGTGCTTCTTCAATTAAAAGTTCCTGCTCAGCCATTGTCCAAAGCCTCCTTTAGAACCTGGCTGCGGCTTCCATGCGGCTCAAAAGACAGCTTACGGCCATCGCCAAAACGGGTAATGACAATTTCCAAATAGTCATCCAGAAGTGTCTGATCCAGAAGTTCACCCCACTCAATAACGGCAACGCCTTCGCCATAAATGAAGTCATCCAGGTCAATGGAATCAGGATCATCACCTATGCGGTAAACGTCCAGATGGTAGAGCGGCAAACGCCCCTCATATTCTCTAACAATCGTATAGGTTGGACTTTTAATCATCTGATGAATCTCTAAGCCTTTGGCGATTCCTTTAGTAAGGGTTGTCTTTCCTGCCCCCAAGTCACCTGTCAGAACTAGAATGTCCTGTTTTTGAAGCTTGGAGCCTATCTTTTCGCCAATTTTTAGTAATTCTTCTTCATTTTGACTGTAAAGCATGACATTATTATAGCAGAAAAAATCTGACCAGACCATTACAGACTGTAAAAAAGCCTGTCAAAATGACAGACTCTTGTTTTTAAAGCACTGCAAGGCTTATGAAATTGAGGATAAAGAGCAAATCTAAAATCCACATAATCAAGTGAATATCTTTAGCCTGTCCTTTTATCATTTTAACCAAAGTATAGGTGATAAATCCTGCAGCGATACCATAAGTAATGCTGTAAGCAAATCCCATAAAGATTGAAGTGAAAAAGGCTGGAATAGCATCAGACAAATCTTCCCAATCAATATTCTTAAGATTTGACAGCATCATGACGCCGACAATAATAAGAATAGGAGCTGTTGCCTGACTCGGTACGATTGATACCAGAGGGCTAAAGAAACTTGAGAGGGCAAAAAGAACCGCAACCACAAGAGCAGTAAGACCGGTACGTCCGCCAGATCCAATACCGGCAGCGGATTCTACATAAGTTGTTACATTTGAAGTTCCGGCAATCGCACCGATACTTGTTCCCACAAGATCAGAATAAAGAGCACGGTCAAGTCCTTTGGATTCTTTGTTGTCACCAGTTGTAGCAACAATCCCAACTTTTTCACCAGTACCAATGAGAGTTCCAATAGTATCAAAGATATCTGTCAGTGAGAAAGCCAGAATAGCCATCAACACTCCCGGAATACGCGACACATCTGAAAAAAGAGAACCAAGACCGTTGCTACCAAGTGCTGCACCAAAGATTTTACTTAAATCTTTAACTGATGAGCCCAAACTTGATGCATGCCAGTCAATACTTCCAAGATCAACAACACCAAAAAGAACCGCAACAATTGTTGTCGCAGCAATTGATAAGATAACACCGCCGCGAATGCCTTTGACAATAAAGAAAATAGTGAAAAAAAGACCAATGAGAGCCACTAAAACTCCCGGAGTATTAAAAGCAACCAAACCCGGAGTGGCTGAAGCATCTGCTGTGATGGAAGTCTTTGCAGGATCCAAACTTGCACCGGCTACTACGTACTTCCCAGCATCAACAGTAAATTTCAAAAAACCAGCATTTTTGATACCAACATAAGCTAGAAAAATACCAATCCCAGCTGAAATTGCTGACTTTAGCGTTGTTGGGATAGATTCAATAATCATGCGCCGTACCTTGGTCAAAGTGATAATCAGCGAGATAACACCGCACAAGAAAACCATAGCCAATGCTTCTTGCCAAGTATAGCCAAGTGCAAAGACAACTGTGTAAGTAAAGAAGGCGTTGAGTCCCATACCAGGTGCCTGCGCGTAAGGTAAATTGGCATAAAAAGCCATCATCAAAGTTCCTGCTACCGATCCAATAATAGTCGCTAAGAAAACACCTTGAGCCGGCATACCAGTCTGTGACAGCATAGCGGGGTTGACAAATAAGATGTAAG
The DNA here is from genome assembly GCF_053206925.1 of Streptococcus dentiloxodontae. NCBI lineage: Bacteria > Bacillati > Bacillota > Bacilli > Lactobacillales > Streptococcaceae > Streptococcus > Streptococcus dentiloxodontae. The sequence goes on along the minus strand of NZ_JBRUHR010000003.1, from coordinate 68,213 downwards.
ACATGGCAAAAAAGGTTGTCAAACCAGCCGTAACCTCTGTACGAACATCTGTGCCATGCTCTGTCAGTTTAAAAAACTTATCCATGAAAAGTTTTTCTCCTTAATAAATAATAAATCTCTTTCGGAAAATCCGAACTTTTTGCATGTCTTTTTCAAAAAACATAGCTCTTCTATTGTAACCTAAAGCAGACACTCATTCAAGAAGTTTTTCTCAATTTTAAACCTGCTAAAAAGGACGGCAATTAAAAGCTAGTTACACTAATAAGTTTCCTTGGTTGCCCTTTTTTAAATAGATACATTCAAAACGAAAACTGAACTATTTTTAGCAGGCACTGTGTTATAATAGAAAGCATGACTAAAAAAATTATAGCCTTGGATTTAGACGGAACTTTGCTGAGAAGCACTGGCAAGATCAGTCCCTTCACAAAAGAAACATTGGCAGCTGTCAGAAAGAACGGCCATCACATCATTATCACAACTGGGAGACCTTTTCGTATGGCTCTGCCCCATTACCGTGAATTGGCACTGGACGGCCCCATCATCACCTTTAATGGTGCTTTAACACATGTCCCTAACCAAAAATGGGCTTTTGAACATTCTGTTAAACTGGACAAAAAGTATTTAATGGCTATTCTTCAGCGACAGCAGGAATTGGAGATGGATTTCATTGCCAGTGAATACCGACACAATTTCTACATTACTATGGAGCATTTGGATCGTATCCAGCCCGAACTTTTTGGTGTAAAGAAAATTGTTGAAAGTATGCGCCTGTTCCCCGAAAAAATCACACGTGACCCTAATGCTCTGCTCATGCAGACACGTCACACAGATAAAGTAGCCTTAGCTCAGCAAATTAAAGATGATTTCCATCATGAACTGGAAGTGGATTCTTGGGGCGGACCGCTCAATATCTTAGAATTTTCCCCTAAAGGCATCAATAAAGCTTATGCCCTTTCTTATCTGCTTAACACTCTAAGAAAATCTACTGACGATCTCATTGCCTTTGGTGATGAACACAATGATACCGAGATGCTGGCTCTGGCAAAAACTGGCTACGCTATGGCCAATGCAAACCAGACACTCCTGCCTTTTGCGGATGAACAATTGGCTTGGACAAACGACGAAGATGGCGTTGCTAAAAAATTAACGGAACTCTTTCTTTAGAGTGCATATCATAAAAATTTTTAAAGCTGATGGTGGTCAGCTTTTTTATATAAGCAGAGATGATAGAAATTGCATATATTTTGATTGATTGTGACTGCTTATGAAAGAAATTGAACTTTTTTTACTCAGACCTATTGACTTTTTCATGTAAACGCTTTACAATAGAGCTGTTCTTAAGAAAAAGTTAAGCCTAGCTCTGCTTTTCCTAAAAAAAATACAAAAGGAGGAAGAACACGAATGGGTATCGGTATTATCATTGCCAGCCACGGTAAATTTGCTGAAGGTATCCACCAGTCAGGATCTATGATTTTTGGCGATCAGGAAAAAGTGCAAGTTGTTACTTTTATGCCAAACGAAGGACCTGATGACCTTTATGCTCATTTCAATGACGCCATTGCTGCTTTTGATGCAGACGACGAAGTCCTTGTCTTAGCCGATCTTTGGTCTGGTTCACCCTTTAACCAAGCTAGCCGTATCGCTGGCGAAACTTCTGACCGTAAGATTGCTATCATCACTGGTCTTAACTTACCAATGCTGATTCAAGCCTACACCGAACGCCTTATGGCTGCGGATGCGGGGGTTGAACAGGTTGCAGCCAATATTATTAAGGAGGCTAAAGACGGTATTAAGGCTCTTCCTGAAGAACTCAATCCTGCCGAAGAAAACGCAGCATCTCCTGCACAAGATGCTGCGCCTCAAGGTGCAATTCCAGAAGGCACTGTCCTGGGGGACGGTAAACTCAAGATTAATTTGGCACGTGTGGATACACGTCTTCTGCACGGTCAGGTCGCAACAGGCTGGACACCTGCCTCTAAGGCTGACCGTATCATCGTTGCTTCTGACAAGGTTTCTAAAGATGAACTTCGTAAAGATTTGATTAAACAGGCTGCACCAAATGGTGTTAAAGCAAATGTTGTCCCTATCAAGAAATTGATTGAGGCAGCCAAAGATCCTCGTTTTGGTAATACACATGCGCTGATTCTCTTTGAAACACCTCAAGAAGCTCTTGAAGCCATTGAAGGTGGCGTGCCTATTGCCGAACTCAATATCGGATCAATGGCTCACTCAACCGGTAAAACAATGGTTAACAACGTTTTGTCAATGGACAAAGATGATGTTACGACCTTTGAAAAATTGCGTGATCTCGGTGTAACATTTGATGTCCGCAAAGTACCAAATGACTCTAAAAAAGATTTGTTTGACCTCATTAAAAAAGCAAATATTACAGAATAATAGAAAAGGAAGATTGTTATGTCAGATATGTCATTGATTTCTGCTATTCTCGTGGTTATCATCGCCTTCTTTGCAGGGTTAGATGGTATCCTCGATGAATTCCAGCTCCACCAACCTTTGGTATCTTGTACTCTGATTGGTTTTGCAACTGGTCATGCAACTGCAGGTATCGTTCTTGGTGGTACGCTTCAAATGCTAGCCCTTGGCTGGGCTAATATCGGTGCAGCCGTTGCACCTGATATCGCTTTAGCATCAGTAGCTGCAACTATTATCATGATTAAAGGCGGGGACTTTACCAGCAAAGGTATCACAATCGCTTATGGTCTTGCTGTTACACTTGCTGTTGCAGGGCTTGCTCTTACTATGATTGTGCGTACGCTTTCTGTCGCAGTTGTTCATGGGGCAGATGCTGCAGCTAAGCAAGGCAACATTGCTGCTGTAGAGCGCGCTCACTATCTTGCCCTTGCTATGCAAGGTTTACGTATTGCCATTCCAGCTGCACTTCTTCTCTTGCTTCCAACTGCAAGTGTTCAAGCTATGCTTAATATAATCCCAACATGGTTGTCAGATGGTATGACACTTGGCGGCGGTATGGTTGTTGCTGTTGGTTATGCTATGGTTATCAACATGATGGCTTCAAAAGAAACATGGCCATTCTTCGTTCTTGGTTTCGTCTTTGCAGCTCTTGAGAAATTGACGCTTATCGCCCTTGGTGCTATCGGCGTTGCCCTTGCCCTTATCTACCTCAGCCTTTCTAAACAAGGAGGTTCTGGCAATGGCGGCAGTGGCGCAGCTTCTGGATCAGGCGATCCAATCGGCGATATTTTAGAAGACTACTAGAAGAAAGGAGAACTACCATGACTGAAAAATTACAACTTACAACATCTGACCGTCGTAAAGTTTGGTGGCGTTCTACCTTCCTTCAAGGTTCATGGAACTACGAGCGTATGCAAAACTTAGGTTGGGCTTATGCACTTATTCCTGCTATCAAAAGACTCTACACAACAAAAGAGGAGCGTTCAGCTGCGCTTGAACGCCATCTGGAATTCTTCAATACACACCCATATATTGCTTCACCAATTTTGGGGGTAACGCTTGCCCTTGAAGAAGAAAAAGCAAATGGTGCGGAGATTGACGATACTGCCATTCAAGGGGTTAAAATCGGTATGATGGGACCTCTTGCCGGTATTGGGGATCCAGTTTTCTGGTTTACTATTCGTCCAATTCTGGGTGCTTTAGGAGCATCGCTGGCACAGGCAGGCAATATCCTTGGCCCAATCATCTTCTTCCTTGGCTGGAATATTATCCGTATGAGTTTCTTGTGGTATACTCAGGAACTCGGTTACAAGGCTGGTTCTGAAATCACTAAGGATTTATCTGGCGGTATTCTTCAAGACATTACCAAAGGAGCTTCAATTCTTGGTATGTTTATCTTGGCTGCGTTGGTCGAAAGATGGGTATCTGTTGCAACCGTCCTTAATTTGCCGCCAACAACTTTATCCAAAGGGGCTTATATTGAATTTCCAAAGGGTAATGTGACCGGCTCTCAATTACGAGAAATTTTGGCAAATGTAGACAGCGGTCTTAGTCTTACAAAAGAGCAGGCCAATCCCCTTCAAGGTCAACTTGATGGATTGATTCCTGGACTTCTTGGACTTCTCTTGACCTTCTTCTGCATGTGGTTGCTTAAAAAGAAAGTCTCTCCAATTATCATTATTCTTGGACTATTCGTTGCAGGTGTTATCCTTCACGTTGTCGGCTTTATGTAATTAATTAAAAGCGCTGCGGCGCTTTTTTTATGAATTTGGTATAATAGTAACATCTTAATTTCATATAAAGGAGTTTTTCATGGCTCAATCACTTAATACTAAAGTTGAACTCTCAACTACTGGTGTTTATTATATCGGCCTATCTGGCAACAAAGTTGGCAAGTTTTTATTGGGAGACAAAGCACTCGAATTTTATCCCGATAACAATGTTGAAAAATATGTCCAGATTCCTTGGGAAAAAATTTATCTCATTTCTGCAAATGTCTCAAGAAAAAATATCAGCCGCCATTTTCAAATTGCTCTGTCCGAAGAACGCCGTCTGCTTTTTGCTTCAAAAGATTCAGGGAAAATTCTCAAAATTGCAAGAGAACATATTGGAAATGATAAGGTAGTCCGGTCTTTGACCCTAATCCAGCGGCTGCTCAGCCGATTTGCCAAAAAAACAAAAATTTAGTATACTACTGCTAACGGATAAGTAATGGTCCTGCTCTTTCAGAAAGTCTGCGGAAGCTGTGAGCAGATAGGGTTCGGCTACGAAATTCTACCGTATTATAAATAACAAATAACAATCAAGTGCACTCATGTGAAGCTGGATGGAACCGCGTTTTTTAGCGCTCCAGCATTGTCATGAGTGCTTTTTTTGAAAGGAATTCTTATGTTAGACATTAAACGTATTCGTAATGATTTTGACACTGTCGCTGACAAATTAGCCAACCGCGGTGTCGCTGCTGAAACCTTGGCAGAGCTGAAAGAACTTGACAGCCAGCGCCGTGCTCTCTTGATTAAATCTGAAGAGCTTAAAGCTCAGCGCAACACAGCCTCTGCTGAAATTGCCCAAGCTAAACGTGAAAAAAAAGACGCGTCTGAACAAATCGCTGCCATGCAAAAGGTCTCAGCTGATATCAAGGCAACAGATGCCCAATTAGCTGATATTGATCACAAATTGAACGACATCATCGTTGGCTTACCAAACACTCCGCATGACTCTGTTCCTCTTGGCGCTGATGAAGACGAAAATGTTGAAGTACGCCGTTGGGGCAATCCACGTCAATTTGATTTTGATATCAAGGCTCACTGGGATCTTGGGGAAGACCTTGATATCCTTGATTGGGAACGTGGTGCCAAAGTCACAGGTTCTCGTTTCCTCTTTTACAAAGGTTTGGGAGCTCGTTTAGAACGTGCTATCTACAATTTCATGCTGGATGAACACGCTAAAGAAGGCTATACCGAAGTTATTCCACCTTATATGGTTAATCATGATTCTATGTTCGGTACGGGACAATATCCAAAATTTAAAGAGGATACCTTTGAACTTGCTGATACAGACTATGTTCTCATTCCAACGGCTGAGGTTCCATTAACCAACTACTACCGCGGTGAAATCCTTGATGGCAAAGACTTACCCGTTTACTTCACAGCCATGAGTCCTTCTTTCCGTTCAGAAGCTGGTTCTGCTGGTCGTGATACCCGGGGACTTATCCGCCTTCATCAATTTCACAAAGTAGAAATGGTTAAATTCGCCAAACCAGAAGATTCTTATGATGAATTGGAAAAAATGACCGCTAATGCTGAAAATATTCTCCAAAAATTGGAACTGCCATATCGCGTCATTACTTTGTGTACTGGTGACATGGGCTTCTCAGCTGCTAAAACTTATGACTTGGAAGTTTGGATTCCAGCTCAAAACACTTATCGTGAAATTTCATCATGTTCAAACACTGAAGATTTCCAAGCTCGCCGTGCGCAAATCCGTTACCGTGACGAAGCTGATGGTAAAGTGAAACTTCTTCACACCCTCAACGGTTCAGGATTAGCCGTTGGCCGTACTGTCGCAGCTATTCTCGAAAACTATCAAAACGAAGATGGTTCCGTAACTATTCCTGAAGCTCTTCGCCCATACATGGGCGGTGTTGAAGTGATTAAACCAACAGCCTAAAAAAGGTACTCCTAAACAGGTCTCCTTAAAAGGCGGCGCCTAATGATATGCCAGAAGCAGTGGTAGATGAAATTCCTTGGGGTGACTATACTATTAGACATTTAGGGGGACGTTAATATGGGAATTACAAATATCACATGGGAAGAATTTGAAACTTTAGATTCGACCAGCAGAGCATGGGAGAAGACAGGATTGACTTGCTAATTTTAACAGGCCTCTAAATTGGATGTAATAGATCCAATTTAGAGGCCTGTTTTTTATAAGATTAAATATCAAAACCCAAATAGTATTAATTCAGACTTCTATACTTGATTTAAAGTGTTGTCCATCATATAGAGCGCCTGAAAATGAAATTTTAATCAAAATCATAACTGAAATTTCCTATGAACAAACACAAACGAGACTCACAAATTAACCTTAAACGATCCAGACGCTATTTTAGCGGCCACCTCTATATACCAAAGTTATCCATTAGAAATACAAATACTATATATAACCATCATAAGACTTCCTTTTAGAATGCGAAGCAGCTAAACTTTAAAGGATATGGTGATATTTACCATTCTTTACGTTTTTCACTATGATGTTAAAAACAGCAAGATACTCTGATTTTAATATAAATTTTCGTTACAAAATACTAATAATCGTCTAATAGATAAACGAAATGTATGCTATTAAAGTTTTTAAAACTAGGAAATTCCTAACCAAAACATGATTGTAACCATTAAATTATTAAAAGCATGAGCGGCAATGCTGTATTCCAACCTATTTGTCTTATAATAGATATATCCCAAAGCCAGTCCAGGTGCCAAATAAATAATGAAAGAGCCAATATTAGTGGGCGTATGGGCAAGTGCAAAAAGAAGAGAGCTTACAATCAGAGCAAGAACCTGCATTTTAGGAAATAATTTCTTGAAAATAATCCCTCTGAAAACAATTTCCTCTGCTAAAGGAGCGAGGACGACCGTTTCCAAAATAGTATACAGGTGTGATTGGTATTTCTCCCCCTCTATTAATGCTGCCTGATTTGCAGTTTCTGTAGCACCCTCCAAATACATAATTTGTACTCCAAAGTAGCTTATTACTTCTATAAAAAGATATACAGCAAGAGCTATGCTCAAGATTTTCCAAGTAAACAAAGATTTATCAAATTCAAGCAGCTGGTATTTGTAACCTTTGCGAATGAAAAAATAAATCACTAAAGCAGTGATAACAGCGACAACCACATGCTGCCAAGTAGCGAGATACTTGGTTTTACCGGCTTCTGAAAAGCTTATTTGGAAGACATCGGGTATGGCCTGAACCACGATTAACCCTAAAATAACCAAAACCCATTTTATTTTTGACCAAACTATTTTCATCAAAGCCTCCCAGTTTTTGTGTTTTTATAGTAACACAAAATTCAAAAATCAACAAGACTTTTTGTCATTTTTCTAACTTATACTAAAATAATGTTAGTAGATAATCATAAACAAAATACTAAAATTCCCGATGCTCATCTTTATAACATCAATCCAAAAGCTGCCTCTCAAGCGTTTTTAATACTGTAGAATCGGAATTGATTGCGCCTATACTTGACCATGACTATGGCATTATCAGCATCTTTATGCGTTTCAAAATTTTTTCTTAGCTGTAAATAGCCCATACTTCGACTCCTAATTCCTTGTCACTTCATAATAGGGTAGAAGCTTATCAAAACCTGCTGCCAATTTATCTGTCAGCTCAGGCAAGGTCTGCTCTGCGGTCATGGGAATATCGTATTTGACCAATACTTTTCGAACCTGTCCTGCAGCAATCTCATCTTTTAAGCGCAGACGGTTTTTGTTTGTTCCTGCTAGGCGGTGGCTGATACCCTGTTCTTGGACAAAATAGTAAAGCGGCTCAGCGATTGGCAAATCCAGAACTTTATGCTGCTTGAGGAGGGTTTCTTGCGATTTTTTGCGCTCAATAAAGCTGACTTCAACCGAGATTCCAAAATCATCTTGACTGCCATAAAGGCGAATAGCCAAGGCCACATCATCCTGAGCATCCTCAGGCTGCCTGTAGTAACACCAAAAATGCGGTCTGGCTACCTGAGCTTGATTAGCCCAATTGCTAACACGAGTCAGCTCAAAAGGAGCAACCTTGGGCGCAAGAGTCTTGGCAATCTCGGTGAATTCTGAGCGTGCGGCTTGTCCTAATTTTTTGAGAGCTGTCATCTCATCAGCCAAGGGGCCAGCCTTTTCAGGTTTTATGTATTTAAATCCCTGAAAGGTTAAATATCTAGCAATCTCTTGAAACATATTGATTTCCTCCTTTGTCAATTATAACAAAAAAAGTCCTTGACGGACTTATTTACGTTTACGAGCAATCAAATGAATCGGTGTGCCTTCAAAACCAAAAGCTGAACGGATTTGGTTTTCCAAGAAACGCATATAGGAGAAGTGCATGAGCTCTTCTTCATTGACAAATATAACAAAGGTTGGCGGTTTAATAGCCACTTGCGTTCCATAAAAAATTTTCAGGCGTTTGCCCTTGTCTGTTGGTGTCGGATTAATAGCAATCGCATCCATAATAACATCATTGAGCACTGCTGATGGGATACGCTTGTTCTGACTCTCGCTGATCTTTTTAATCATCTCTGGAAGCTTGCTGAGGCGCTGCTTCGTTTCAGCAGAAACAAAGATAATCGGCGCATAGCTTAAGAATTGGAACTGTTCGCGAATATCCTCTTCCCATTTGGCAACGGTATGATTGTCCTTTTTAATGGTATCCCATTTGTTGACGACGATGATAATGCCTTTGCCAGCATCATGAGCAAAGCCGGCAATCCGCTTATCGTACTCACGAATGCCCTCTTCGGCGTTGATAACCATAAGCACAATATCGCTTCGGTCAATGGCACGCATAGAACGCATGACAGAATATTTCTCTGTATTTTCATAAACCTTGCCTGACTTGCGCATACCTGCCGTATCAATCATGGTATATTCTTGACCATCGCCATCCACAAAATGGGTATCAATCGCGTCACGCGTTGTCCCCGCTATAGGACTGGCAATCACGCGTTCTTTACCCAGCATGGCATTAATCAAGCTTGATTTTCCGACATTGGGACGGCCAATCAAACTGAATTTGATGATGTCTGGATTTTCCTCTTCCATTTCCTGCGGCAGATTCTCAACAATAGCATCAAGCACATCTCCGGTTCCAATACCGTGAACAGATGATACTGGCATAGGATCACCAAGCCCGAGAGAATAGAAATCATAGATATCATTTCGCATCTCGGGATTGTCCACTTTATTAACAGCCAGAATGACCGGCTTATTGGTCTTATAAAGGATACGAGCCACATATTCGTCAGCATCCGTCACACCTTCTTTACCAGAGACGACAAAGACAATCACATCTGCTTCTGTCATGGCAATATCTGCTTGGTGTTTGATTTGTTCCATAAAAGGCGCATCCACATCATCAATCCCACCTGTATCAATGATACTAAATTGGCGATTAAGCCACTCAGCGGTTGTATAAATACGATCACGTGTCACACCCTCAACATCCTCAACAATGGAAATGCGCTCGCCCGCAACACGATTAAAAAGCGTTGATTTCCCAACATTGGGACGACCAACAATAGCAACTGTAGGTAAACTCATAGTAAATACAAAGACTCTTTTCAAACCAAGCAAAAAGCAGAGCTCACTTGAAGTCAAACAACTTTTTCTCAGTTTTTAAGCCTGTGTCTTCTTCCTTTCTTTATTTTAGGAAAATAATCTTTCCTTGGATTGGTAAAATTAAAATCTGACGGCTGGCCAGATTTTAATCGCTTTACCTTTGAAAATAGAATTTCTAACGACGGTTTTCTCCCTGCAAATGCATCTCTTTTGCCAGAAAACGAATACGTTCCATAACCCGCTTGGCCTGCCATGTTTCATCTCCATTGCGCCCATTTGCAAGCTTAGCCTCTAAATCAGCAAAGCTGTAATTGGAAGTAAAAAAGGTAGGCAATTCTTCTGTCATGCGATGCTGCAAGATGACCTGTAACACATCATCACGAATCCAAGAACTAGGCTGCTCTGCACCAATATCATCTAGGATTAGCACTTCAGCTTTTTTAACAGCATCAATCTGTTCTTTAACAGAGCCATCTTTAATTCCATTTTTGACATCAATAGTAAAGGACGGGTAATGCAAAATAGTTGTCGTTGCACCTTTTCTTTCAGACAATTCATGAGCCATAGCTGCCATCATAAAGGATTTCCCGACACCCATATCCCCAAAAAGATAAAGCCCTTTTTGCGCCTGCAAAGGATAGTTGGCAATAAAATCTGCAATAGCTTCATAGGCTTCAACGCGTCTGGCATCATCTAGCTTGACATCAGCAAAGGTAATATCGCGATAAGATCTCGGCAAACTAATCAGATTGATACGCTCTGAAACAGCCTGTTTAGCTTGAGCTTCCTTAAGTTCGCGGGTTTCTTTATAGGTTACATCAGCATAGCCTTCATTCATGGTCAAGATGGGTTCATAACCTTTGGCAATGTAAGTTAAATCTCTCTGTTGAAATTTGTGCCGTTCAAGTAAAAACTGGTTAAATTTAGGCAAGCTGAGCTGAATTTGCTCTTGTGTCAGCCCATGTTTCTGAATAAAGGATGCTACAGCCTGATCAGATAAAATAGTCTGTGTCAGATCTGCCGTATTGGCATGGTTAAGATGACTAGCTCGACTAATAGTCTGACTGATTTTTTCCATAGACTACTCCTTTCTGCTTTCTTCTAAACGCTTGAGGCCACGCTCTTTAATAGCATCTAGTTTAGCCTGCTCCTCAGCTGTCGTTTCATTTTTATAATTAGGATCACTCCATTGAGGAACATTGCTTCTTTTGCTCTTTTTAGATGATTTAGCGTTTTTGGGCTGACCTGGCCTAAGAGCCAGCAATCCTGCTTCAGCACTGGTAATATTTTTGTAGGCAAAATCATTGGCTAGCTTAGTGATATAAGTCTTATTAATATTGACAGAATGAGTCTGATTAAGCGTATAGAGAACCATAAGATTAATCAATTCATCCAGAAAATGACGCTGCGCCAGCCCATTGATGATATCACGTTCGCTTTTAGTCACTTCCGCCTTATAAATACTTTTGTATTTTTCTAAAAAAGGCAGAGCTTTATCAGACCTAACCTGCTGCAGCAAAGCTTTTTCCTCTTCAGTCAAACTGGCATCTGGGGCTTGCGCTTGTTTAGATTGAGTCAATTTAACGGCTACTCGTTCTGTTAAAATACGATTTTGACTGGCTGTCTCCTTAGCCAGCAAATAAATATCATACCAAGTCAGGCCATACATCTCTGATAAGCTATAAAGAGCAGGAACGTCCTCTTTTTCATTGCTAAACTGCAGACCGTCTGCCAGCATACGGTTACGAAAACTAGTCAAATCAAAATTATTTTTAACTTGCAGTTTATCACTCTTTAGCGATTTATCAATCGTTCCAAAAACCTCTGAAAAATTTTTAGATAGATCACGCAAATTATCAAAAACAGCAGGCTTCAGCTCAGACAGCTCCACTTCTCCAATTTTCTGCTCTAGAAGAGAACAGTAAACAGCATGGTTGAGGAACTGTTGGCTGGACAGCGGAGCTTTAATTTCAACAACATAAAAACCTGATGGTGATTGGTAAAAAGCTATCAAATCCAAAGCTGTCAATACAGCTAGAGACGTTTCCAAAGGTTCCATCCCAAAGCCAGTATGGTTAAGAATATCTGCAAATTTATGACGATTGCGCCCATTATCATAAAAACTGACCAAATAATGATAAAGGATATAAGCATCTGATCCTATAATCGGATAATAGCAACGCATAAGGCTCATATCATCTACTGAAACAGCCTGATTTGCTAGATAAATAAAATCATCAATGGGTTTCATTTTTAGACTCTTTTTTAGAACGGACAGTATTCGTAATTTCTTGGAGAAGCTTCTCAATTTCATCTACATCCTTAAAACTACGGTAAACACTAGCAAAACGAACATAGGTTATCTCGTCCAAATCCGCCAATTCCTTCATAACGAGATTGCCAATGACATCACTTTCAACTTCACTATCGTGATTGCGACGGATTTCCCGTTCAATACGAGTAATGACATTTTCAATATCTTCACTGGACACAGGGCGTTTTTGTGCACTCATGAGAATACCGTTAAAAATCTTATCACGTGAAAACTGTTCACGAGTTCCGTCTTTTTTGACAACTAAAAGCGGCACTTCTTCAACACGTTCAAAAGTTGTAAAACGTGCATGACAATTATCACATTCACGGCGACGACGAATAGTATTGCCATCTTCTGCCTGACGGCTATCAATAACACTGGATTTATGATGTTGACATTTTGGACAACGCATGAGACCTTCACCCCAATCTACAGAATTTTAATACTTTATTTTACCATAAAATAAAGAAAATAGCACACCCTACAGCATGCTATAATTGGATAAATAAAATGAGATTGAAAAATTTTGGCTAGGATAAAAGTGCCCAGCCCTTGTATTTTTGTCATTTTACTTGCAAGACGGACGCAGTGGTTGGTTAAAAAGGTCTCTCAGACCTTTTTAATCGGGAAATGACACTTGCTTCGCAAGTGTCAAAAGAGGCTGGGCAGCAACTAAAAACTAGGGCTTGTTGAGAAATTGAAGACTCCGAAATTTACAATTCACTTTTTTATTTTCTAGCAAACGGAAATGTTACCGTTAAACACTTTTAGTATTATCTGATGACGCCAACTGTTTTTCATCTTACATTTCAACTACTCTCTGTCTTAATTGTCATGAGCCGAGCGGCTCAACCAATAAGAATAAATCACTGGCACTCCAATCATCACCATCAAAGTCAAAACAAGCACTAAACCAACTGCTATCTGTACAAAAGCATTGATAAAGATTAGGAGACCCCCAAGCAGCCAAATTTTTCCCGCCAAGCGGTGTGTCTTAATCCAATTATCAGCATTGTCTAAAGTCCAAGGCAGACGAATGCCTATTGTGTGATTGCGACGGATTTTTGGCATATAGTTGCCAATGGCCATGAACATAAGACCCAAAAGCAAATCTGCTACCAAGGCATGGTTGACAGCATACCCCAGAGCAGTAGCATAAATCGAAGCCATAACAAAACATGAAACAAGCGGAATAATCCAATAAGTGACGAGACGCATTTTGGGGCTGACATTCTCAACTTTAGGATCCTTACTTGTTGTAAAGAGACAAAACCAGTGCAGCAGCAAGAAAATTATCGGCAGTCCAAAAACAGCCAGCATACGACTGCTAAAACCATCAGCCTGACCTGACAAACTAAAATGCGTTGCCACCTTTTCTGGCAAATATGACCACAAGAGGCAGCCAATCAAGACAGGCAGTAAAATAACCAGACTTGTTAACGCCAATAATTTTTTATTTGTTTTCATCATCTTTATTCCCTTTCAAATCAGCCAACCAGACCAACACTTCTTCAAGAACAGAAGTATTCAGCTCATAGTAAATAAAATTTTTCTCACGTGTTTCCAAAATCAAATCGGCTTGTTTTAAAACCTTGAGATGATTTGAAATTGTGGCACCAGTCAAGTCAAACTGCTCTGCTATTTCCCCAGCCGACAGCTTACCTGCCTTTAACAAATCCAAAATCTCCCGTCGCACAGGATTTGAAAGTGCCTTAAAAGTGTTAGCGAAGCTCACGAGTGGCCTTCCTTTCCTTTTGTAAAATAGCTAGCGCAAAAATCAAGAGAGGGACTCCCGCTAAAAGTCCAGCAAGCGACGGACCAAGGATACGCATGGCCTCCGCCTTTTCAGATGGCAACTGAAAGAGCAGACCCAGACCAGCACTGCCATTAACTGCCCCATGCATAAGAGCTGAAGACCAAATGGATCCTGTCTTTTCCACTACCCAGCTTAATAAAACACCTAGGCTAAAACAAAAGATAAACATCGCAAGTACACCCAGCCAAGGGTAGGCAAAGTAGGTTAAACCATAATTATAACCTTGCAAGTTAATTGGCAAATGCCAGAGGCTCCAAATCAGACCAACTAAAATATGCGACTGTACTAGCGAAAATCGCTTTCGCAGAGCTGGATAAAGATAGCCCCGCCAGCCAATTTCCTCACCCAAGGCCAAGAGACTATTGAAGAAAGGCGCATAAGTCACAGCTGCAAAAAACTGGGCTAGCACCACCAGCTGTAAGGGAACACTTCCTTTGGAGATACCAGATGATGCCAGCGTACTTTGAAGCGACTCAAATCCCAGACTAAACTGATTTCTAAAAACGACGAAATAGAGACCACTCCCCAACAGGCTTAAAAGTGCAGGCAGCCAAAGCGCTAACAGATAATAGTACCATCTTCCCTTCAAAGTTATTGAAAATTTAGTCTGTAATCTTATATCTGCTGGTCTCATCTTCCTTAAAATAAAGAAGGCAAGAGCTGGCATCCACATAGCAAGCATGCTTCCTAATTGCGAAAGCGGCTGACCTAGCTGAACGCCTGAGAACCGCATTCCTAACCAAATCATCCAAGACAGACTGTAAGCTAAGATAACGAAAATAAGCACATTTGATTTCTTTGACATGTTTATTACTTCTACTTCCTATTTAGAACTTTTTCTAAATAGAATTATACGCTTTCTTTTCAAAAATGCAAGCACTATTTAGAAAAAAATCTAAATAGAGTTAAAAAAAGACCGGCTAACTTCACACGCCCCCCTATGAAAAGACTATGACAAAGATGAGATAAAAAACAGTTACAAGCACAGCAATATCCGTGATTAGATTTATCCGAAAGCCCAAAGGATTTTTAGGATTGATTGAAACGCCCCAACCAATTTCTTTGGGTACCCACAGAGGCTCAGTTGCTACCTGCTTTCCTCTCAAACGAAGCGTTCTGATAAAGTGCCAAATGAAAAACAGTAATATAACCAAAAGCAATAATAATTCAAACATCTTTCTCTCCTTTGGTTAGTATTATACATCTATCGGCTTTACTTACAAGTCTCAACCTCACCTGTACAGCTTTTTTTGTAGAACAAAAGAAAGACTACTGCAACCGACATGACAAGACTAAAAAGGAAAAGCACCTAGCAAACTGGCTACTTAAGAAAAAAGCATTTGTGCACAAGTACATATTACATTTTCTCCTAAGTGATAGCTCCAACAGTTTGGGGAACTGTTGGAGCTTATCTAATCCCACGAACGTTAGTTCATATCAATCCCTAATCGACTGTGCGGGATGGGTTAAAAAGGTCTGGGAGACCTCAAATAAAACTTGCAAAGCAAGTGTCAAAAATAGTCCAGCGGACTGTTTCAGGTCAGCAAGTAAAAATTAGGGCTTGCTGAGAAATCAATTTCTACGAAATTCCGATTCGCTTTTTTGTTTTTAATCTCATGAAGAAAACATCCACTGGTTATTTTCTTTATCCCGCTCTCTTTGAACATCACAAAAGAGAGAACCAATCTGATTCTCTCGTGCTTAGTTATAAGTCACCCACTACAGTTGATAATGAGCCTTAATTATATGTCACCTACTAAACAGTTAACAATGGAACTAAATTCCTACTTGTCAGCAAACGGAATATAAAGATCAAAACGTGTGCCGACACCAAGCTCTGAACTGACCTCAATTCGACAATGGTAAGCTTCCACAATTTGGTGTAAAATAGACAGTCCGATACCTACGCCAGCCTGAGTAGATGTTCGATTACGAGCTTTATCGGTACGATAAAAGCGTTCAAAAATATGATCAATATCCTCATCAGAAATTCCGTCACCCTTGTCTTGAACCTGAATTAACATCTCAGTCCCAATATCCTTGATGGTTATTCGAATCTCTTTATTAATCGGTGAATACTTAACCGCATTATCAATCAAAATCGTCAAAGCCTGCTCAAAGTGCTGACTGTAAATTTGTGCCAACCGACCAGAAGCTTCACGATTATCAAGAACAAAGCGATAGCCTTCGTGTAAAATCTGAAAGTTTCCTACAACGGTTTTAAGAGAAGAGTTAAGATCTGATGTGTCATTTTTATGCATATCAAAGGAACCTTTGACACGAATAGAGTCTAACATATCATTAATCATAATTGTCATTCGATTAGCCTCATGACCGGCTGCTTCCAAACTCTCATCTAAAATTTCAGGATCATTTTTACCCCAGCGCTGCAAAAGATCCATGTGCCCTTTGATAACAGCAATTGGTGTGCGTAATTCATGACTGACATCGCTGAGAAAACGCATCTGGATTTGATTGTTTTCCTCAATCTTATCCATCATATTGTTAAAATTGGCCGCCAAATCACCGATTTCATCTCGCGTCTTCACTTTGGAGCGTAATTCCAATTCATTTGGCGAATTAGCAATAGTTTCCATAGTCTCATGCAGCTCTTTCATTGGCCGAAGTACTGACGTCATAACAATCAAAGTAGCCATAACAACTAACACAATAGCTCCCAGCTCCAAAAGAAGCAAGAACAAAATCATTTTCCCCTTGAGCGCATAATAGAAGTCTAAATTGTGAAAAATCTGAGCATAGCCAAGAATTGTTTCACCGTTGGCTGCATAAATCGGCTCAACTAAAACGTAACCTTTCCTCTTTTTATAAGAGACCGTCGCTAATTTGTCACTTTCAGTCATACCAGGCGGATTTTTAGTGTCACTCGTTGTTGTGAAAACCAGAGCCCCTTCGCTATTGTAAATGAAAATATCCTGATTAACGTAAAGTTTATTGGATACCGCACCTTGTCCCTCAGTAACCTTGGCTTCTGACAAAACACCATTTTCAACAGAAACTGGCAAAGGTTTAGATTGATAAAGATACTGTGCAAGGCTCTCAGCGGATAATTCCTCGTCACTTTTATCTTTTTCGATATAAGAAACAACACTGCTCAGTGTTCTTTGAACGTTGTTGCGCTCGTGATTTAGCAGAAGTGTATCTGCCAAAAAAAGGACAAGTAAGGTAAAAAACGACAGTACAAGAAAGAAGACCACAGCTGTTGTCATGGTCAGTTTCTTTTTAAGAGATATCTTCCCAAATAATTTATCTAGTAATTTTCTCATTTCTCACGAATCACATAACCCATTCCGCGAACGGTTTGGATATAGGACTCTTTGCCAGGAACGTCAATTTTACCACGGAGATAGCGAATATAAACATCCACAACGTTAGTCTCAATAGCATCGTCGTATTTCCAAACTTGGAGCAAAAGCTCCTCACGCGTCATTACTTGGTTCATATTGCTAAGAAGAGTATTTAATAAATCAAATTCGCGTTTTGTCAATGGAATAGCCTCATCACCACGAACAACGGTACGATTTTGGACATCCAATTTCAAATCACGATAAGTTGAAGTTTTGGCCGGTGCATTTTTGGCTGCTTCTATATCCTGACGACGGAAAGTCGCACGAATGCGTGCTAAAAGCTCCTCAATAGCAAATGGTTTAACAATATAGTCATCTGCACCACGATCAAGCCCAGCAACAATATCCATAATAGAATCACGTGCTGTCATCATCATGATGTAGGTATCTTTTTCTTGCTGTAAACGACGGGTCACCTCGAACCCATCCATTTCAGGAAGCATCAAATCCAAAAGAATCAAATCAAAATCCTTTTCTAATGCGATATCAAGCCCCTGACGTCCGTTGTCTGCTGTCACAACGTCATACCCCTCATGTTGAAGTTCCAGAGAGACGAAACGAGCAAGATTTTTCTCATCTTCAACAATCAAAATTCGTTTACTCATAATAAGTAGTTACCACTTTCCAATATATTTTTAGACTTTCATTCCCTAAAAAAGTCTGTTAATTTATCCTAAGTAAGATAAATGTTAAAAACAATTCCTAAATCTATAATACTATATGATTTTAAAATTGTCAAACATTTTTAAAGTTTAAAAATTCACCTTTAATCTTGGTCAAATAAACCTTCTAGCTGTGCAAACGGGCTGTTACTCTCTTTTTTCTCCTGCTGAAGCTGGTCAAAGTCTTCTTCTGTCAATACCTCCCAGTCATTTCCAGATAGATTAATCTTACCATTTTCCTCCTGCTCTGTCAGCACTTTTAAAGGAATATTCAATAAAATATTATCTATAACACTTTCTTCCAGATTAATGACATTTTCTTCTAAAATGAGAACTAGATCCTCATCCACCAGTTCTTTGTTTGAAGATACTTGATCCGCTTCTATAAATGTCTCTGATACCGGAAAATTATAGACTAACTTTACAGGCTCTAATGAACGGCTGGAGGGCAAGGTGATTTGGTAACTTAATTGATAATCCAGAAGATAGAAACCATCTTCATAAACTGCTTGACCAACAGCTGTTGCATTTGTCAAATCCAGTATCTGATTATAACGATCTTTGATAGACTCTAAAATATCTAAGTTATTTGAAAAAGCGATCCCCTCTGGAGCTTTTTTTATTTCTGCAAGATGTAACATACTGTCTCCTTACATGGTTTCTAATCGAGCAATACGGTCTGAAATTGAAGGGTGAGTGTAAAATAATGATTTTAGCCCGCCTTCTTTTTTATCAGGATCATTAATATAAAGTGCTGCGCTGGCTTGATCCACATGATGCTGCATCGGCGCAGACTGATCTAGTTTTTTCAAAGCATTAATCATTCCCTGTGGGTTTCGCGTTAGCTCTACTGAACTGGCATCTGCCAAATACTCCCGCTGACGTGAAATGGCTAATTGAACAAGCGTTGCTGCTAAAGGAGCCAGAATTAAAGACAAAATAGAGAAAAGCAGAATAAGCACACCTAAGCCACCGTAGTCACGATCGTTTGAACGGCGGCGACCGCCTCCAAACCACATCATGCGTCCGCTAATGCTGGCAATCAAAGTCACTGCGCTAGCTAGGGCAACTGCTATTGTTGAAATCCGAATGTCATAATTGCGGATATGGCTAACCTCGTGGCCGATAACACCTTCTAGTTCCGATCGGTTCATAACTGCAAGTAAGCCTGTTGTCGCCGCGACAGCTGCATTTTCAGGACTAGAACCTGTAGCAAATGCATTTAACGATTCGTCTTCAACAATAAAGACACGCGGCATAGGTATCTGTGCTACCATTGCCATATCTTCAACAATATGGTAGTAATCTGGCACTTCATCTGCCGTAATCTCGCGCGCCTTATTCATGGCCATCACAACATTTGTTGACTGGAAAACCATACTGACTGCGTAAATAAAACCAATAATCAGTGCTAAGACAGCTCCTAATTCAAGACTCCCTATAAATAGATAGCCTGCTGCTGCTCCGATGGCTGTTAAGATCAGAAAAAAGACAATAAGTAAAATAATGGTTTTACGTTTATTGCTGGAAATTTGCTTGTATAACATATAACTCCTGAGTAAAATACGGCACTACTAGTACCGCACTGTGATATTTTTTATTATTGCATTTCAAGACATTTAGAAATCAAAAGATACTTTTGGAACTTCCTTTTCTTCTGCTGGTGTTTCCAAAAACTGACTTGGTTTAAAGCCAAAGATACCTGCAATAAGACTGGTAGGGAAGGTCTCAAGTTTCATATTGTAGTTTGAAGTAGTTGAGTTGAATAACTGACGTGAATAGGAGATTTTATTTTCGGTATTGCTTAATTCTTCCTGTAATTTGACAAAGCTGTTATTGGCTTTTAAATCTGGATAATTTTCAGCTACCGCAAAAATACCTGATACTTGCTTGGTAAGGGCATCTGAGGCCTGCATCGTCTCAGTCGGTGTCTGAGCCTTGGCAACTTGCGTGCGCAGTTCTGCTATTTTTTCTAAAGTCTTTTCCTCATAAGATGCATAACCTTTAACGGTCTCAAGTAAGTTTGGAATTAAATCATTGCGGCGCTTGAGTTGAACATCAATCTGACTCCATGCTTCCTTAGTCTGCATACGGCTTTTAACCAAACCATTGTAGACAACCACACCCCAAACAAGCAAAACAGCAACAACTACTGAAATAATATAAAACATGGCTAAACTCCTTTTAAAAGATCGTATTTTCTAAAGCTAGTACTATTATAGCAGTTTTTTAACGTTTACAAAAGAAAAGGCTATAGCTCAGTAAGGAGAAGATTACTCTCTATTTGCCAGCTTCTTAGTTTATGATAAAATAAAAGCACATTAAAGGAGAATAAATGACACCTACTGATTTTTATAATATTTTGACAGAGCAGGGATTTAAGCTCAGCGATTTACAAAAAAGACAATTTGAACGCTATTTCGAACTACTGATTGAGTGGAATCAAAAAATTAATTTGACTGCTATTACTGACAAGAATGATGTCTACCTTAAACACTTTTATGATTCTGCAGTCCCAATTCTTCAAGGAAAAATTCCCAATCAGCCTCTTCGACTTTTGGATATTGGCGCTGGAGCTGGATTTCCAAGTCTTCCTATGAAGATTTTATGCCCTGAGATTGACGTAACTATTATTGATTCTCTCAATAAACGCATCAACTTTCTAAATCATTTGGCCGAGGATTTAGGGCTAAATGGGGTTCATTTTTACCATGGCAGAGCAGAAGATTTTGGACAAGATCGCAATTTTCGCGCCAGCTTTGATTTCGTGACAGCTCGTGCGGTAGCCCGCATGCAAGTCTTGGCTGAATTGACTATTCCTTTTTTAAAGGTAGGAGGCAAGCTCATCGCCCTCAAAGCTGCTGCTGCAGATAAAGAGTTGGCTGATGCCAAAAATGCGCTGGCTATGCTATTTTCAAAAGCAGAGGAAAGCTATACTTATGAGCTCCCTAATGGCGACAGTCGTAACATAACGGTTGTTATTAAGAAAAAAGAAACACCTAATAAATACCCTCGAAAACCTGGTCTGCCCAATAAGAAACCTCTTTAGAAAAGCCAAACAGCTGTTTCTGGCAGTGATGATGTCAACTAAAAAGACTGGCTATGCCAGTTTTTTTATTTATGGCGCAGACGGCGTGTCAAGAAGTCTCCTGCAAACTGAATGATGAAGATCAAGATTAATAGTAAAAGCGTAGCCAAAACAGTAACATCAAAATTGGAACGATTATAACCATAATAAATCGCAATATAACCTAAACCACCTGCACCAATAGCCCCAGCCATAGCCGTTTCACCAACAAGCGAAATTAAGGTCACAGTAGACACACGTATCAATTCAGGCAGACCTTCAGACAAATAAACTTTGATGATATCCCAAGGAGTAGCTCCTGAAGCTTGGGCTGCTTCAATAACACCACTGTCAATTTCCGATAAAACCACCTGTACCTGACGAGCGAAGAAAGGAAAAGTTGCTGCTGATAAAGGCACTAGAGCAGCCGACATTCCCAGATTAGTTCCCACAATAAAGTAAGTGAAACTTTTTAGCAATGCCAACAGGATAATAAAAGGAATCGCGCGAAAAACTGAAGTAATTTTATCTAAAACCCAAAAGACTGTTTTATTTTCAAGAACACCGCGAGACCCTGTCAAAACCAGAAAAAGCCCCATGACAAGTCCTAAAAGACCGCCAATAATGAAAGAAATGCTCGTCATATAAAGCGTTGCTACAATAGCATCCGGCCAAGAATTAGGCCCTGTCATCCCAATTCTGTAAATATCCGGATAATGTTCTAAAATCCAATTTTCCATTAACGATCTCCTTTCTTAAGCACTGTTAAATCAACACCTGCTGCCTCAATAGCAGACTGAGCCTGTAAAACCTTATCTGTGTCTCCGTCAAGCACGACAACAAGCTCTCCTACAGGTGTCTCTTCTAGGATTTCCACATTCCCGTAGAGGATATTGCTTGATACCCCAAAATTCTTATAAATTTGGGTCAGAAGCGGCTGATCAGTCGAAGCACCTGCATATTTAAGCTGAACCAATAGAGCTGATTTGGGAAGTTCTTGAACCAGAGGCTGTGCTTTGATTTTATCAAGAGCATCTTCGATTCCAGCTGCTGTTTCAATAAATTCCTGAGTCAAATCTTCTTTGGCATTTGAAAAAATATCTAAAACCGATCCTTCTTCCAAGAGCTGACCATTTTGCATAACCGCCACACGATTGCAAATCTCCTTGACAATCTGCATTTCATGGGTAATCATAACAACCGTCAGATTCAGCTTTTTATTTAAATCTTGAAGCAAGGAAAGAATCTGTTTGGTCGTTTTAGGATCAAGAGCCGATGTTGCTTCATCAGAAATCAATATTTCAGGATCATTGGCCAAAGCACGGGCAATGGCAACACGCTGTTTTTGACCGCCAGACAACTGAGCGGGATAATTTTCTGATCTGTCCGCCAAACCAACTAAATCCAGCAGTTCCCGAACTTTTCGATCTTTTTGTTCTTTGCTCAGGTGAGAATGACGCAAAGCAAAAGCAACATTTTCATAGGCTGTTTTTTGTGCCATAAGATTAAAGTGCTGAAAAATCATCCCTATTTTTTGACGTTTCTGCCGCAATGCAGAGCCGTGAAGCAAAACAGCTTTATTCTCAAAAATCACATCATCCCCCACAGTAATTTTTCCAGCTGTTGGTATCTGTAAAAGATTTATAGAACGTACGAGTGTGGATTTCCCCGCTCCGGAATAGCCCACAATTCCATAAATATCTCCCTTGTCAATTTTTATGGAAACATCTTTTACAGCCTCAATAACTCGATTTTTTTGATGAAAAGTGATGTCAATATGTTCTAAGTTGATAATAACATTACTCATAAGATGCGATTAACTCCTTAACTAATTCAATATGGGTATAATAATCTGCTAGACTGACATTTTCGTCACCGCCATGATCACGGCTGTTAGCATTTCCTAAACCAAAGGCTGCCATTGGCACACCTAAAGCCTCATAGATCATGTACATTGGGCCAGTTCCTGCGGCCGTTGGCAATACAGCCACGCCATCTTGATAATATTTTTCTGCTAGTTTGATGACATTGAGAATGGCTGGCGCAGACATATCGCTGCGATAAGATTTTTCCCCTAAAGTATAGGTAACTTTGATGCGATCAAAGCCTTCTTTTTTAAGATGCTCACGAATACATTCTAAAACGTATTGAGGGGTCAGACCTGCCACTAGCCTCATTTCCATTTTAGCTGATGCCTGCGCAGGCAAGATTGTCTTGACACCCTGCCCCTGATAGCCTGTTGAAAGTCCCTCAATAGACAAGGCAGGTTCAAAATAGTAGGTTTTTAAGAAAGAACGACGGTCACTTTCAAGAACTGGTAATTTCAAGCCATAAAGCTTACGTAGACTCCCTGCATTTTCAATCGCATGAGATTCAACCAAGGCAAGCTCTCGCTCGTTTGGCTCAGCAATATGATCGTAAATACCATCAATCAGAATACGGCCATTTTGATTTCGCATACTGGAAATAGCGTTGATTAAATACCAAGAAGCTGATTCAATAACTGCCCCATATTTAGAATGAATATCTACCTCGGCCGACTCAACAGACAAGTTAAAGGTGATGATCCCCTTGTTTCCTCCAGTGATTTCCAGCTGCCCTTGTGTATTGCGGCTGCCCTGTTCCCAAACCAAAAGATCCGCTGGCAGCAAGTCTGCCTTATACTTTTCCAAATATTTATCCAAATCAGTAGAAGCTGATTCTTCAGCACCTTCTATTATAAAAGTGACGTTAACAGGTAAGTCTCCTTCTTCTCGCAAATACTTGCGTACGGCCGTTAAACGGGCTGTTATATGCCCTTTATCATCATCTACACCGCGGCCGTACATATATCCCTTACGAACCGTTAATTTAAAAGGATCATCTGTCCAAGGCTGATCGCTGTCTGCTGGCACAGTATCATAATGATTGTAAAAAATAATGGTCTTGGCTTTAGGATTAGGACTCTTAAATTTAGCGATAACAAAAGGAGCCGTGTAGGTCTCATCAATTGTCACTTCAGCTCCAACACCAGCGAAAATCTCACCCAAATAACCTGCAACATCTGCCAAGCCAATTCCTTGAGCAAAGATGGATTTTTTAGAAATTAATGTACGTAAAACCTCAAAATAATGTTGAGCAGTCTCGTCATTTCTGAATTTTTTAAGTTGCAGTTCATCAGTTGAAAATGTCATAGTCTCTCCTTAATACGACAAAGACGTGCTTTCACACGCCTATTCTATCACTTAAATTGCTATTAATCTTTCTTTGAATCAGCTGCCAATTCTTTTTGAGTCGGAGCTCCATCCCAAGCAGGAAGGTCAACTTTATTTGATGAATCGTAAATCAGCTGTGCTGTCTCGTCAGTTTGATAAACATCAAGAAGAACCTTGATGGCATCTGCTACATCAGAATCTTTCCAATCCTTCTGAGCTGCAATGACATTGACCCAATCAGACAAATTTTGTGAGGTATCTTCCTGATAAAGTGTCGTATCATAATCAACATTAGCGGATTGAGCATAAGAATTATTAACCACGGCAGCATCAACAGAAGTAAGAGTCTGTGCAGTTTGAGATGCGTCAATTTCTTGAATATCTAAGTTTTTCTTATTTTCAGTAATATTTTTAATGGTAGCTAATTCGCCATCTTTGACATCAAGCTTAATCAATCCTGCTGCCTGAAGTAAAACTAGAGCACGGCTTTCGTTAGTCCCGTCATTAGGAATAGAAATTGTGGCACCATCTGGAAGATCTTTGACATCTTTGTATTTGGCAGAACCGTCTGAGTCTGTTCCTGAGAAAAGATGAATCGGGCTAAGAAGTGTATTTCCAGCCACTACCAAATCACCTTTATTTTCAGAATTCCAATTGTTCAAGAAATAAACGTGCTGGAAGGCATTGACATCAATTTCACCATTTTGAAGAGCCTCATTGGGCTGATTGTAATCTGTAAATTCAGTCAGTTTAATCGTAATACCTTTATCTGCTGCTGCATCAACAATATGATCCCAGACAGGTTCTGTCGCATCATCCAGCGTCATAATTCCAACTCGAAGGGTTTTCTTTTGGTCACCGTTTGAATCCGAAGAAGACTTTGAAGCGCCACAAGCTGCCAGAGCTACTGTCGAAGCAATCACCAAACCAGCAACTGCAAGAATTTTCTTTAATTTCATAAGTTACCTCTTTCTTCATTAAATCTGATAATAGCATTATCCCATGAATACTATCATGAATCAAATTGTTTATAATTGTATAAATATATAGCTAAAAACTATAGCAAAGAGCTGTTTTTTATAACCTTTCCGATAGAAACAGCTCTTTTTTCTCATAAAAGCAGAAAAGAGGCTTGGCCTCCCTTCTATTATTTATTTACCTGTTGGAACCTTCAAATCTTCCTTGGTTGGAATGTAATCCGCAGAGCCAAGATATTTCTCTGCCAGTTTAGCAATCGTACCATCATCATAAAGTTCTTTGATACGTTTGTTTACATACTTTTGAAGATCATCCTGACCATCAGCAAATAAGAAATAAATATATGGCTGTTCAGCTGATTCAAGCTCAATCGTTTTAAGATTCGTCAACCCTTGATCTTTAATAACTGAATTAACTGTTGGAGCATCAAAAATCTTGAAATCATATTTTCCATCATTCAAGTTACCTAGGATTTGGGTAATATTTTCGTTTGTATAATTCAATTCAACTTGGTTATTTGAATGCTTAGTATTGTATTCTTCCAGCTGAGTAGCAGTTGTTGTTCCTTGGACAACTTGAGTTGAATGACCACCAATATCATCATAAGACTTAATATCACTGTCATTTGCCACAACAAGTGTTGATGGAGTCGCCCCTGTTGGATAAGAGTACAAATATTTCTGAGCGCGTTCTTCCGAATAGGAAATATTAACACCAGCCATTTGGTATTTATCTGAATCAAGCCCTGTAAAAATTGACGACCATTCTGTTTTCTTGAATTCTACATCATATTTATCTGAATCCTTAAAGACAGCTTTAGCAACCTCAATATCAAAACCAGTTAACTCACCTTTATCATCTTGATAAGCAAACGGCGCTGTTGCTCCCGAAGTTGCAAAAACAACTTTTTCCTTTTCAGATGAGCTGTCCTTGCTAGAAGAACAAGCTGCTAAAAGGACTACCGAGGCTGCCGCAATTCCTGCTATTCCAAGAATCTTTTTAATCTTCATAAATACATTTCTCCTTGAAAATAATAATGACTATATTGTAGCAGATTTCACAAGCCTTAACTAATACTAAAAAATTATCAGTGTGATAAAAAATTTCTATCACGAACAAAAATTTCTGCATTGAAAAAAACCGATAGCAAAGCTACCAGTTTTACTAATCTGCATCTGATTCAGAACCGCTTTGTGAGCTGTCGTTTGAAGAGTCTTCAGATTTTTCTTTAGAGACATCTCCATAATAGCGCTCTGCATAAATCGCCTGACTGGAACTCTCTTTTTGATCTACTAAATCAGACACTAATGTTTTGTAATCATCCGGAGAGATTGTCCAATGACCGCTATCATCTTTAGTTAGCTTAAACGATTTTTCCAAAGTTTCATCGCCTGTCAAAGGTGTATAAGAATACTCTTTATCAATATCATCAAATTGCAAGAAATTTCCCTGAAAGGTTTGCCCAAACAAGAAATAGGTTATCAGATTTTTAGCCTTTTGGGTATCTTCATCGCTTGCGCCTGCTTTATTAAATCGCCCTAACTTTCCAAGATCATTGTCGTATAATTGTAAAAGGAGGTTGCGGCAGATATTTGCTACTCCTAAACCACTAATAGAACGTGAAGTGAAAGTCACTGTTGCAGTGTTATTTTTTACTTCTACATCCACTGTCTTATATTCTTGAATTTTAGCAATCATATCTCGGCGGGTCGTTAAGAAGGTTGATATTACTTGAGTTGGTGTCTGTGCATCATAACCACTGATGTAATAATAAGTATAATTCTCTTCAGGAGTGTAACCATCTTCTTCAATTATATCTCTTGTTTGCTCTTCAAAAACCTTATCTTCTGTCCAAGTTTCATAATTATAACCATAGAGATCCGCAAAGCCATTACTTGATTTCCCCAGCATCGTATTTAATAAGGTTTCAGCATCAGCTTGTGCCGCTTCTTTTATTTTTTCACTGTTTGATTTTTCTGGTGATTTTGACGATTTACTGGAACAGGCTGCCAAGACAGTCATAGCAAATAATCCAATCCCTAAAATTTTAAGCCATTTTTTCATTAATCTTCCTCTTCTTTAATTTCTTAATTTTAAAAGCTATTTCAACTGTAACACAGAGAAAATAATTTAGCAAGTTGCTCACGATTAGCATTAATAATCGTCTTCAGTTAGTTCTAACTGTTTTCCTTCTGAATCTTCCAAGCCTGTAACGGTGACCCCCAGCAAACGAATGCCAGAAGGGTTTTCTTCTAAACTATCGTAAATTGCATGGGCTGTTTCTTCTATCTTGTCAAAATCCTGAGTTGCCTTGTCAAGGCTGGTTCGTTTTGTTAAAGTAGCGAAATCTGAGTAGCGGACCTTAATCATTACTGTTTTACCGGCTTTATCTGCCTTTATTAAACTTTCTGAAACACGTCTGGCATGTTTAGACAATTCAACTTTTACATCTTCTTCCTGATAAAGCAATTTAGCATAGGTTCTCTCGCTGCCAATAGACTTGCGGACACGGTTCGGTTTAACAGAAGAATTAGAAATCCCTCGTGCCTTACGGTAAAGATCAAAACCGAAACGTCCAAATTGATCTATTAGAACCATTTCTGAAACAGCAAGTAAATCTCTGCCAGTATAAACGTTCATATCATGCAGACGCTGAACAGATTTTTTACCAACACCATGAAATTTTTCAATGGGTAAATCTGCCAAGAAGCTCTGCCCATCTTCTGGCAATATTACGGTCAATCCTGCTGGCTTTTGAAAATCCGAAGCTAATTTGGCTAAGAATTTGTTGTAAGAGACACCTGCTGAACAGGTCAAATTTAGCTCCCGCCAGATGTCATGCTGAATTAGCTTAGCAATTTTTACCGCAGATTTAATACCTAATTGATTTACAGTAACATCAAGATAGGCTTCATCAATTGACATAGGCTCTACCAAATCCGTATAGCGTTTAAAAATAGCGCGAATCTGCATGCCTATTTCCCGATAATGGCTATAATTACCTGATATAAAAATAGCCTGAGGACAGTGTTCATAGGCTTCTTTTGAACTCATGGCCGAATGCACCCCAAATTTTCTAGCTTCATAATTACAGGTAGAGACCACACCGCGTCCACCCGTTAATCTGGGATCACTTCCAATGATGACTGGTTTGCCTTTAAGATTAGGATTGTCACGCTCTTCCACTTGGGCAAAAAAAGCGTCCATATCAATATGAATAATTTTTCGGCTTGTATCATTAATAAGCGGAAATTCCAGCATAAAACCTCCTTTCTCTCATTTGTATTTTCAAAAAAACATTAAACAACATTTTATGGTTTCAGTCTCTATTTTATCAAATTACATGACTATCTAAAACTTATAAAACAGTTAGGGATTTTTAAGAAACTGTTTTATAAAAGAAAGTGCTTACAGACTTAGTTTTTATTTGTGGAAACGGTTACTGTATGATAAGATATAATCGTAAATGTAACAGATAGTTGTTACTAGAAAGAGGAAATTCATTATGGCAACTGTAAAAACTAACACAGATGTTTTTGAAAAAGCTTGGGAAGGCTTTAAAGGAACTGACTGGAAAGAAAAAGCTAGTGTTTCTCGCTTTGTACAAGCAAACTATACACCTTATGACGGTGACGAAAGCTTTTTAGCCGGAGCTACTGAACGTTCACTTAAAATTAAAAAAATCGTAGAAGAAACCAAAGCTGGCTATGAAGCTACTCGTTTCCCATACGACAGCCGTCCAACATCAATTGCTGACATTCCTGCCGGCTACATCTCAAAAGAAGATGAATTGATTTATGGTATTCAAAATGACGAACTGTTCAAATTGAACTTCATGCCAAAAGGCGGTATCCGTATGGCTGAAACTGCTATGAAGGAAAATGGTTATGAACCAGATCCAGCAGTTCATGAAATCTTTACAAAATACGTTACTACTGTTAATGACGGTATTTTCCGTGCTTATACTTCCAACATCCGTCGTGCACGTCACGCTCACACTGTAACTGGTCTTCCAGATGCTTACTCACGCGGACGTATTATCGGTGTTTATGCGCGTCTTGCTCTTTACGGTGCTGATTACCTCATGCAAGAAAAAGTCAATGACTGGAACGCTATCACAGAAATTGACGAAGAATCAATCCGCCTTCGTGAAGAAGTTAATCTTCAATACCAAGCACTTGGTGAAGTTGTTAAATTGGGTGACCTTTACGGTGTTGACGTTCGCAAACCTGCTACAAACGTTAAAGAAGCTATCCAATGGGTAAATATTGCTTTCATGGCTGTCTGCCGTGTTATCAATGGTGCCGCTACTTCTCTTGGACGTGTGCCAATCGTTCTTGATATCTTTGCAGAACGTGACCTTGCTCGCGGAACATTCACTGAAAGTGAAATTCAAGAATTCGTTGATGACTTCGTTATGAAACTTCGTACAGTTAAATTTGCACGTACTAAAGCTTACGATGAACTTTACTCAGGTGACCCAACCTTCATCACAACTTCTATGGCTGGTATGGGTGCTGACGGACGCCATCGTGTTACCAAGATGGATTATCGTTTCTTGAACACTTTGGATAACATCGGTAATGCTCCAGAACCAAACTTGACAGTTCTTTGGACTGACAAATTGCCTTACTCATTCCGTCGCTACTGTATGTCAATGTCACACAAACACTCTTCAATCCAATACGAAGGTGTGACAACAATGGCTAAAGATGGTTACGGTGAAATGTCATGTATCTCATGCTGTGTATCACCGCTTGACCCAGAAAATGAAGAACAACGTCACAACATCCAATACTTCGGTGCTCGTGTAAACGTCCTCAAAGCCCTTCTTACAGGTCTTAATGGTGGTTATGACGATGTGCATAAAGATTACAAAGTATTTGACATTGAACCTGTTCGCGATGAAGTCCTTGACTTTGATACTGTTAAAGCTAACTTTGAAAAATCTCTTGATTGGCTGACTGACACTTATGTAGATGCTCTTAATATCATTCACTACATGACTGATAAATATAACTACGAAGCTGTTCAAATGGCCTTCTTGCCAACACGCCAACGCGCTAACATGGGATTCGGTATCTGTGGTTTTGCTAACACTGTTGATACATTGTCAGCAATTAAGTATGCTACTGTTAAACCAATCCGTGACGAAGATGGTTACATCTACGATTACGAAACAACTGGTGACTACCCACGTTGGGGTGAAGATGATCCGCGTTCAAACGAATTGGCTGAATGGCTAATTGAAGCTTATACAACTCGCCTTCGCAGTCACAAACTTTATAAGAACGCTGAGGCTACTGTATCGCTTCTTACCATCACTTCAAACGTTGCTTACTCTAAACAAACTGGTAACTCTCCAGTCCACAAAGGAGTATACCTCAACGAAGATGGTACTGTAAACCTTTCTAAACTTGAATTCTTCTCACCAGGTGCTAACCCATCTAACAAAGCTCGCGGTGGCTGGCTGCAAAACTTGAATTCATTGGCAAGCCTTGACTTCGCTTATGCTGCAGATGGTATCTCACTCACAACTCAAGTTTCTCCACGTGCTCTTGGTAAAACGCGTGATGAACAAGTTGATAACTTGGTAACAATCCTTGATGGTTACTTTGAAAATGGTGGACAACACGTTAACTTGAACGTTATGGATCTTAAAGATGTTTATGACAAGATTATGAATGGTGAAGACGTTATTGTTCGTATCTCTGGATACTGTGTTAACACGAAATATCTTACAAAAGAACAAAAAACTGAATTGACACAACGTGTCTTCCATGAAGTGCTTTCAATGGACGATGCAGCTGAAGCCGTTTCAGGTCAAGCGTAAATTTGCAATAAAAAAAGGCTTTGCCACTCTGGTACTGCACCCCACTAATGGGGCAGCGCCCTCTCGCTCTCGGCAAAGCCTTTTTTGCTTTGTCTCACGGCATAAGCAAAGCTAGGCTAATAAATCAGGCTTTATTAAAATTCAATGGGTGAAAATTTCTTTATATTCACAATACGCTACCTCAAATTTCTAAGATAAAGGCCGACTCATTCCGATCAACATAAGAGAATTCTAAAAAGTATTACATTCAATTTATCCTAAAGATGAAATAAAGAATACTAAGTTATTACATCTATTTATCATTTCAAGCAAAAGAAAGCACCTCTGCTTAAACATGTTATAATTACTATAAATTAACTAACATAACAGGAAGGATAACTTATGCTATTTGAATATCAAGTAAAAAAAACTTTATCTCCTTTCTTTTTGATCGTTGCTATCCTATTACTCTCTGTCTCTCTGCCAATGTTCGTATTTACGGCCTTCTTTAGCTTTCTTTTATCATCTACTGGATCTGGACTATCTTGGACTTTCTTTCTTTTGCCTGCTATCCTTCTGATCAGCGGTGTGATTATCCTCATCACGGCTGCTATCAAACGCGGCAGTTCACATCCTCTCATCAGGGGAGATAATCAGAGGCTTATGATCAATAAAAGAGGACAGGATTATCAATTTAGATGGGAAGATATCGATTCGATCATTGTCACAAAAAGCAAATACCCTCTCCAGTTCCAGAATTTCTCTCCCCTACCTTTTATCCATATGAATCGGACAGGCATCCTCACTAGACCTTACTACTTCTACCTAACTGTCAACTCTAGGTCTGTACAAGAGCCCCTTCAGATCGAAATCACTTACATTAACGGCAATATCAATATACTCTTACAACAACTGCAAACCTTAACACCTCACATCACCCTGCAGGAAACCTAATTGAAAAATAACTAACAGTCCTTGCTTTTAGACTGTCAAAATAATAGGAGTGAGAAAACATCGTAACATCTCACTCCTAATTGCTCTTTGATTACTGCAATAAGCCCATCCTATCTTTTATCCACTGAGCACGTTTATCTTTTTCGTAAGTACGGTTACTAAGAAAAATAGCTGCACGCTAATTTTTAATCTTTAGCAGAATAAAGGTGCCCGTATAACCCGTAGTATGTAGCGGCCATTTTCCTTGTAAATCCTAAGCCAGCGAACGTTCTTTATTAGACCGAGAATAATTCTGACTCAAGCCAGCTGCAAATTCATCTGCTAGATTCTGCTCATCCTCCGTCACTTTGAGATAGCTGTTCCAAGTATTGCTAACATAGGTTCTTCTCCGTTCCAAGAGGTAATAGCAACCACACTCTCGTGCTCAAGTACCTGATAAAATCTTTCTGCATAGTTATATACCTTCCTCCTTTTGCGCTTCTTTATCTCATAAATGATTCGACTTGACAAGGCGGCTGTTTACGCTACAATAAGTTTATGATAATCAAACAAACCAGAGATACACTTTCACAAACTTACCTAGATGCTGTTAGCATTCGTAACCAAGTTTTTGTCATTGGCCAAGGAGTTCCTCACTCTATTGAAGTAGACAGTGATGAAGCACATTGCATTCATTTTGTTCTTTATGATGACAATGGCAAAGCTGCCGCTACTTGCCGTCTGCTGCCTAACAGCGATCAAACTACGGTAACCCTACAGCGTATGGCCGTTCTTGGCGATTATCAAGGACAAGGACTTGGACGAAAGGTTCTGCAGGCAGCCGAAGATTTCGCAAAAGAGCAGGGTTTCCAAAAAATTTCCTTGCATGCTCAGATTTCTGCTTACAACTTCTATACTAGAAATAACTACCAAAAAATTGGTGAGGTATTCGAAGAGGCTGGAATTCAGCACATTACAGTGGAAAAATATCTAAAAAATGATTAGCATCTGCTAATCATTTTTTAGTAACACTTCCTTAATGATAGATATAAGCTCATCCCTATCTTTTATCCATTGAGAACGTTCATCTTTTTCGTAAGTACGGTTACTAAGAAAAATAGCTGCGCGCTGATATTCGATATTCAGCAGAATAAAGGTGCCTGTGTAACCCGTATGTAGCAGCCATTTTCCCTGTAGATCCCAAGCCAGCGAACGTTCTTTATTAGACCGAGAATAATTCTGACTTAAGCCAGCTGCAAATTCATCTGCTAAATAGTGATTAACAAAGCGTTCCAAGTCTTTTATTGTTGAAAAAAGGCCAGCCGATCCTGCATGAATCTCCAAAACTTGCGCCTTAGGATCATGAACTGTTCCTGCCGAAACTCCCTTGATCGTAGGTACTGCTGCAGTAACTGAACCAAAAGAAGTTTCGGTCATAGTAAAAGTCTCAAAAATCTGCTCCCGAAAAATTTTATCCAGAGAACTATTAAAAAGATTTTCCAGCATAAAGCCTAATAGGAGAAAATTAATATCCGTGTATTTAAAGCTTTTATCCTCAGTCACCTCAATATGATTGATAGCTTCTTTAAGCTGGCTAGCATTCAAACTATCTCGATTGGGAATGAAAGGATTGATACCGCTGCTATGGGTTAATAGCTGACGTAAAGTCACACTGTCATCATGAAAATCTGGATAGTAATCTTTTAACGACTTATCCAAGCTCAAAGCGCCGCTATTAATCAAAAAAATGCAAAGCGTCCCCACACCAACGACCTTGGAAACACTGGCTAAGTCGTAAGTAAGATCAGCTGTAGTGGGAAGATTGCCATCTTGTGTCCCAAAATAACTTTCCCGCCAAGATACACCATCATAAAGTGCAAGGCTGGCACCATGGTAGATGTCAGCCTCAATTTGCTCTGTTATTTTTGTAAATATCTGTTTGTTATCAGCCATTTATTTTGTTAACCAAATCTCAATATTACTTAAATCATTAAGAACCAGAACACTGCCCTTACTATCAAGGTAGCTGGATACCTGTTTTTCTTCCAAACGAGCCTGAAGGTTAGCCAAATCAAAATCAGCATCTACTTTGACTTCCATAATTTCGAGATCCCAAGTTGTATCAGGAGATACTGTCAAATCTTTGCCTTGAGCTTGCACAAAAGTCATTTCCAAAGGGAAACTATTCTCAAAAATAGTGGCGTAAAAAGTCTGAGCGGCTTCTACATTTGGAACATTGAGGTGGATAGCTTGAATCGTGAAATCTGAAACACCCTTGAAATCGTCTGAAACTTCTACATCAGCAAATTCAACAGGCTTAAGTGTTGTAACATCATCCTCCGCATGCACTAAGAAGAGGTCATTTTCTGGCGACAAGGTCTCAAAGGCATAGCCTTTTTCTCCTTGATAAATCGCTTTTGCCTGATGCTCATCACGCGCTAAAAGATTTTCAATTTCAACTGGATCGTTTAGTCTAATAACGATCTTATTAAGCTTTTTAGGGCCGTTCACTGCACGGCAATTCATTGAAGGGGACTCTTCAATCACAAAGAGAGCTTTTCTATTTTCCCAAGCTGTAAAAACAGCCAAGGCATTTTCCTCTGTCAAAAGTTTAAAACCCAGTGTATTTTGATAAAAGTTAATATTATCTTGTCGGTTGTTAACGCGCAAAATCGGCGTTTGAAAAGTAAAAGATTCTTGTGTCATACGGCCTCCGTTCTTAAGTCTATTCTATCTGAAAATGAAGCAACTGACAAGTTTTTTCAAATGGTTTAGCAGAATTTTAATTCCTTTTCAATTATCCAAGGATTTCCCTCCCAGTTTTCTTAAGCTAATCTTTCAATTTTACGCTATAATAGAAATATGAAATCACATTTGAAACGTATCGCTATCCTTATCTATCAGGGGGTCTTTCTTCTGATTGCTACCTTTTTTTCTCGGTTGGTACTGGAGCTTATGCTCATTTATAACTACCAACATAAGCAGAGCTTTTCCACTTTTCAGAGTTTGTTGCTTATTTTCTTTATTATGCTGACGCTATTTGTAACCTATCATTGGGCTCGGTCTCAGCAGCTCTTACCTGAATCTTTTAAATTTCAAAAAGGGCAGGGGAGCATGATTGCTTGGGGACTACTCAGCATTTTTATTGTCAATATCTTAGGTAATATTATTTTGTCCTTAAATGGAGTCAGCTCCACCGATAATCAAGCTTCAATTAATGAACTTTTCAGTATGGTTCCTTTTGTACCGTTAGCTATTTCTGCTATATCAGCTGGATTTTTCGAAGAATTATTTTGCAGACGATGGATTTTCTCCCTCTTTGGGAAATACCGTCTGGCAGCCCTATTCGGCAGCTCTGCCTTTTTTTGCTGGCTGCATAGCCCGAGTGACTTGGGCAGTTTTGTCATTTACTTTGGAATGGGATTTGTCCTAGGTTTTCTCTACTACAAAACGGATAATATATACACCTCTATGCTGCTTCATATGTTATGGAATAGCATAGGTGTCCTAGCTATTTTGTTTTCACTTCTTTAGGTCAATGAGTTTTCTCATTGGCTTTTTTCTTTCATTCAAGTAAGATTTTCTATTTTTCCAGCGATTAACAGTCATTATATCTCTTGATCCATTGTTACAAAAAAAGAAGCTCTATAAAAAGCTTCTTCTAATAATTATCTTAGAGGTAAAGAATGTTAAAGAGAGCTACGGCAGCGACACCTGCTAAAATAGGTGCTACAACCGGTACCCATGCATACCACCATTTAGAATCTGATTTTGATTCACCAAGAACTGTTTCTGGCAAGAAATGGTGAAGGATACGCGGGCTGAGGTCACGGGCAGGATTAAGAGCCGGTCCAGTAGGTCCGCCAAATGAGATAACCAAAGCAGCAACCAAGAAACCTACACCAATGTGAGCAACTGCAAGAGCACCATTAGCCAATTGACCTGAAACTGCTTCTGATTCATAGCCTGCTGCTACGTATTGAGAAACAATACTATGACCAAAGTAGTTTTTTGTCAAAGCAAGAGCTCCAAAAATGAGAATGAATGTTCCAATAAACTCGTTAACAAAGCCGTTGAAGAGCGCAGCATTGTGATTTTCTGTTGAATCCGAACCATCATCAACTGCTGAAATCGTTGAGAATGAACCAAGGATCGCATCTGGATTTTCAGTTTGAAGATAGTAAGGTTTGTATGCCCAAACCACCAAAGCCTGACCCAAAATTGCACCGAGAAATTGAGCAACAAGATAACCAGGAACTCCTACCCAATCAAAGAGTCCTGACACAGCAAGACCAAGGGTAAAGGCGGGGTTGATGTGGTTTCCTGAAACATCACCAAACATTAAAGCCGGCATCATTACAGCAAAACCATAACCAAAACCAATAACCAGCCAGCCTGATCTGTATCCTTTAGAACCTTTTAGTTCAACGTTAGCAACAGCACCATTCCCAAGAGCAACGAGAATAGCAGTAGCAATAAACTCAGTGATGTATTTCAAAATCCATTCACTGGTGAATGCTTCTTTAAGAAAATCATTCATTTGTCTTTTGTTTCCTTTCGACTTTACAATTTTTTAGACATCTACCATTTTATCAAGTATAATGAATTATGTAAAGAAAATTATAAAATGTAAACGTATACTCCATAAGGTTTGAAAAGGTTTTTTAGATGAGATTTAATCAATTCAGCTACATTCCCGTAAGTGCAAAATCAGCTGAACAGGAGCTTCAACGATTGGGCTTTGATGTTCATGCGGATTTGCCCAGCAAGACTAATTTTGAGATTTTTATCAGAAAAGCTCTTTTTTTGCATGGCAATACTGACCTAGCACTGAAAAATTGGATTGCAGACTGGAAAACAGATTTGCTTACTTTCTTTCATTCTCAAGCTGAACTGACCAAGGACATTTTTAACTTAGCTGCCTTGCAGCTGCTCGGCTTTGTTCCCTTTGTAGATTTTACCGATACAGCAGAGTTTGTTAAACAGACAGCTTTCCCCATTGTGTTTGATGGCAGTATTGCTAATCTCCATCAATTGCTGGCAACACGGTGCAAATCCGGAAATACTTTGATAGACCAATTAGTGTCTGAGGGACTGATTCCGATTAGCAATCATTATATTTATTTCAACGGAAAAAGCTTAGCAACCTTTGATACTGCTGCTCTTATTCGCGAAACAGTTTATGTTGAAACACCTCTTGATACTGATAAAGATGGTAAAACAGACCTTATTAAGGTCTCTATCTTACGGCCAAGGGTTGCTTTTAAAGTTCCTGTTATGATGACGGCTAGTCCTTATCATCAGGGTGTCAATGTTCCTGCATCCGATAAAAAAACGCACAAGATGGAAGGAGAGCTTACTGTTAAAAAAGCGGGAGCTATTACCCTAGAAGAACCTATCATTACAACTCTCCAGACTAAAAACCCAATAACTGAGGAAGCTGAAAATGCAGAGGAACACTTTAGTCACACAGATACCTACTCTCTTAATGACTATATGCTGGCACGAGGCATTGCTTCTGTCTATGTGGCAGGTATCGGAACACTAAATTCTGATGGCTTCATGACATCTGGTGACTATCACCAAGTACTGGCTTATCAAGCAGTTATCGATTGGTTAAATGATCGGGCAACAGCTTTTACAAGTCCTAATCGCAGCCATCATATTAAGGCTCACTGGGCAAGTGGAAAGGTAGCAACTACTGGTCTTTCCTATCTTGGAACTATGTCAAATGCTCTGGCAACTACCGGAGTAGAGGGGTTAGAAGTTGTTATCGCTGAAGCTGGTATTTCATCTTGGTATGACTATTATCGTGAAAACGGCTTGGTTACAAGTCCTGGAGACTACCCTGGTGAAGACTCGGATTCTTTGACTGAATTTACTTATTCACGCAATCTTCTGGCGGGAGAGTATTTACGATCCAATGCCAACTATCAAGAATTTTTAAATGATTTGAGCTCTGCTATTGACCGCAATTCAGGTGATTACAATCAGTTCTGGCATGAACGCAACTATCGTCTGCATGCCGATAAGGTAAAGGCGACCCTTGTTTTCACCCATGGCAGTCAAGATTGGAATGTTAAACCGATTAATGTCTACAAAATGTTTCACGCTCTGCCTGAGTCTGTTGATAAGCACCTATTCTTTCACCATGGAGCTCATGTCTACATGAACGCTTGGCAGTCCATCGATTTTCGTGAGAGTATAAACGCCCTGCTGAGTCAGAAACTACTGGGCTATGCTAATGGTTTTGGTTTACCTAAAGTCATTTGGCAGGACAATCAAGCAGAGCAGACTTGGCAAATCTTAGAAGATTTTGACAGTCAGACCTATCAAAAGTTCGAATTAGGGGATAAGCTGGCAACGATTGCAAACCATTATAACAAGGCATCTTTCGACAGATACTGCAAAAATTATCAAGAGTTTAAATCAGATCTTTTTGATCAAAAGGCTCAGGCCATCAGTATTGATTTTACACTGGGTAGAGACCTTCACCTCAACGGTCGCAGCCGTCTTAAACTAACATTAAAATCCACCGTTAACCGCGGTCTGCTGTCCGTGCAGCTGCTTGAAATAGGAGATAAAAAATATCTGACTCCTCTTCCTGCTGTTAAAACTTCTGACAGTGTTGATAATGGCCGCCTTTTCAAACAAGAAGCTTTACGTGAGCTTCCTTTGGTGACAGGTAAAAACCGTGTCATCACAAAAAGTCATCTTAACCTGCAAAATCGTGATGGTTTGCTAACCATTAAAGAAGTTGTAGCTGACCAGTGGATGACCCTAAGCCTTGACCTTCAGCCCAGCATTTACAAACTGACCAAAGGAGACAAATTACGCTTGCTGCTTTATACGACTGATTTTGAGCATACTATTCGTGATAACAGCGATTATCAGTTGATTGTTGATTTAGGCCACTCAAGTCTGGAGCTTCCGATTGAGAAATAAAATCCATTTGCAAGAACTTGCAAATGGGTTTTTAACGAGCTTAAAAGGCTAACCTGAATAAGAAGTGCTAACAACATGCCAATTGGTGTCATCTAAGTTACCTTCTTCTAATTCACCGTCAGCATTGACACGGTAAAGGGCAATCCTAGTATCTGGCGCACTGTTTTTACGAACACTGGCATAGACCAAGTTGTTATAAAGTTTTACATTAACAAAATAGTCTGATCGGCTACTAATATTATTGCTTGCAAAGTAGGTCCTCAGCACCCAATCTTTCACCTGCTCATCTGTCAGTTTGGTAGTATCAATAGCACTGCCATTTTTGGTGAGGGCTTTAGAACCATCTGTTCTTGCTGTATAGGTAAAACTGCCACCCATTGGCTTTTGCCAGTACTGTGTGTAGAGAATATTGCCACTAATATAAATGCCAAAAGCATATTCTATCTGTATTCCGCCAAGCTGATCAAAGACAATTGAGCTTGTGTCTGAATCATTGGCGAAATAAAAACGATAAAGATTTTTTCCCACTTCTTCATAAGAGGTTATCTGGCCTATAGTTGTGTAATTTCCATGAATCTTGGTGACTTTCCCATCTTCTGCAATCGTCAGCGAAGCAGATTGATTCCAAATAGTTCCCGTCCATGTTCCCACAGCTGATGCAGGAACGACTGAATTGACCGACGAAGACGAACTGCTAGTACTGCTGCTTGCGCTACTTGTTACCGTGCTTGTACTGCTAAGGCTAGAAGACATGGTGCGCCCTGCCTGAGCACTTTGAGAATCACTGTAAAATCGAAAAACAAGGTAACCTCCAATCAGGGCGATACACAGCAAAACAGCAGTAACTAGTCTCCTGTTTCTTTGCTTTCTTTTAAATTCTTCTAGTTTTCCCTTATAGAATCTCAAAAGTTTTTCCAAAGCAAGTTTTTCTTCAACTGAATCAGCTTTAGCCAAATCCAGTTCAATCTGAAAAATCTGATTTTTGATGGTATTTTCTGTTAATCTATCGGTTTGATGATAGATAGCGTTTGCGACCAAATCATAATTCGTTTGATTCATCTGTCTCTCCAAACTTAATCTTAACTTAAATTATAACATAAAAAAGTCAGTATTTTTCATTATAATTATTAGCAATGAATGGCAAAAGCATTTGAAAATCCTATCATTAAAATGAAGGTAAAACTAACTGGGGTCAACCAATAGCGTTTAGCATTTTGGCTTAGTTGTTGGCAACGATTAGCCATTTTTCTTTTTTTCATGTAATTATTGCGCAGCAGTTGCCGTTTTTTTATTTTTCGTCTAAATACTGCGTGATATTTAGCCTTTCTCACTTTTTTTCATGCAAATGCTGATGAACAGTTAGTATTTTTTTTATTTTTCACCTAAATGTTGATTAACATTTACCGTTTTTCAAAATTTCCATCCGTCTGTTGCCCAACATTTGCTGATTTTTAAATTTTTCTCCTAAATGTTAACGAACAGCGACCAATTTTTTTAATTTCACCCAAATGTCACCCAACAATCTGCTTTATCCCTTTCAATAATTTGTTGATTTTTATCAATTGAACAACATAAAAAGCAAGCACAAAACTGCTTTATAGAGCTTTCTCACTAAAAAATCCAAGCCAGACTTATTGGCTCGGATTTTCTGATCTTAAATTTCCATCATACCTGCTTGAAGCCGATACATCTTGTAGTAGGTGCCTTTTTGGTTTAGCAAGTCTTCATGACTGCCTGATTCGATAATTTTTCCCTTGTCCAACACATAGATGCAGTTGGCATCCTGAATAGTGGATAAGCGGTGAGCAATGGCAATTGTAGTCCGTCCCTGACGCATCTTAGCCAGCGAATGCTGCACGATACTTTCAGTTTCAGAGTCAATATTGGCTGTCGCTTCATCTAAGATTAAAATCTTGGGCTGACTGGCTATTGTTCTAGCAAAAGTCAGAAGCTGGCGCTGGCCTGTCGAAAAACCTGAACCGCGTTCAGAAACAGGAGTGTCATAACCCTCCGGCAGTTTTTGAATGAACTGGTCAGCATCCACAAATTCGGCAGCAGCCTTAATCTCATTATCTGTCAAATCTTGATACATAGCAATATTGGATTTGATTGTTCCATGATAAAGGAAGGGCTCCTGTAAGACCAGACCAACTGTCTTACGCAGCTCTTTTTGTTCATAATCACGAATGTCTACACCATCAAGCAGAACCTGACCGGATTGAAATTCATAAAAGCGCATGAAAACATTAATGATTGATGATTTTCCAGAACCTGTTGATCCAACAAAAGCAATGGTTTCGCCTTTTTTGACGTGAAAAGAAACATTATCCAAAATTTGATGCTTTCCATCATAGGAAAAGGAGACGTTTTTAAATGCAATCGTTCCTTCCTGAACCTTGGCACCGCTATTTTTCTGTTTAGGCTCATAAACCGCCTCGTCAATTAAATCAAAAACACGGCCGGCCGATACCATAGAAGTTTGCAGGGTCGAGAAATTTTGAGTCACTTCAATGAGCGGATCAAAAAGACGGTTGACATATTGGATAAAGGCATACATGATACCGGCAGTGATGCCAATATTAGACCCCTGAAAGCCAAAATAAGCCATCAAAACTGCGTAAGCTAGCAGCTTTAACAATGACATGGCTGGGCGCAGAAAAATAGAATCCAGAGCCATAGAACGGCTGGCATAATCTAAATGCTCTTCATTAATCACACCAAATTCTTTCTGCAGACGCTCCTCTTGATTAAATGCTTGAATGATACTGATCCCCTCTATGCTTTCAGATAATTTTGCATTAATATCAGAAAGCAGCGCACGCGTTTTTTCAATGACCTTAACCGACAATTTACGATAGAGATTGATCAAAAGAAAAATCACAGGCAAAAAGAGAGCTACTAAGCCAGTTAGACGCATATTCAGCATCAGCATGGTATAAAGAGTCGTAACAAAAACAAAGATTGCTGAGATAAAGCTGGATAAAATACCTGAAAACATATCACTGACCGTCTCAGTGTCATTAGTGATACGAGAAACAATTGATCCTGCCGGTGTCTTGTCAAAATAAGACATGCCAAGTTTTTCCATATTGGCAAAAGCATCACGGCGAATATCACGGACAATACTGTAAGAGACACGTGCAAAAAGAAGATTTCCCAGATACTGAACAAGGGTCTGTAAGACATAAAGTCCATAATAGCCAATCAAGAGCAAAGCTGCCGCTTGATTAATATTGGACAGATAATGGTCGATAAAATGAGAAGCCACTAAGGGAATAACACTCTTAATAACCGTTGTCAATAAAAGGAAAGCTAAAGCAAAGAAAGTCAAGACTTTATAAGACTTAAGGTAGCGCAGCAGACGCTTGAATACCCGCCACTGATTGGTATTATTTTTCATCAGCTGCCACCTCCATTTCCAATTGCTGCGATTCATAAGTCCTAGCGTACCAGCCATCTCGTGCAAGCAAGTCCTCATGACGCCCGCGTTCAATAATATGCCCATTTTGCATAACCAAAATCAAGTCAGCATGAACAACTGCAGACAAACGGTGAGCCGTAATAATTGTTGATTTGCCTTGACGTTTTTCTTTGAGATTGTCAATGATAGCATATTCCGTCTTTGCATCTACTGCTGATAATGAATCATCCAAAACCAAAATTTCAGGGTCAAGAATCATAGCACGGCTCATAGCAATCCGCTGCTTTTGACCGCCTGATAAGGAAACCCCTTTTTCTCCGACAACCGTGTCAAAGCCTTCAGGCATAGCCGCAATATCGTCGTAGACCTGAGCTAACTTAGCAGCTTTTTCGACTTCTGATAATGGCAGAGCAGGATTGCCGAAGCGAATATTTTCCAAAACAGAAGCTGCAAAAAGAAACTGATCCTGAGGGACATAACCTATCAGGCTGCGCAAATCTGACAAGCTATAATCTTTGATATTATGGCCATTAAGCTTAATAGAACCCTGACTGACATCATATTCGCGCAGAAGCAGCTTGATGAGACTAGTCTTCCCAGAACCCGTTTGACCAACCAAACCAAGCGTCTGCCCCTTTTTAAGCGTAAAATGAATATCGGATAAGGTTTCTTCATTGTCAAAAGAAAAGCTGTCAACAGCATAGACCAAATCACCATTTTGAACATCTGTCAAAGGCGTTTCAGGATTTTGAATATCAGATTCTTGCGACAAAAGGCTGTCAATACGTTCGTAAGAGACACTGCCGCGCTGCACCATGTTAAAAAGAAAACCAATAGCCATAAGCGGCCAAACCAGCATATCCAGATAAGTAATAAAGGTAACCAAATTGCCGACGGTAATATTACCTGCAGATACCATAAAGGCTCCCATTAGAAGCGTTAAAACATAAGACGCCCCGACAAAAAGCAAAACCATGGGATCAAAGAGCGTATCATATTTCATGGTAACCATATTTTTCTGGAAAGTCATATCGTTAGTCTCTTGAAAAGCACGAAGCTCAGCCTCTTGATAACCAAAGGATTTCGTGACTTTGACACCCGAAACGGATTCTTGGACTTTATTATTAAGTTCAGAAAAAGCAGCTTGAGACTGATTAAAGGCCTTATGCGTCTTACGCCCTAAACGGCTCGTTGCCAAGGCCATAAAAGGCAGTGGAATAATAGCAACCAAGGTCATTTGCCAGGAAATATTGATAAACATGGTAATCAGAGTTACTAAGGCTGTAATAGAAGCGTCAACCGCAGACATAACTCCACCTCCAGCCAAACGTGTCAGGGAGGTAATATCATTAGTAGCATGAGCCATGAGATCGCCTGTCCTGTATTTTTGATAAAAAGACGGAGACATGCGCGTGAAATGCTCAAATAAACGTGAACGCATAATTTGCCCCAAACGGTAAGAAGTTGCCAAAATATACATGCGCCAAACATAGCGCAGATAATACATGGCCAGCGCCGACAGCAAGAGATAGAGCAGATTAAGCAAAAGCTGATGTCTGGTTAGATTTCCATCTGTAATAGCGTCAATAACAGTTCCCATTACAGCAGGCGGAATAAGATTCAAAACTGAAACCAAACTCAGAGACAAGATACCCAGCAGGTAACGGCGTTTTTCTAATTTAAAAAACCACCAAAGTTTTTTTATGATAGTCATACAAATATATAAAATACCAAATGATCAAAATGAGGTCTTCGCTGCTCTCTTGCAGGAAAATCTTTTTTGAACTTTCAGTCTTTTTCTGTTTTTCCTTTCATTTGCTGATAGACATAAGAAAACCCCTCATCTGAGAGATTTTCTTTTTTTGATCATCTTTACCAAGAAACCATAGAACCAATAAGCAAGAAGCCCTCCTAAGGTATTGGTCCAGAGATCATCAATTTCAAAGACACGATTGGCATTAATAAGCAGATCCAGCAGTAATTGACCGCATTCAATGATTAGACTGATTCCCAAGCTAATCAGCACAGCCTTCCTCCAAGAACGCATTTTGGGAAAAAGTGCTAACAGTCCCATAATCAAAGGAAACAGCAGGAAAACATTAACAACGTTCTGAGCAACTACCCAGAAGATTTCCTTGAGGCTGTCCAGCTGACCAAAATTTAAAATAGAGTTAAAAGGTGTCCAAAGAACAACCAAGCGGCCGTAATACTGAATATCTGGCGTTTCCACTCCCTC
This sequence comes from Streptococcus dentiloxodontae, assembly GCF_053206925.1. Classification (NCBI taxonomy): domain Bacteria; kingdom Bacillati; phylum Bacillota; class Bacilli; order Lactobacillales; family Streptococcaceae; genus Streptococcus; species Streptococcus dentiloxodontae. The sequence continues at coordinate 23,709 of NZ_JBRUHR010000003.1, read as the reverse complement.
TAAAGAGGGAGGCTGCGGCGTCCAGCACATGTAAATAGTAGCCAGAACGTAAAGCCAGACCAGGAACCAAGTTAACTTGCGTCCCTCACCTGTCAGCTCTGCATCTGCACCGACAAGTCCAAAGAGCCAGCTTTTTATTTTACTTAGCTGCATCTGCTACTGCCCTTTGACGATCACGCTTCATAGTATTGGAACGCAGCTGGCCGCAAGCTGCATCAATATCCGTTCCGTGCTCCTGACGTACTACGCAGTTAACACCGTTTTTCTTAAGAACATCGTAAAAAGCATCTACGCGCTCCTTAGACGAACGGCTGTATTGATCATGCTCTGAAACAGGATTATAAGGAATCAGATTGATATAAGACAGTTTACGGATACCTTTTGTTAAATCAGCTAATTCCTGCGCATTTTCAGGACTGTCATTGACTTCAGAAAGCATAATATATTCAAAGGTCACACGGCGATTGGTTGTCTGAATATAATACTCAATGGCATCAAAAAGTTTCTCAAGCGGAAATGAGCGGTTGATGCGCATGATGCTTGAGCGCAACTCATTATTTGGTGCATGAAGGGATACGGCTAAGTTTACCTGCACGCCTTCGTTTGCAAAATCACGAATTTTATGAGCCAAACCAGAGGTTGATACGGTGATGTGACGGGCACCGATAGCTAAGCCATTGTCATCATTAATGGTTCGTAAGAATTTGAGCACATTATCATAATTGTCAAAAGGCTCACCGATTCCCATGACCACAACATGACTGACCCGTTCTCCCTCACCGCGGTCATCAAAATACTTCTGCACTAACATGATTTGGGCGGTGATTTCACCATTATTGAGATCCCGTTGCTTTTTAATCAATCCGCTGGCACAGAAGGTGCAGCCGATATTGCAGCCGACCTGTGTCGTCACACAGACAGACAACCCGTAGTGCTGCCGCATAAGAACCGTCTCAATCAGCATGCCATCTGGCAGCTCAAACAAATACTTGACCGTGCCATCTTTTGATTCTTGTACAATCCGCTGCTTGAGCGGATTAAGGACAAAATTTTCATTTAACTGAGCGATAAATTCCTTGGAAATATTGGTCATCTCCTCGAAAGACTGCACGCGCTTACGATAGAGCCAATCCCAAATCTGCGTCGCACGGAATTTTTTCTCACCGTGCGCAAGTGTCCAATCAATCAATTCATCCCGTGTCAAACCATAAATTGATGGTTTGCAGTCAGACTGTTCTTCATTTTGATGGCGCAAACGACGCCCTGTTTTCTCTGCACTATTGACTTTGGTCATGTCTTATTTTCCTTTTTTTCTGATTGTAAAATGTTGGCTAGCTGAAGAAGTTTTGGACACCTGGGCTTGACCTCTCTCTGATTGACGGCGGCTGTCACGCTTTTTCCGAGATTTCTTAAAGCCCTGCTCAGTGCCCTTATCACCCTCTTTTTCAGGCCGGTTTCTTTTCGTCTTAGCCCTTTTGGCCTGCTTTGGATTAACCTTTTGCGTTTTTTCCTGCTGAGAATAGCTGCGCTGTTTATCAGCTGCCCTGTCACGGTTTGTAGTTGTTTTACGATTTTTGGAGCGCTTCTGGCGCTTGCGTTTGGGAATATTTTCCTCCTCAAATTTGATGAGAACTGGGTTTTCATTTTCCAAAACAAAATAGGCGCATCCAAAAGAGCAATACTCTCTCAAATACTCCGACAAATGGCTAATATACTCAAAACGGCGAACATTTTTTTTGCCCTCCTTGTAAAAGCCTTTAAGACGCAGCTGATCACTAGCCCAGTCACCCACGATATAATCATATTTGAGCATAATCTCTGAAAAACGCTGACCAAAGCTGGTGGCATCTAGAGCTTCTTTATGATCTTCCAAAATGGTGAACTGATAGTCCTCTGACTTGAGAAAATCCGCCACACGGACAAAATCTGGTCCCGGAAATTTATTGTAATTGTACATTTCTGGCGAAATTTCTTTGCGCATGGCATTCCTTTCTTTTAAATAAGCACAGCTTAAACTAACTTTTTGAGATAATGAGCGACAGCCTCTCTGAGTAAATCTGGAAAGAGCAGCTCTGCTTCATGCTCCTTAAGTGCTGGAAAATAAGAAGCAAAATAATACTGATCAACGAGAACCAAACTAAAGGTTTCATCCAGACTAATAGCCTTATTATTATACACTATTTCTTCATTTTTGTAAGCAAAACCGCCCGATAAGACAGAGCCAAACGTCTCACCGCGAAAACCCATCCCTTTAATTTTTTGATGCTGCAAAAATGGAACTTTAGAAAAAATTTCCCGACAAATAGTCAGAAGCTCTTGCCCTGTCACTATCAGCCGTATCAGACGCATTTGATGCGGCAGAGCAGCATGCAAATCAGCCTTGGTCACCTCTGCCTCAAAAGGTTTAAGAAGCAGGCCGGTATTTAAAAGTGTCAGCTGAGAGTTACTTTCTTGACGAACCGCAGATAGGATCAAGTCAAAACTCTCATCAAAAGACAGTGCACACCCCAAATTGACTACCTTTTCTTTAGCCAAATGTCTATATCCCTCTTCATAAATAGCTTTGATAAAATCTTCATCTTCCTTGTCCATAGGCATTGTTTTTGTCGGTACAGCTTCAATGGTACAGGCACGTAAAAGTCCATCCTCAAGTTCTAAGTCAATACGGCCAGCATATTCTCCGTAACGGTCCGCTGCAGCCAGATAGACGCCATTAACCTGTTTTCCCTCTTCAAACAAATGATGCGTATGACTTCCAATAATAAGGTCAACCTGAGAAAAAGTCTCTGCTATTTTTTCATCAAACCTGATGCCTAGGTGGCTAAGGACAATGACAAGATCTGCTGTTGCAACTTCTGGGCGTGCAAGATCTTTGACCAGCTCTGCTATTGGTTCCAAAACCTGCCAGCCATTAGGAGCATAGGTGGAATAATAAGGATGGGTATAGGCCAGAAAAGCTATCTTATGGCCTTTTTTAGTCTCATGGATGAAAAATGGCTGTGCCCATTTTGGCTGTTTCCCTCCTTCTTTAAGATTATTCAGGATAACCGTAAAATTTGCCTCCCGATAAAGCTCGTTTAGCTCCGCTTTTGACAAGCCAATTCCTTCGTTATTGCCAATGGTAGCATAATCAATACCTAGTTCATTCATCAAGGCAACATTAAAACGGCCAGATGTTGCATCTGTCATTGGATGGGATTTGTCAACATTGTCACCTAAATCCAGTTTGATAACTTCGGCTTTCGTTTGACTTTCTTGTTCAAAAAATGCCTTGACCTGCGGGTAATGTTCAAAATGCGAATGCAAATCATTAAGATGGAGAATTCGGATTGCTTCTTTCATGCCATTATTTTATCACTTTTTTTAAACAGTTAAATAAGAAAAAGGCTTGTTTTAAACAAACCTTGTTACTTGTTTTTGTGCTTTTTTCTTGTGGTGTTTGTAGATACAGTAAAACACCCCTTGTGCAGTGAAAAAAGCCGCATAGATAAAACTTAAAATTAGAAAGCTCAGCCATTTTTCCTCTGGCGATTGAAATCGGCCTGCACTGTTAACCGAACGCAGATAAATGAGAAGAGTCCCATCTAAAAAAGCTAATAAACAGGCAATATTGATACCAATCGCTAAGCGTTTTTTGACACTATTCATGAGCACTTCCTTATCATTTTTATTAGTTGTAGTCTAGCAGGAAGAACTTAAGCTAATCTGAAAACTTGCAAACAACAATAAATCCTAAATAACAAAAAACAGCGAAGAAATCATCACTGTTTTTAATCGCATTAATTCGTTACGATTTTTACGACTATTTTTGCTTACTCTGAAAACGCCATTCAAAACGAATGCGATCATATGTTGGGTAAATAAGATGTGTCAAACCATATCCCAGTAAAAAACCAGCAAAAACATCTGTCGGATGGTGAACACCGAGATAAATACGCGACAAGCCAACCAAAAAAATCAAAAGCGCTGCCGCTGCATAAATCATAAAACGCACGTTACGGTTAATGATGCGCTGACCAATAACAAGGGCAAGAGCCGTAAAAATCACGAAAACCCCCAGCGAATGTCCACTTGGAAAGGAAAAACCACCTGCATATACTAAATGGGTAATGGCTGGCCGCGGACGCTGGTATAAATTTTTAAGACCAACAATTAAAAGTCCTGCCAAGATAGCAGAGCCACCCACATAAAGCGCCTCACTTTTATAGTGTTTCAGCCAAAGAAGCAAAACCGCCAGTGTTGCAATAGCAGCCTGTGCCGATGTATTACCAATAATGGTCACAAACTTAAAAAAGTTAGTCAAAGTACTCGGTAAATCTCCTCGCACAGCATTTTGGATACTGCTGTCAATACCCGCCAAGTTCTCAGGGTAAAATTTGACGGTATAGCCCAGTATCATGAAAGCTAAAATAGCAAATGAAGCATGAATATAATGTGTCTGTCTGTGTTTCATTAAGCGTATTTTTTAATAATAGTCTTTGTTCCTAAATAAATAGGATAAAAGACCACCGTTAAAATCAATCCTTCCAATAAATTAAAGGGTAAAACAGCAGGAACGATATAAGTTCCAAAAGTCAGATAGGATTGATCATATCCTGCAAATGTGACATACAAAGGCACTGCATAAACCAAATTCAAAATGACCATTGCAGCCGTTAAAACTACCGTGCCGACTATACCAGCTAAAATATAATTTCGAAGAGTTTGCTTATTCTTCCACAATAAAGCAAAAGCCGTTACAAAAAGCCCTAAGGCTATCACATTCATAGGCATGCCAACCCAGGTGTTAACACCCTCAAAGTTCAATAAAAATTTTAAAACAGTACGTAACAAAAGCACTGCATAGGCACTTTTTAAATCAAACATAAGCAAGGCTATCAATATTGGAATCACACTGAAATCGATTTTTAAGAAATCAACCCCAGGCAGAAGCCTAAAATTCAAAAAGAGCAATAAAAATGAAATAGCTGACAAAATTGCAATATAGGTCAGTTTTCGTGTGTTTGTCATAAAAAAATTCCTCCAAATTTTACAATTTGAAAGAAGTTCCTTCGTATCAAGTGCTTATAAAAAATCAACACTCAAAAAACCCGGTCTTCTCCCATCCAGACTATACTGTCGGCTCTAGAATCTCACTAGATCAACTGTCATTGCAGCTCACGGACTTAGCTTGTGATTTTTAGCCCCCTTAATCTGACCACAGAATAGAAAACCAGATCACAAAGAATTACCGTCGGTCGGGAATCGCACCCTGCCCTGAAGACACCTATAGATTAACATAAAAAAGCCTAGAAAACAAGGCTTTAAACTTTATGATTTTCTATCAGCCGATAGTCTCAGATTTTTATTTCTCTGCTTCCCTCAAAAAACACTTGAAAAATTTGATACTATCTCATTTCTAAGTGTCTTTATTTTAATTTATCATTTTCATAGGTATGACTGAGTTCAAGTCCTGTAAAATTCTGCTGGCGCAGAGCCTCGTAAACAATCATGCAAGCTGCATTTGAGAGGTTTAGGCTGCGGACGTGTTCATCATTCATTGGGATACGAATGGCTTTTTCAGGGTGAGCTCTCATAAATTCTTCAGGCAGCCCTTTGTCTTCACGGCCAAACATAAAATAATGCGTCAGCCCGTCATTGTAATTTTCTTTTGAATAGACTGTCTCTGCAAACTTGCTGACTAAATGCAGTCTGCCAGCGTCCGCTTTTTTCATAAACTCTTCCAGACTATCATAAAAATAAATATCCAGCTTATCCCAGTAGTCAAGACCTGCACGTTTCATTTTTTTATCATCAATGGGAAAACCCATGGGACGAATGATATGCAAGGGAGTATTGGTTGCGGCACAGGTACGGGCAATATTCCCAGTATTTTGAGGAATCTGAGGCTGAAAAAGAACAATGTGATTGTAAGACATGTTAACTCCTAAACATAAAAATAACCATGCTGCCCGGAGTCAGTCTCAGCAGGCAACATGGTTGATGGCGACTCATTAACTTAAATCATAACAGGTTTGGTTTAAACTAACGAATTCTTAACTATCAGTATAACACGATTGCCATAAATGTCAACAAGTTGTAAGAGATTTTTTAAGAAAAATTTGAGAAAATTTAGGAGGGCTTTCACCACAGGTCTGAGTCGTAGTCTGTTTCCCAACCGCTATGAGCATAATAGCGATTTTGCGCTGCAACTTCATCCAAAAGACTCATAAATTTTTGGCTGGCTTCACCAAAATCATCATAGAAATGTTTGAGTCCCGCACTGGTTCTTTCCTGCGTAGCATAAACTTCAAAGCCTTTCTGATTTGAAGCTCTATCAATAACCACTGCATAATCTTCCTTGGCTTTTTCAAAAAGAGAAAAACGAAGACTCAGGTAGTTTTTAGCTTCCAGTTGCTTGTGTAACTGTTTTTTGTATTCATTTGTATCTGACATGCCGAACTCCTTTAGCCTTTTAAACTATTATAACAAAAATCCAAAACATTGGAGATAGTCATTCTGAAGCAAAAGGAGAAAAAGTCTTTAAAAAATCAGGAAAAAAGTGATTTTTTAGGGAAAAAAGAGTATGATAGAACTAATTATATTGGAGGTAAACATGCGAATTATTGTCGTTGGTGCAGGAAAGGTCGGCACCGCCCTTTGTCGTTCTCTAGTCAAAGAAAAGCATGATGTGATTTTAATTGAGGAGAAAGAAGAAGTCTTAAAACAGGCCAGCAAACGTTATGATATTATCGGGTTGGTAGGTAATGGGGCTAATTTCAAGATTTTGGAGCAGGCTGACGTTTCTGAATGTGACATTTTCATTGCCATAACTGATAAAGATGAGGTCAATATGATCTCAGCCGTTTTGGCTAAAAAAATGGGGGCAAAAGAAACTGTGGTGCGCGTGCGCAACCCCGAATATTCCAATACCTATTTTAAAGATAAGAACTTCTTAGGATTTTCTCTCGTGGTTAACCCTGAGCTTTTAGCTGCCCGCTATATTGCCAATACTGTCGAATTTCCAAATGCGCTGTCGGTAGAAGGATTTGCTAACAGCCGTGTTATTCTTATGTCTTTTAAAGTAACAGATAAAAGCCAGATGTCTGGTATTAATCTGGAGAATTTCAGAAAGACTTTTGGTAATTTACTTATCTGTGTTATTGAGCGGCAGGGGCAGGTTTTTATTCCTGATGGCGAAACCATTATTCAAACAGGAGATAAAATTTATGTGACTGGCAGCCGTGTTGAAATGCTGCTCTTCCACAATTACATTAAGGCTAAAGCCATTAAGACTCTGATGATTGTCGGAGCTGGTAAGATCTCCTATTATCTGCTTCATACGATGAAAAATACTCACATCAAAGTAAAAATTATCGAAGTAAATCAGGAACGTGCGCAGCTTTTTGCCAATGAATTCCCAGATGTTCCCGTTGTTTTAGGAGATGGAACAGCTAAAAATGTCCTTATGGAAGAGCGAGCGTTCGACTACGATGCTGTTGCAACCCTAACAGGAGTTGATGAAGAAAATATCATCACCTCTATGTATTTAGAGAGTCACGGCATACAAAAAAATATCACCAAGGTTAACCGTACCAGTCTTTTAGAAATTATTGACGATAAAGAATTTTCAAGCATTGTCACTCCTAAAAATATCGCAGTAGATACCATTATGCACTTTGTGCGCGGCCGTTTCAACGCTCAGGATTCCAACCTTGAAGCCTTGCACCATGTTGCCAATGGACGTGTTGAGGCTCTGCAATTTGAAATCAAGGAAAATAATAAGATGGCTGGACAAACGCTATCTAGTCTTGAGTTGCGCCAAAATGTTTTGATTGCTGCTATTATTCGTAAGGGAAAAGCAATTTTCCCAACAGGCGAGGATACCCTTCAAGTAGGAGATAAAATGATTGTCATTACTTTAGCGCAAAATATCAGTCATGTCTATGACTTGTTAAAGAGGTAAGTTTTTATGAATCGTTCTATGGTCCGCTACCTCGTCTCAAAACTCCTCTTGATTGAAGCAGCTCTCTTACTGGTTCCTTTGACAGTTGCTCTGATTTACCACGAATCCAGTCGGGTTTTCATTGCCATTTTGGCTACCATGGGAATCTTAATTTTCCTTGGAGGAATAGGGACAGCTTTTAAACCCAAAAATTATCATATTTATACTAAAGAAGGAATGCTAATTGTGGCCCTTTGCTGGGTGCTCTGGTCCTTCTTTGGCGGTCTTCCTTTTGTCTTTGCAGGGCAAATTCCATCTGTTATTGATTCTTTCTTTGAAATGAGTTCAGGCTTTACAACAACAGGAGCTACTATTTTGCCTGACGTTAGTGTGCTTTCCCACTCACTTCTTTTTTGGCGCAGCTTTGCCCACCTAATCGGTGGGATGGGGGTATTGGTTTTTGCCCTTGCTATTATGAACAATAACAGTAATGGCCACCACGAAGTCATGCGCGCCGAAGTTCCCGGTCCTGTCTTCGGCAAGATTGTGGCTAAACTTAAAAATACAGCCCAGATTCTATACATTATCTATCTGGTCATGTTCGCCACTTTTGCTCTTATCCTTTGGATTTGCGGTATGCCTTTCTTTGACAGTTTAGTGGTTGCTATGGGAGGCGCTGGTACCGGTGGCTTCGCTGTCTACAATGATTCTATCGCTCATTATCATAGTGACCTTATCGCTTATGTCGTCTCTATCGGAACATTACTGTTTGGGGTCAATTTCAATCTTTATTTCTTTATTCTCCTTGGAAAGGTAAAATCCTTCTTTAAGGATGAGGAACTACGTACTTACTTCGGAATTGTCGCTGTAGCAACTGGGCTGATTATTATCAACATCCTATCGCTTTATGGCAATCTAGCCGAAGCGTTCAAATATTCGTTCTTTGAGGTTTCAACAGTTATCACAACTACCGGATTTGGGCTGACAGATATTACTAGATGGCCGCTCTTTTCTCAGTACGTTTTACTAATATTGATGTTCATTGGCGGTTCAGCAGGCTCCACCGCTGGCGGTTTTAAGGTTATTCGTGCCCTAGTTATGGCTAAAATTGCCCGCAATCAAACGTTATCCACTCTCTACCCTAATCAGATTTTGTCTCTTCATATTAATCACGAACCTATTGATAAACAAACTCAGCATGGCATTCTTAAATACCTAAGCGTTTATGTTCTTATTATATTGACCTTGGTTGGGGTCTTGTCTTTAGATAAGCCTCAAAATCTATTGGTTGTCATCTCAGCGTCGGCCTCTACTTTTAATAATATCGGACCAATGCTTGGAACAACAGATACCTTCGCTATTTTTAATCCTTTATCCAAATTGGTGATGAGCTTTGCAATGATTGCAGGGCGTCTGGAAATTTACCCTATGCTCCTGTTCTTCCTGCCTAGAACATGGTCTAAATACTAATTGAAGATTAAGTGAATAACTAACCAACATTATAGAATAACCAGCTCTACTTCTTGTGGAGCTGGTTATTTCGTCTTAAACTAAAATAATCTGGAACAGGGTCATCTCCAGGTTTAGAAAAGGGATGGCAGCGTAAGATACGGGCAATACCCATCAAGAGGCCTTTTATCCCGTGCTTCTCAATAGCTTGAATCATATAGTTGGAGCAAGTTGGATTAAAACGGCAAGAAGGCGGTGTTATAGGAGAAATATAACGCTGATAAAAACGTACTGGAGCAATTAATATTTTCTTTATCATTTTGTCTTGTTGACAGCCAAATTATGCAGCTGACTGATCTCCTTTTTGTTGAGGCGGCGCGACTGACCCGGACGAAGACCTGTTAAATCCAAGGAACCAAAACGCGTTCGCGACAGCTTATCAACCAACAGACCAACTGATTCAAACATTTTCTTTACTTGATGATTACGCCCTTCATGAATGGTTAATTCAACCACAGAACGGTTTTTTTCTGTATCAACTTTGAGAATCTTATAATGCGCAGGCTTGGTTTTTCTGCCCTCAATGACGACACCGCGTGTCAGCGGACGCAAATTTTCCTTAGTTGCAATGCCTTTTACACGCGCCAAATAAACCTTATCAATCTCATTTCGCGGATGAATCATTTTATCTGTAAAGTCGCCGTCATTAGTTAAAATAAGAAGTCCTGTGGTATCCCAATCAAGGCGCCCCACTGGATAAATCCTCTCTTTGATCTCTGGCATCAAATCAAGAACGGTTCTGCGTCCCTTTTCATCAGATACACTCGAAATCACTCCCCGCGGTTTATTGAGCAGGTAGTAGACCTTTTCTTCATTGTAAATGGGACTGCCGTTAACTTCAACAATATCTCCGTTTTTTACCTTAGTGGCTAATTCTTTTACCGTCTGACCATTAAGGGTCACGCACCCCTCTTTAATCAATTCTTCAGCCTTACGGCGACTAGCTATGCCTGCATGGGCAATGTATTTATTAATACGCATAAATATGATAGAGAAAGTATCTGAAAAGCAATTAATGTTTCAAAGATGATACGCATCTTATGCTTTTCCTTTGATTTTAAATCAAAGTTCCTCTTTTTCCTTTCCTCAGACTCAGGTCTGTACTTTTATTAATATCTCATTTTTAAAGGGCGCTCTCACACCCAACAATAGTCTTGCTTTAGTCTTAAAATCAGGGATTTATTCCTTCTGTTGATACCGAAGTATCGGATGTATCTTCTGGCAGAGCATTTGCAGCCTCTGCTTTTTCTGGAGTGTTTGACTGCTCCTCTTTGAAAAGTGTGCTTTCTTGATCTTCCAATTCTAAATGCTCAATAGCAATTAGCTCATCTAAATGATTGATGCCCACATAATCTAAGAAGTAATCTGTTGTCACATAAAGATTGGGACGCCCGATAGTGTCTTTTTTACCATTTTCACGAATGAGTTCAAAAGCTTGAAGTTTAGAAATAGCTCCGCTGGAGTTCACACCGCGAATATCATCAATTTCAGCTCTGGTGATAGGCTGTTTATAAGCAACGATTGACAGCACCTCTAAACTGGCTCGTGATAAACTTTGATTGATAGGCGTTTTAGAATAATCCCGCAAAAGCTCTGCAAAACTGTCTTTAGTAACCAGTTTATAAGTATTTGAAGACTCAATTAGACAAAGCGCCGAATCAGCGTCAGCGCTATATTTGCTCTGCAATTTTTCAAGAGACTGAGTAACACCTGTTATCGGCAAATCCAAAAGCTGAGCCAATGTCCGTGTACTAAGGCCGTCTTCGCCTGCTACAAAAAGGAGAGCCTCAAGACGTGCTAAATGACTGCTCATGTCCATTCCTTTCTAAGTACAATTCTGCCAAAAACCGTCTCCTGCTTGGCAGAAACACGGTGAACTTTGATGAGTTCTAAAGTTGCCAAAAAAAGAGTAATCACTTGATCCATATCCTTTGCATCTTTAAAAATATCAGCCAAATCTATACTAGGCTTTTCAGCAAAAGCGTCCTCGATAATGACCATCATATCTTCAATTTTATAATCATCTTTGGCAATGGTTGTATGGTTCTGACGGATTTCTTCCTGCTTTTCTGCCATAATTTTTGAGAAAGCCAGAAAAATATCCTGAATAGACTTATCATGGCTGAGACTTATATCCTCATAAACCAGTTCTACCTTTGGTTTAGAATAAAAGAGAGCACGCCGCTCATGCTGCTTAGCCATTTCCTGACTGGCTGCTTTAAAACGGGCATATTCTTCCAACTGACTAAGGAGCTCCAATTCAGGGTCAGTCTCTTCTGGCTCTGTCTCAACTACTGTTGGCAGAAGCTTTCTGCTTTTAATCAGCATCAGTTGACTGGCCATGACCATGTAGTCTCCGGCAATCTCCAGACGCATGGCCTGCAAAGTTGCCAGATAAGCCAGATACTGCTCAATAACATCCACTATGGGCACATCGTAGATGTCCACTTCATATTTGGAGACCAAGTGTAAAAGCAAGTCCAGCGGTCCCTCAAAATCCTTTAGTTTAATATCCATTATACTTGATAATATCTCTCCAGAGTAACCGGACTCTTAAGTCCCAGCTTTCTTGCCAATTCAAAAGCGTCTGTTCCCTGTTTAATTTCTTTTAAGATAAATTGCTGACGCAGACTCTGAGCATTGAGTTCAGGAAAGCCTTGGCTTGTCAAATAAACCTGCAAATGCCTAAACAGCCACTGACGTGAATAGGCCTTATCTCCACGGCCAAGCAAATAAAGTCCTGACCAATTATCGGCTAAAGTTGACAAAGCCTCTAAAAGAGCTGGGCTCAAGGTCAGCACCCGTTTCGTCTGATCCTTAATTATTGTCACAACAGCAAAGTCTAGATCAATATTTTTATTTTCGATGGCTAGTATTTCTGCAGGCAAAAGACCTAAGTCCAGAATCAGCAGACTCGCTAATTTTCCAGCGCAGCTTTCTCCCTCATAGAGTGAAGACAGATCTAAAAGTCCAGTCTTAAGCCGAGGTGGCTGCAGGGCAGATTTGACCGATAAATGATAAAACTCCTCTATCTGGCCTTGCTGGTAAAGATAACGCAAAAACTGATTAACAGCCGAAAGCTTACGTTTGCGGGCAGCAGGTTTCAAAGCCGATAAACTTTGCTCGTAAAAACTGAGCTGAGTCCTATCAATTGTTTGACCGACTGCCTGAATAAACTGCTCTAAATCATAACGATAAGCCTGAGAGGAACTGGCCGATAAAGTTTTGCTCGCCAAAAAACATTCAATAGCCTCAGTCGGATTTTTTAGGAGTGATGATATAGTCATTAGTAAAATTATGTAAGAGGCTGTTAACAGCCTTTAAAATTGACTTACGGGTAATAATCCCAACAAATACGCCTTCTTCTGTCAAAACTGGTAAAAACGGATTATCCACCAATTTGTGCATGACTTCCGTCAAACTAGCTGATTCAGAAACTGTTTCTATTTTGCCATTAACAGCATGGCTAATATCTAAACTGGCCATTTCCCAGTCCTGAAGATTATTTTCTTCTTGATAGTTGATAATATCAGAAATAGAAATGGTGCCAACATAAGCCTTGTCTTTGGTGATAACAGGCACTCGCGAATAGCCATTGCTCGTTAATAACAATAAGACATGATCCGCATTATGCGTATCAATAAAAATCACCAAATCCTCAGCTGGGATGAGATAATCATCCAAATGGCTAATTAAAAATTGTTCAAATTCTTTAGCAATCATCTCTTGAATTCCTTTGAAATAGCGGGATATAGCTTATGGTCTCGAGTATAATAATCCACACGAATAATATCAGCTGTGATAGTAACCATTGCATAGAGTCTTTCATTAATATCACCGCGCGGCTGCAAAACAGACCCAGGATTTATGAAAACTGTTTTTCCATTTTGCCAAGCGTCTGCACGGTGTAAGTGTCCATAAAGGCAAATATCAGCATCAGCCTCTTGGGCAAATAAATCCAGTTTATCCCAAGTGAAATTGATGGCATAAAGATGGCCATGCGTTTGAGCTATCGTTATATCACCAATATGAGCAATCAAATCACTGGGATAACCATTATCGTAATCGCAGTTGCCGCGTACCACATAAATCCCTGACCAAATAGAATCACTTGCTTCAAGCTCTGAATCACCATTATGAAAAATGGCATCAACCTTCCCTTGATAGCGTTCCTTAATACCCTTAACAATTTCACGATCTCCATGAGAATCACTCATGACAATTATTCTGCTTTCTGCCATGACGGAAATACCTCCATAAGTTTCTTAACTGCCTGTCCGCGATGAGAAATACTGTTTTTTTCTTCTGGTAATAGCTGAGCAGATGTTTTTCCTGTCTCCCCTACTAAAAACAAGGGATCATAGCCAAAGCCATTGTCACCCTTAGGTTCAGTGGCAATATAGCCTTCCCAATCCGCTTCGACCACTAAACTGTCACGTCCAGGCGCAGCAACTGCCAGAGTCGTATGAAATTGAGCTGAACGTTTTTCTTGATCAAAGACCATTGCAAGTTCATGTAAAAGTTTGCGATTGTTGTCATTATCCGTTGCATCAGGCCCAGCAAAACGAGCTGACCACACTCCTGGCAAACCTCCTAACACATCTACTTTAAGTCCCGAATCATCTGCCAAGACCATTTTACCTGTCAATGCCGAAATCGTTTCAGCTTTAAGGCGAGCATTCTCCTCAAAGGTTGTTCCTGTCTCTTCAACCTCAGGTAAATCAGGAAAATCATTGAGATTTAATACTTTGATACCTATTTTTTCAAAGAGCTTGCGAAATTCTCTGGTCTTTCCTTCATTACGTGTGGCAATAAGAAGAATGTCCCCAATAGACGATGCGTCTGTCTTTCTAAAGAAATCTTTGATAGCAACACCCTTTTTAGGCAAATGTACTAGAAACAGTTGATTGGCTTCAGATACTAAAATGGCACCTGCGTGCTGCTGCACTTTAAGATGACGGTTCATTTCCTGATTAATCATATCCACAACAAAGGAAATCAGACGAAAATCAGACGATTGCTTAATAACAGTCACACTATAGCCAGCAGTCTGATTTGCTGTTAAAGAAGGAATCAAACCTTTCAGCTCTTGTCCAAGATGTGAAAGAGCCTCATCAGCATGTCCGCCCAAGCAAGCAATATCACCAAGGCCTGTCCAAGTCCCGATAAACCAATCTTGACTGTCCTTATATTCATAAATATTATCAGTCATGCTTTACTTCCTTTTCTAGATTCACATGTTCTACTGTGACAGCTCTTCCCAACCACTGCTCTGCTATTTCCCTAAAACCGGTAACGCTAGCTGTTGTGTAAAAGTGATCTTGTTTATCCGAAATCTCGCGGCTGCGGTTAATTTCAAAGTAATTAAGCAGAACCGAAATATCACGTACCGTTTCTGCTCCGCTGTCAATCAGCTTGACCTGAGGCCCCATTACATTTTGAATGATCGGGCGCAAAAGCGGATAGTGAGTACAGCCCAGAACCAGCGTATCTATTTTCCCCGCAAAAGGAGCCAAACTTTCATAAACCACTTTTTTAGCCAAACTTGAACGAGTTTCATTAGATTCTACGATAGGAACAAATTTGGGACAAGCTAGGCTTTTAACCTGCATATCTGGTGCCAAGCTCTTGATTTTTTGCTCATAAATATTCGAAGCAATGGTCATGGGAGTCCCAATCACACCAATTTTTTTGCTTTGTGTTGATTTAATAGCTGCGCTTGAGCCAGGTAAAATGACACCTAAAACGGGAATGGAAAGGGTTCGTTTGATTTCTTCCCAAACTACCGCTGTTGCCGTATTGCAGGCAATTACAATCATTTTGACATCTTTGGTCAAGAGAAAGTTAACTAATTGCCAAGTATATTCTCGAATTTGTTTGGCTGGCCTTGGTCCATAAGGAGCCCTAGCCGAATCCCCGATATAAATGATTTCCTCATGAGGTAGCTGACGCATCAACTCACGCACTACAGTTAAGCCGCCAACGCCGGAATCTAAAAAACCGATAGGACGATTATCCATAAAAACTCCCTAGGCACACGGCCTTTATACTAGAAAGAGGAGCAGGTCAATTCCCAGCTCCTCTCCCCACTAATTAGGAAATAAGCCGCCAAACAGCTGACCTATCCCTTATTATCTTTATTTATTATTTTCTTTTCTTCTTTTTACTATCAGCAAGTGCTGTTTTTTGCTGCTTGATAATTTGATTATAAGTTTGACGAACCTTGGCCTCATTTGGTTTTTGTCCTGCTGCTGACATCATGGTACGTACCGCATCAACATTTAAACGAGGATTTTCTGCAAGTTCTTTTTCCATTTGTTTACGAGCAAAATAAGCTCCTCCATAAAAGCCGCCGATTACAGCAACAAAAACGATAATAATCCAAAGGATGGTGTTCATAAATTCAAATTCTCCTCTATTTTTTACAAGCCTTATTATAGCAAAAATACCTTACCCTGACAAATAGCGGCCACTGTTATTTCACTATTTTAAACAGCAGGCTGAAAATTATTTGCTGCCTTATTATTTTTCAAAATCAAAACCATAAAGTGTTGCAAAATAATCATCAGCAGTCTCAGCACGGCGAATCATTCGGGCGCTGCCATCTTCTTGAAGCAAAATCTCAGCCGAACGCAGGCGGCCATTGTAATTATAGCCCATAGAAAATCCATGTGCACCTGTATCATGAATGACAAGAATATCTCCAACACGCGCTTCTGGCAGTTCGCGATTTTTTGCAAACTTATCATTATTTTCACAGAGCGAACCAGTCACATCAACAAGTTGCAGCTTCCCTTTGGGATTACTAATATTGGTAATATGATGGTAAGCATCGTACATAGCTGGGCGCAGCAAATTGACCGCTGAGGCATCAACACCTACATAATGACGATAAGTATCTTTCAAATGCAAAACCTTGGTCACCAAATGACCGTGCGCAGCCAGCATGAAACGGCCAAGTTCCGTGTAAATGGCAATATGACCCAAGCCATTTGGCACCAAAATCTCATCAAATTTAGCATGCACTCCTTCACCAATTACGGCAATGTCATTTTGCCGGTCAGCTGGCGTGTAATCTACGCCAATGCCACCTGAAAGGTTGATAAAATCTAAGCAAATTCCGATTTTCTCTTTAAGCTCAACAGCCAATTCAAAGAGCTGGGCAGCTAAGGTTGGATAATAGTCATTGGTTACTGTATTTGAAGCCAAAAAGGCATGAAGTCCAAACGACTTGACTCCTTTATCACGCAGATCTTGGTAGCCTTGAAAGAGCTGTTCTTTTGTCATCCCAAATTTTGATTCCTCAGGATTATCCATAATATCTGTACCTAAAGCAAAGACCCCTCCAGGATTATAACGCAGCGAAACGGTTTCAGGAAGCCCCGCAGCCTCATCTAAAAAAGCAATGTGTTCGTAAGCATCCAAGTTTATCGTCGCTCCAATTTCACGTGCATAGACGAACTCTTTAGCCATGGTATCATTTGATGTAAAAGAAATAGCAGAGCTGTCAAAACCTACCTTCTTAGACATTAAAAGTTCTGTATCCGTTGCACAATCAACCCCGCAGCCCTCTTCTTTTAAAATCTTAAGAATCGTTGGATTGGGTGTTGCCTTAACCGCAAAAAATTCTTTAAATCCAGGATTCCAAGAAAAAGCTCTGTTAACAGCACGCGCCGTTTCGCGAATACCTTTTTCATCGTAAAGATGAAAAGGAGTGGGAAATTGATTGGTTATTTTCGCCAACTGTTCTACAGTTGCAAATGGTGTTTTCATATCAGCAGTCTCCGCAATCTTTAAAATGTGTGTCTATTATACCATAGAGCATTGCTATTTAGTACCTATAGCGCCAAAGAAGTCATGACAAGTCCAATTAAAGTATGCTATAATGATATTGTAAACGTTTTAATAAAGAATGAAGGGGGCTTTTATGAAAAAAGCATTTTATTTAGGAGCTATCGCTTTGGGAGCAACCATCGTTTTAGCAGCTTGTGCTAAACCTGAGCTGGAAGCAAGTTTATCTGTTGGAAATATCAGTTATCTGTCTGGAACAGACTTAGATCTAAAAGATAACCAGACACTTATTCAAGTAGACTTTACCTTGGAAAATACAGCCAAAAAAGATGCTACTATTGCAACATCGGCCAAGCAATTCTATTTAGAAGACAGTGAAGGAAATAAAGTCAAAGCTCAAAAAGTTGATGTTGACGATTTGCCAGATACTATGAGTTCTGTAGATCCTGCTAGCGACAGCAGCGCCTTTGATGAACTTCTAGCAGGAGATTCAGAAAACGTCACTTATTTCTTCAAGGTTAACAATAAAGAAGACTATAAAGTTGTCTTTGAATCTAAAGACGAAAAAACCAAAGGACAAACCGTAGAGGCTAAACTTAAAAACTTTGACGGAGACACCATCAATTCCGTCAAGTCTGCAGTTGACTCTTACTTCTCAGCGGTACTTCTTGGCGGGGAATCTGGAGATTACGATACCTATGTTGCCAATGATTTAAATACAGCTAAAAGTGAATTTTCTTCCTACTTCTCTGACAGTCTGTCTTATGGTTTTGGCGGAGAATCCTCTTATCTAATGCCTACTGGTGATGAAATACCAAAAGTTCTAAGCTGGATTCAAACAGCCAACCGCGAACGCGGTTCTTATACAGTAGATAATATCATTGTTGCAGAGGATACTGCTAATTTTAATCTAGATATGAAGACAGTCAGCCTGACTGAAGCAGACAAGTCTTACTCCAGCAGCCATGATCTTCAAAGTGAAGTTCAAAATTATGCATCATCACATGGTGGTGTTACTAGCGACAATGTTCAAAGTGTGGCTAAGCAATACTACATGGAAACCTACCTTCCAAATTCCATTAAAGAAGTAACTCCAACAAAACCTACAAGCACTGGAACAGATGTTTTTGATGGCTACTCCTTTGAATTGACTAAAGAAGATGACAAATGGGCTTTCCCAACAAAAGACAGCTACAGCGGCAATTGGGAATATTATCCTCTCTTTTATGCTTACACAGGCCAGCTCGGCACTTTGACCTATGGTTATTAATTAACAAAAAACTCCTTATGAATGAATATCGTAAGGAGTTTTTCACTGAAAAGCAGCTCAAAATCTGAGCAAACAAATTTTAAGCAAAATATTTTTTTAAAATTCGACTGTATTTTGCTAATAATAAGCAATCTGCAAGCTTAGGTGACAACAAATTGATTTTGGCAAAAAGGCTCGTACCAAATCCCATTAAAATGACCTGCCTTTGCTTTCTTAAACCATTTAATAAAGCATTTGCAACATCATCAACCAAAGAGATAGAAACTCCCATTTCCTCCCATACTTTATGATAAGGAGCCTCCGCCTTCGTATGTGCTGCATTAGGACAAAAATAGGTCAACCGAATAACAGAACCTTCCTGATTCAATTCTCTGTTCATAGATTCTATAAAAGAAAATAATCCCGAACGCGAAGCAACGTCTGCACTGTAATACGGAAATGCTAAACGGCCATCAACAAAACCACCTGAATGAACAACCGTATTTCCCTTGACATTATTTAACAAAGGCAGAAATGTTCTAGTAAGCAAAATACCACCCAAAAGATTAACGGACAAAGTTCGTTCAATATCTGCTAAAGAGTGCTTTAACAAGGGTTTTCGCACATCATATCCTGTAGCATTGATAACGATATCAACCTTATCAGACCACGCTTTAACACGAACAGCCAAATTTTCCAAAGAAGTTTCATCGGTAATATCTGCACTGACTATAGGAATATCCAAAGGTACCCTTTGACGTAAACTCTCTAATTTTTGCTCATTGCGCCCAACTAGGAAAAGGAGTGCCCCTTCTTTTAAAAAAATGCCGAACATAGGTCTCCCCAAGTCCTCCAGTTGCTCCAACGATAACAACCCTTTTCCCTTTAAAATACATTCTACCGCCTCCTATCCTAAAATAATAAAAGCATTCAATCACAAAGAATTAAATGCTCAAAAAACTAATTATTACGTCCAAAAATACGTAATAGATTAAGAAATAGATTGATGAAATCCAGATAAAGGCTAAGTGCCATTGAAACAGCCCAGCCATCAGTAGGTCTGCCGTCCAGCTGATTGTAAACATTTTTAATCAGTTGATTATCGTAGGCGATTAGTCCTGAGAAAATCAAAACAGAAGCAATAGAGATAATGTATGAAAAACCTGAACTTACAATAAAGAAATTGACAACACTGGCAATGATAATTCCAAATAAGGCTGCTAACAAAAACTTGGCCATTCCTGACAAATCACGCTTAGTTGTTGCACCAATCAAAGCCATAACGAAAAAGATAATAGCCGCGCTCAACAGAGCTTGGAAGACCGTTGACTGAGCATAACGAATGATAATAAAACTTAGGGTAAATCCATTTAAAGCTGAATAAACCAAAAAGAGCGGCAAAGCTGCTGGCGTATTTCGACGTGCTGCGGCTGAAGCAACAACAACCAAAACCAATTCCAAACCTATAGCAACCAAAGGAACCCATGAATAGTTAATGATAATATTAACAAAGTTCTGCCAAAATACTCCCAACATCAGCCAAGAAATAACTGCTGATAATCCTAAGCCCATTCCGACAAGTGCATAAATTTTTGCATAAAAGCGATTAATACCGCTGACTGATTGTGTGTAAATAATATTATTTTCCATTAGTTATTTCTCCTTTATAATATCAAGTGTATGGCTATCAATGATGATGACTCCCTAGAGTTTTACGGCGTAAAATTCTGCTATTCTTTATCCGCTTTCGAAAAGGAGCCGTTACCTCTTTGATTGCCCAGTACTTATCTACCATAGTGACAATGTAAGATTCCTTGTAGCGGGGAAAGGCAAGCGTTGTTCCCCACATGTGCTTAAGAATAATATCTTCTTCTTTTTTGTTCAGATCTGTAATTTTTTTAGCATTACGAACAGCAATTCTTGGATGCACCCAGGCATGACTCTTATTAAATTTAGTGTCTCGCCAATCATAATAAAACAAATCATGCAAAAGACCGCCTCTAGCTGTTGCCTTAGCATCCCAGCCAAGCTTTTTAGCGATTTTGTAACTAGTATAGCTCACATTAATAGAATGCTGCATCCGAGTTGAATAATGATGATGCGTGATACCATCCAGTTTTTGAAAACGAGGATGACGAATCAAATGCTCCACTTCCTGCATATAATCTTTGTCTTTTTTATAGTTAGTCATTATAATACCTCACTAAGCAGTTTTTCTGCTAGACATGTTATTATACCATTATTCCTTAAAGCCAACTCAAAGAAACTGTTAACTGTTATGAAAATCAGACCTAAGACCTAAAGACTGAACATCAAAATTCCTGCAGCGACAGCAACATTAAGACTCTCGGCCTGCCCTGACATGGTAATATGAACCAGCTGATCAGCTTCTTGCTCCATCTGCTCTGAAATTCCCTGTCCTTCATTTCCCATGACAAGAGCAAAACTTTCTTGATTCCCTAAACTCTTATAATCTGTAGAGTTTTCCGATAGACTTGTCGCTAGAACAGAAATTCCTTGGGTCTGACAGGTTTGGATAAAACTCCAAATATTTCCGCGGTAAACAGGCAAATGGTACTGGCTGCCTTGCATAGAACGCAAAGTCTTTTGATTATAAATATCTGCCGATTTATCTGATAAAAAGACCCCCGTAAAACCTGCTGCATCTGCTGTACGAATCATCGTCCCAACATTACCTGGGTCTTGAACATCTTCTAAAACCAGATACTTACCTGATAAGCGCTCAGGAATAATCTGATCTCGCAAAGCTATTTCCGCCACAATGCCTTGAGGGCTTGGCGTATCAGAAATTTCCCTAAGAACCTCAGGAGTCACCAGCTTGATCTGCTTTTCATTCCCAATGCGGTCTGCCATATCCGCCAAGACAAAAACACGAAGAATTTCAGCACCATTGGCCTTAGCTTCTTGATAGAGATGCCAGCCTTCAATCAGATAAGAAGACTTACGATATTTTTTCTGCAAGAGCTTTTTAGCCGATTTGACCGCACTGTTAGCCTTTGACTGTATGATTTCCATATCTTTATTATACCAAATTTCGAGAAAAATAGAGGAGCTGACTTGACCTATTTTGCCAGTCAGCATATACTAAAAGAAAAAAGGAGGTATTCCTATGCAAAAAATGAGATTACTCGTGTCTGGACGCGTTCAAGGTGTTGGTTTTCGCTACTCAACCTATCTTTTAGCCAGAGAAATGGGAGATATTTACGGCCGTGTTTGGAATAATGACGATGGCACAGTTGAAATTCTGGCACAGTCAAATGATAAAGCCAAATTAGCTAAATTTATCCAAGAAGTCAGAAAGGGACCTTCGCAATTTGCCAAAGTTACCTATGTCAATGCTACTATGGCTAATTTTGAAGACTATGATGATTTCCAGATGACAAATTAGATAAACAGCTCAGCCATTTATCCAGATAAAAACCGCAGTTTTAGCTTGTCCTAGCGCTTAAAAAAGAGTAAAATATACAGGTATTATTAAAATCTAAAGGAATTATATTATCGTGAATAAATCTAGTAAACGTCTTGCGCTCACTGCTTGGTCCGCCGGTATGCTGCTTCTCCTTTCAGGATGTGTTCGCCTTGATTCTAGCGGAAATCCAATAGGAACTGTTTGGGAGCTGCTTGGAAAACCAATGAGTCATGTCATCACTTATTTTGCTAAGGATTTAGGACTTGGTTTTGGGCTTGGTATCATCCTTGTTACCATTGTTGTGCGTTTAATTATCTTGCCTCTAGGACTTCATCAGTCCCGCAAAGCCGCTTATCAAGCTGCTAAACGCGATTACCTCAAACCGATTTTTGATCCTATTAATGAGCGTATGAAAAATGCGACAACTCAAGAAGAAAAGCTGGCAGCACAAACAGAACTCATGCAAGCACAGCGCGAGAATGGCGTCAGCATGTTAGGAGGGCTTGGCTGTTTGCCGCTTTTAATTCAAATGCCTTTCTTCTCTGCTCTTTATTTTGCCGCTCGATTTACCAAGGGAGTTTCGGAATCAACTTTCCTAGGTATTAATCTCGGCGAACGAAGTCTAATACTGATTGCGATCATTGCTCTTCTCTATTTCGTTCAGTCTTATTTGTCAATGCTCAGCATGCCCGAAGAGCAACGCTCTCAAATGAAGACGATGACCTATACGATGCCATTGGTGATGGTCTTCATGGCATGGAGCCTTCCGTCAAGCGTGGGACTTTATTGGTTTGTTGGTGGTATCTTCTCTATTATCCAACAACTAATCACAACTTACCTCATTAAACCAGGTCTTCGCAAAAAAGTTGAAGAGGAATTCAAAAATAATCCTCCAAAAGCTTTCAAATCAACAAATACACGCAAAGATGTGACACCAAAGCAAGGTAAAAAGGCAATTAATCAGCCAAAACCAAAAGCAAATCGTAATGCTGGCAAACAGCGTAAACGCAAATAACAATCAGCAAGTATCAAAAAATATCTAATGAACTCAGGGGGAAGACTAGAATCGACATAGCCAGCCAGTTTCCCCAGCTATTGTGATTCAAACAAAAATCTTAAGTTGAATGAGCTTGAAACAAACATTGTTCCAAGCTCATTTTTTATCTGTCTTAATAAGAAAAATAGCATCAACTAATGCAGAATACAAAAAAAGCAGGACTAGACCTGCTTTTTATGGCTCTATAATATCTGTAGTGGGTAACTCCCCTTCGGGTATTGTAGGGCTTTTTGATTATATGAAAAAAGTCCCATATGACTTATAATGAAAAGCGACAAAACCATCATTAGAAAGATTCATATGGAACATCTCAAGAATACCACAGATTTAATCGGATTGAAAGACAAAAATATCAAAATCTTGTTTGTTTTACAACACCAAACTCACATCGAGATACGGGCAAAATTGGATTATCAAGCTTCTGACTGTCCCCATTGTCAAGGAAAAATGATGAAATATGACTTTCAGAAAGCCTCAACTATCCCACTCCTTGACATTCAAGGCATGCCTACCCTTCTAAAGCTCAAAAAGCGTCGCTTTCAGTGTAAGGCTTGTCGCAGAGTGAGGGTAGCTGAGACGCCTCTCGTTCAGAAAAACGGTCAGATTCCCAAACCTATCTGGACTAAAATCACACAGCTTCACACTGAAAAACTGACTAACTCCGCTATCGCAAAGAAACTCCATATCTCTGTCTCTGCCGTTCAGAGAAAGTTAGCACAATTCACTTTCAAAGAGGATTTCTCCAAACT